>CAZCDO010000134.1:0-11473 GCA_964497135.1 uncultured Verrucomicrobiota bacterium
CTCCAACGCCGGCCGGGCAGGATGCGTCCGGTGTATTCATCGACGATCAACACCTGGTTGTCCTGAACCACATATTCCACGTCCCGCTCATAAATGCAGTAGGCCCGGATCAATTGGTCCACATTGTGGATGCGCTCGCTCCGTTCGAAAAACTTGTCCTGCAATTCCTGGCGTTTCACCACCCGCTCGGAGTCGCTCAACCCCGGCGTTGCCTCCAGGTCGCCGATCAGCACCACCAGATCGGGCAGCACGAACATCTCCGGATCCTCGGGGTTCAATTCCGCACAGCCCTTCTCGGTCAGGTTCGCATCGTGCCCCTTTTCGTCGATGTTGAAGAACAGTTCCTCCCGCAACTCCCGCGCCTGTTCCTTGCGCATGTCCGTCAGCATGATGTTCTCGACCTTCTCGATCAGCTTCCGGACCACCGGATCCTCCATCAGGTGCATCAACTGCTTGTTCTTGGGCATGCCGTGCCGGACCTGATAGAGGCGGTACATCGCCTCCTCCTCGGCCCCTTTTTCCAGCAGGCTTTTAACCTCGGAGATCAATCCATTGCATTGCTCCATCTGGCGGCGGACCAGGCGCTCGACCCGGGGCTTCAACCCGGCATATTGATGGGTCGAGACCGGAACCGGACCGGAAATAATCAGCGGCGTCCGCGCCTCGTCGATCAAAATACTGTCGATTTCATCCACGATCGCATAATGGTGTCCACGCTGAACCTGCTCCTCGGATCGCCAAGCCATGCCGTTGTCGCGCAAATAATCAAACCCGAATTCGCTGTTGGTCCCATACGTGATGTCGCACGCGTATTGCCGCCGCCGCTCGGTCGACCCCATCGAATTCTGAATGCAACCGATGGTCAACCCGAGATAGGTCAGCAGATGCCCCATCCATTGGGCATCGCGCCGCGCCAAATAATCGTTTACGGTGACCAGGTGAACATTCTCCCCGTTCAACGCATTCAGATAAAGGGGCAACGTCGCCACCAGAGTCTTGCCTTCGCCGGTCGCCATCTCGGAGATCGTGCCCTGATGCAAAACAATCCCCCCCATCAACTGAACATCGAACGGCACCATTTCCCAGGATAACTCATGTCCGCAGACCTGCGCCTTCGTTCCCTGCAGGCGTCGGCAGGCGTTCTTCACCACGGCAAAAGCCTCCACCATCAGATCGTCCAGGGTCGCGCCGTTTTTCAGCCGCTCCCGGAATTCGCCGGTCTTGGCCTTTAATTGCTCTTCCGAAAGCGCCTGCAACGAACGTTCCGCCTCGTTGATTTTTTCCACGAAAGGGCGCAATATCTTGACGTCGCGCTCTTTTTTCGATCCGAATATTTGATTCAATAGCCATTGCATAGTCGGTAAACTCCCAAGCCGGTTCCCAGCCCATCGATCTATTCTAACAACCGGGCAGGCTTTGGCGAGGCCAAAGTCCCCCCCCGGTTGATCAACAAATGGGTAGCAAACCGTAAGAGGGTACTCGGAAATGCGTTACGACACAAACACCTTTTTAACCCAATTTGCCGGGCATCCTTGATCCTCTGCCCGCGGTGATAGGCAAAATATTCCAGGGTCCGCTTCGTTGCGATCCGGTTGGGCGCAACAAGGGCTGTTCCCCATCGGGTTCCATCTCAATCCGATGCAGGTCGGTAAAGTGGTGTTCCGCGATTTGTGGTTGCCGTTGCTTTACCTCCTCCTGCTGGTTCTGCTCGGTCAGGTTCTCTGGCGGCAATTGAAGCAGCCAAGAATGCGCCGGCGGATGCCGTTTTCGCTGATCGGCTTAGTTTGCCGGTTGGTCGCCGGAGCTTTGTGCCGGGGATCGAGCCCCAGCCGGAACACCCCTATTTCCTCTGCCGCGCAAGCCGGTGAGGGGGTCCTCTTCACCACGGAAGCCCCCGACCCGGAGGGAAACCATCACGACTCCCCCGATGGCAAGCGACACAGAATGCAAACCAGAGCCCCGCTTAAATCCAAAAAACGCTTGCAAATCCGCTTTTATTCATTATTGTTGCGAATGAAGAGAGCATGTAACCACGGTTAACTCGCCGTTCCTACTGGGAAGCGTGGCCGAAAATGCGGATTGTTAAAATTCATTTTGCGCATTTCTTCAAGTGGGGCCTTCTGGTCGGCGCGGCGCTTCTGCCCATTCTATTGCTCGGAAGCGTGGCGATCTATTTCGCCTCCCAGTCGGTCCATTCGTTTGTGGCGGATGGCAATGCCGCAACGGCGTTCATCAGCGCCGAACTGGCCGAGCGCGAAATCGAGTCGAGCATCAGCCTGGGAAAGGCGGTGGCGGGACTTCCGAACATGATCGAGGCGGTGGAGTCCCACGACGAGGACGGGGTGCGGGCGCGGCTCATGCCCGTGGTAAAAGCGTATCCCCGGGTGGACCGCATTTTCATCACCGACCTGAAGGGCAACCTGTGGAGCGACTACCCGCCCGCCCCGGAGTCCCTCGGCCGGAACTTCAGCGATCGGGGTTGGTATCGGGGAGTCACCAACGGGTGGGTGCCTTATGTTTCAGAAGTGTATCAGCGGAACGCCGAGCCCAAACCGCTGGTCGTGGCGGTCGCCATTCCCCTCCGCAAAACCGACGGATCGCTGATCGGAATTCTGGTATTGCAACACCGGCTGGACAGCCTGACCGAATGGTTCAAACGCATTCGGTTCGGGACCGAGGGATCTGTTTTTTTAATCGATCATACCGGGACCATCGCCGCCCATCCGCACCTCGAACTCAAGTCGCTTTTACGCGTCGAATACGCCGCTTTGCCGCTGATACAATCGGGGCTTCAAGGCAAAAGCAAGGCCGGCACCTACCGCGACCCGTTGAGTGGGATCACCATGATCGCCGCGGTCGCTCCGGTCAACCTGTCCCGACGGTCCTGGGTTACGGTGGCCTGCCAACCCCAGGAATTGGCCTATGCGCCCGCCCGATTGTTGTGCCTGCGAATCGGGAGCGCGGCCCTTCTTCTGGCCTTGGTGGCGGTGGCGGTGGTTCTGGTTCTCGGCTGGATCAGCGAGCAGAATCGCCTCCTGACCCGGCACTTCGCAACCCAAAATGAGGAATTGAAACGGCTCGGGGCCGATCTCGAGCAACATGCGGCGCAACTGGAAGTCGCCAATCACGATCTCGAAGCCTTCAGTTATTCCGTGTCGCACGATTTACGGGCGCCGCTGCGAAGCATGGACGGTTTCAGCCAGGCCCTGCTGGATGACTATGCCGGCCAACTCGACCCGCAGGCGCTGGAGTATCTCACGCGCATCCGGTCAGCCTGCCAGCGCATGGCCCGACTCATCGACGACCTCCTGAACCTGTCCCGCATTTCACGATCCGTCATCCAGCACGACTCTGTGGACCTGAGCGCCATCGTGCAAACGATCGCCGACCAACTTCGGATCGAACAACCCGACCGCGCGGTGGAGTTCATCATCGAGCCCGGAGTCCGGGCGTCGGGGGATGCACGGTTGCTGGCCATTGCGCTCGAGAATCTACTGCGGAACGCCTTTAAATTCACCGGCCGGGCGCCGCGCGCCGTGATCGAATTCGGCGTCACCCAACGCCAGGGACAGTCCGTCTATTTCGTTCGCGACAACGGAGTGGGGTTCGACATGCGCTATTCCGACAAATTGTTCAAGCCCTTCCAGCGCCTGCACTCCCTCACGGCGTTTCCGGGAACGGGGATCGGTTTGGCGATTGTTCAGCGGATTGTGCTGAGACACGGCGGAACGGTCGGTGCGGAAGGACAACCCGAACAGGGGGCGATGTTCTTTTTTACCTTGTAAAAAGAGAATCGGCCGGACACCAGCCGGAAGGAGGCGGATATGCGAAGCAAACGGATCTTGCTGGTCGAAGACAACCCGGACGATATTGCCCTGGCGTTGCGGGCCTTCAAAAAAAATAATATTGCGAATGAAGTAAAAGTGATCGGAGACGGGGAAGAGGCCCTCGATTATCTGTTCGCGAACGGAAGTTACGCGGACGCGGCATCGGAACCTTTGCCGGAAGTCATGTTGCTGGATCTCAAGCTCCCCAAAGTGGGAGGACTTGAGGTTCTGCGGCAAATCAGGGCGCATAGTCGAACCCGACTCCTCCCCGTGGTGATCTTAACATCCTCCCACGAGGACCGAGACTTGGTGGCGGGGTACAGCTTGGGCGCCAATAGTTATATTCAGAAACCGGTCGATTTCACCCAGTTTAGCGAAGCGATTCGACAGTTGGGCATGTACTGGCTGGTACTGAATGAATCCCCCCCAACCCAGTGAGCCCCGAAGGAGGCTCCGGCATGAACGAGCGATTACGGGTACTGATTGTTGAGGATTCCGAGGACGATACGCTCTTGTTGGTTCGGGTCCTGCGGCAGGCCGGCTACGAAACGGTTTTTCGCCGGGTGCAAACCGAGTCGGAAATGACTGAGGCCCTGGACTCCCAAAGCTGGGATATCGTCCTCTCCGACCATAACATGCCCGGCTTTAGTTCAGGCCATGCGCTGAAATTGGTGAGGGGCCGGGGATTGGACACGCCGTTTATCATCGTATCGGGCATGATCGGAGAAGCGGTTGCGGTGGAGGCCATGCGGGCGGGCGCACAGGATTATATTATGAAAGGGCAGTTTGCCCGCCTGGCTCCGGCCATTGACCGGGAATTACGCGATGCGCAAGCGCGGCGCGACAGGGTTCTGGCGGAAAAGGCGTTGATGGCCCAAACGGAGGAATTGCGGATTGCCCGGGATATTCAAGAAGGTCTTTTCCCGTCCGTTATGCCCCGAATCGACGGCTACGACATCGCGGGGCTCTCCCGCCCGGCTGAAGCCACGGGGGGGGATTATTTTGATTTTTTCCCGATGCGCGACGGGAGCCTGTGCCTGGTGGTCGGGGACGTCACGGGGCATGGGATTGGTCCGGCACTGCTGATGAGCGACGTCCGCGCCTGCCTTCGCGCCCTGGCACAAACCTGTACCGGCATGGCGGAAATAATGACCCATGCCAATCGCCTGCTGGAAGCGGACCTGGGTGAGGATCGCTTTATCACAATGATCGCCGCCAGCCTGAACGCCCCTGAACACCGCATCGAGTTTATGAACGCCGGCCATCCGGCCGCCCTCGTGCTGGGGCCGGATGGCGTCATTAAAGCCCAGCTGACGGCCGCCGCACCCGCCTTGGGACTGAATCGCGGAGGATCGTTTCCCAAGGCGGAGGTGGCCCAACTGGCACCGGGGGATATGGTGCTGTTTCTCTCCGATGGCGTGCTCGAATCGGCATCACCCGATGGGGAAGATTTCGGCCTCGATCGGGTCATTCAGGTCCTGCGCGCTCAGGCGGGGACTTCCGCCGCTCAGATCTCGGGCGCGGTGGCCGATGCCGCCCGCCGTTTTTCCGCGCCGGCCAAACAACAGGACGACATCACGGTCGTGGTCTTGAAAGTGCTCTGAATCTCAAGCGCAGGAAATTTTTTGTGGCATTGACCATTCCCCCAAGGTCCCCTCCTGGGAGGGGTGGCCGAAGGCCGGGGTGGGTTGATTCCCCATGCGGAAGCAGACGGCTCGCCGGAGTCTCGCCCTCCAGAGGAGAGCTATCCATTTTATATAGATTGATGTTTGGAGGGCGAGACTCTGGCGAGCCGTCCGCCCGCGCCCGAACAGGTCGGGGACCACCCCTACGTGGAGCATCGGCGAGGATTTGGGCCCCACCCCCCTTCTTGACATCTTCCGCATGCCCCTTTATGATCATTTCATTAGTTTGAAAGGAGTTCCTTCGATCGATGCGTATTCTGGACCAGCTTACCCACCATTGGAAAACCGTCTCTCAGCCCCGCCAGCCCAACATCTGGATCGATCTCTTCGGCAAGCAAACGTGCGCGCCCCAGGATCTGCCCAACACCCTTCGCCGGATCGAGGCCTTTGCCGAGCAGGAACATTGCCGCATTACGTTGGTTCTCGTCCGGAATCGCTCGGATCGGAGTGACCCTCGCTTTCATCCCCGCCAGGTCACTCTCATTCCGGTCGACTCCCCCGAACACCGGGTTGATGTCTTCCTTAAACAGTGCCGTCAGATTTCGCGAGGAGGCGGGGTCATTATCACCGGAGATGCAGATCTCGAGAAGCAACTCAAACCCACCGGCGTCCCCCTGATGCGCTATTCCACCTTTGAAAAAGCGCTCGCGCTGGGCCCCCCGTCCCATTCATCCACCCCGGTGCCAACCCCTCCGGACCGCCGTCATTCCGATGCCCGCCCCCCCCGCCCCTCGCACCCCCCCCAACACCAGCGCTCTTCCCGAACCGCCCCCCCCACTCTCGCCCCCAAAACCAACTCGCCCAACCGGCAAAATGCCGTCTTGGATTTGATTGATCCGCTCTAAAACAAACCAACCCCAGGTAAATCATGAAAAAGACAATGGCCGCCCTGATCGTCGCGTCCGGTATCGTGTTCGCAGGCATTGCCGGTCTTCTCACCGGTTGTGAATCGGATTCGGCTGACGAACAAGTCACGATCACCCCGGGAGGCGCTACCATTGCCGCCGGCCAGTCGGTCTCTTTCACCGCTTCCGGCGGATACGATTATACCTGGTCGATCAGCGACCCCGGTCTCGGAACCCTCAATACCCGAATCGGACCCACCGTAGTCTATACCGCATCCTCATCCAGCACGAGCGGCAGCGTCCAAACCCTCACAGTTGTTTCAACCATCGAAGGCGCTTCAACCAGTTCCGACACCTCGACCAATTCGACGGCCGGGTCGGGCTATAATGGCTCCGAGACTGCGACCACTTCTGTCCAAATCTCGCAATATTGAGAGCGCCCTTACCCCCTACCGGTAGCGCTTTGTATTCTGCTTGACCCCGCCGCTAGTGTGACTTATGATGCCGTCTTTACTGGAGGCATCATGCGTTGTTCACGGTGCGGGCACATGGAAGATAAGGTCATCGACAGCCGGGCCACCCGTAATGGGGAAGTTATCCGGCGGCGGCGACTCTGCGTCCAATGCGGACACCGTTACACCACCCGCGAGGAAATTGTGCGGGCTGAATTACGGATCATCAAACGCGATGGTCGCCATGAGGATTTCGATCGCAATAAACTCTTCAGCGGCATCCAACGCGCCTGCGAAAAACGCCCCATCAGCGTTGAACAACTCGATAATATCGTCGATTCCATCGTTTCCGAAATCGAAAGCGAATTCGAACGCGAAGTGCCCAGCGAAACGATCGGCGAAAAGGTCATGGCCAAATTGGAAGCCCTTGACAATGTCGCCTATGTCCGATTCGCCTCCGTCTACCGCCGGTTCAAGGACGTCAACCAGTTTCTCAATGCCATCGAAGGGCTGGTGGGCAAATCATGATCGCCATTCCCTCGTCCTCTTCGCTCTTCACCCGCGACCAATGGACCGCCCGTTTGGTTCGTGAAATCAACACCGCGGCTTCGGGCCTCAACCCGTTGCCCCCTGAATCCATCTTGGAAGTGGCCCGCGGAGTGGCCGCTTTTGTCGATGAACGGATTCCGGCCGGTGTTCCCCTCGAATCCGAACGCCTCCTCGCCATGACCTCCCAGGCCCTGTCCGCCCTCGGCGAAAAAAACCTCGCCCGGCGCCTCCTGATTTTCGGCTGTGGCCTGGTGCATCCGGCGGAATGGACCGTCGGCGGCGAACGCACCATGCTGATTCTGGATTTGAAACGCCTGACCGTCCGCCGCGAAGATTGCCTTGAAATCGTCCTCTTCCGAACCCTGACCGTCTGCCTCGACTCCATCGCCGACACCTGGGACTCGGCCCGGGGCGATGGCACCCTCGGCTTGCGCAATCTCGGCCCCACGGCGCGCGCCTTCGTCGCCTCCCGTCGCCGCGCCGGACGCCAGATCGCCGCTTTTGCCGATGAAGTGATCGCCGCCTGCCGGTCTCACTTCGAAACCCTCCGCCACCGGCGCGGCTGGGATTCCGTACCGCATGTCATTCTTCTGGACCGCCTGCCCACTTCCCCCTAAACCATTCCTTGAGGAGGATCTACCGCATGATCGACCCCACCACCCTGAAAGCCGGACTGAAAAACCTCTTGAGCGAAACCCATTTTGACGAACTCGGCCCGCGCGAAAGCGGCAAAGTCCGCGACAGCTACCGGCAGGGCGATCGGCGGTTGCTCGTCACCACCGATCGGATTTCAGCCTTCGATTGCATCCTGGGGACCATCCCCTTCAAGGGGCAGGTTCTCAATCAACTGGCCGCTTTCTGGTTTGATAACACCCGCGATATCGCGCCCAACCATGTGCTCGACCTGCCGGATCCCAATGTCATGGTTGTCCAGGAATGCGAACAACTCCCGCTGGAATTCATTGTCCGCGGATATATCACCGGCGTGACCTCCACCTCCGCCTGGTTTAACTATGAGCGGGGCGTCCGCTATTTCTGCGGGAATCAACTGCCCGAAGGGTTGAAAAAAGACCAAAAACTCGAACGGCCCATCCTGACGCCCACTACCAAGCATGAAAAACACGATCGGCCCATCTCCCGCGATGAAGCCATCCAGGAAGGCTTGATCGACGCCGCGACCTACGACGAAGCCGCCGCCATTTGTTTCAAGCTCTATGACCGGGCCGTCCAACACGCGGCGCGACAGGGCTTGATCTTTGTTGACACCAAATACGAGATCGGACGGCGGAACGGCCGGCTGGTGGTGTCAGACGAAATCCACACCCCCGACTCCTCACGCTATTGGTTCGCCGACACCTATGCCGAGCGTTTTGCCTCCGGACAAGAACAGCGAAAAATCGATAAGGAATACGTCCGCGAATGGCTGGCCGCCCAGGGATTCCGCGGCGAGGGTCTCCCCCCCATCCTCCCGGATGAAATTCGGATCGAAGCCGCCCGCCGTTATATCCAGGCCTATGAGCAAGTCACCGGAAAAACCTTCATTCCCGCCACCGACCCCATCGAACCGCGGATCCGTCGCAATCTCAAGGCGACGGGATATCTGAAGTAAATGGGAATCGATGAAGCCGGATATTTCAGATTCAAAGTCATTTGACTTGGGTTACCCGGCATGCCGTCGGATGCGGAGGGCACCATGACCAACGGGCCGACCGCGGCAACGTCGGGAACACCGTCTTGGCCGGGCGAAAAGGTGGACACTTGGAATGGCTATAAACGCCATCTCATCACGATCGACGGCTGTAGAGCGTGGGTCGTCGAACCCCAACATGCCCTGCCCGGAAAACCGTGGACATGGTGCATGGAGTTCCCGGACGCTTTCACCGACCGCACCGGGGTTTTGCAGCTTATAGGAGAGGGCTTTTACCATCTCCACATAGAAGTGGGAAATACCTTCGGTTGCCCGACGGCGCTCAGGTTTTTCGACGCTTTGTACGCCGCGGTCACCGCAAAAGGGCTGGCGACAAAAGGGACGCTCATCGGCATCAGCCGTGGCGGGTTATACGCTTACAATTGGGCAAGCTTGAATCCCGACAAAATAGTTTGCATCTATGGGGATGCCCCCGTCTGTGATTTCAAAAGTTGGCCTGGCGGCAAGGGCAAAGGCAACGGGAGTATCGATGACTGGAAGTCGCTGATCGAATGCTACGGATTCAAAGACGAAGCGGAAGCGCTCACCTGGTCGAAGAATCCGGTCGACCGGCTCGACGCCCTGGCCCAAGCCAGAATCCCGCTCATCCATGTCGTCGGCGATGTGGACGATGTGGTTCCGGTGGAGGAGAATACCGCGATCATCGAACGACGCTACCAGGCGTTGAACGGAGAAATCACCGTCTTTCACAAGCCGACCATCGGCCATCATCCTCACGGACTCGACGATGCCAAACCCCTGGTCGCCCTGATTCTTCGCTATACGAAAGCCGGGGTCCAGTAATCTGCGAAGGGGAAAGGTACAAATCGTATCGTGCCCCGTCGCATAACAGTAGATGAGCAAAGTTAATATGAGGGAGGGCGGACATGGGCGCTCCCACTCCTCCGGAGGTTCATGCGGAATCCTTCCAGCGGCAGTTCCTCCACCGCTTCCAAGATGAAATGGACCAGATGGTTTTCAGGAAGCCACTCCCGCAGGTCTGCCGGAAGCAGCATCGGCGTCGACCGATCTATGCGGTTCTTATCCGGCCCGCCAGTTTCCCTCGCCTTCCTCTCGCCGATTGGGTACCCTTCCCGCGTTGGCTTCGGGACGGCAAAAATGAGGCGCGACGTTGGCCAGGTTGACAATTGGAAACGAACAACGGAAATTATCGTGAAAAACGCATACTTAACGACATCCGTCCTTGCCGTCGCAAGCGCGCTCTTCCTCAACCTGGTCGTGTCGCGTGCCGCCGCCGAAACCGGCGTCACCAATATCGTCAACGGCGTGACCAGCAACGTCGCGGGGAACTACTACGTCGGCAACAGTGGACCGTTCAACGTCCTTATCGCCACCAATGCGGGCAAATTGATTGACACCTACGGCACCATCGGCAACACGGCTGCCGCCAGCAACAACTTTGCCCTCGTCACCGGCACCGGTTCCATCTGGAGCAATAGCAACGACCTCCACGTCGGCGACAATGGTTCAGGCAACCGCCTGACCATCGCCAATAGCGGCATCGTGTACAATGATCAAGGATTCATCGGCAACCAGGGTGGCGCGAGCAATAACGCAGCCACCGTAACCGGATCCGGCTCCCTCTGGAGCAATCGCACCTTCTTCTCCGTCGGCGAAGACGGCTCCGGCAACACGCTGACCATCACCGCCAGTGGACGGGTCTTCAACACCTCCGGCTACGTGGGCGCCAACGTCGGCGCCCATAGCAACGCCGTTACCGTCACCAGCCCCGGTTCCGTCTGGAGCAACAGCAGCGACCTCTTCGTCGGCTCCGCCGGCTTCGGCAACACACTGACCGTCACCAATGGCGGCATCGTGTCCAATTTAAAAGGCTACATCGGCGCCTTTGGCAGCGCGAGCAACAACGCGGTCACCGTCACCGGACCCCGCTCCGCCTGGAACAATCGCTCCAGTTTCTACGTCGGTTCCACCGCCTCCGGCAACGCGCTGACCATCGCCAACAGCGGCGCCGTGGCCGTCGCGGGTAACACCTATGTCGGCGAAAACGCCGGCGCCAACCGTAACGCCATCACCGTCACCGCTCCCGGATCTGTTTGGAGCAACAACAACACGCTCAACGTCGGCTACAGAGGCTCCGGCAACACGCTGACCATCACCAACAGCGGCACCGTGCTCAACAACCAAGGTTTCATCGGCACCTTTGGCAGCGCCAACAGTAACGCTGTCACGGTCACCGGTTCCGTCTGGAGCAATCGCGCCGACCTCTACGTGGGCAACATGGGTTCAACCAACACGCTGACCATCGCCAACAGCGGCACGGTGTTCAACGCCCAAGGCCACATCGGCGCCCAGAGCGGCGCCAACCGTAACGCCGTCACCGTCACCGGGTCAGGCTCCGTCTGGATCAACAGCAGCATTCTCGTGGTCGGCGATGGCGGCTCCAGCA
>CAZCDO010000135.1:0-11404 GCA_964497135.1 uncultured Verrucomicrobiota bacterium
TCCAGATACAAATCCCCCGCCGGCTGATAGGGATCGACCCGGTGCGGCTTGCCCGACATTCCGCCCAGACCGCCAAACGCCTCATTCGCCAGGCGTGTCCCTTCTTCATATTGGCCGGCCAACAAAAGGCGGCGAACTTCCGGCAACAGATGCGACCGGACTTCGTTATCGCGATTCCGATGACGCCCCTTCCAAAGCCATTCGTGGTTCAGGGCGATCCGTTCGCGCCGCACGCCGCCCATGACCATTCCTGCCAGACGCCCCGTACCGATTGGCAAGCCTTCCATCCATTCGCTCGCCGGCCGACTATACCAAAGCACTTCGTCGGTCAACGTCCCCCGAAATACCGGTTTTTCAAGCATCAAGGCCATGGTTCACGCTCCGATTCAACGGTTGTTTTACAAACCACCGGCAAATAGTACCCGATCCATCCCGAACTGCGATAATAAATATGGCGAAGAAACGCCTGACGGAACAAGCGCGCATCGGGTCGGTAGAAGGATCTTGACGATCTGGAGCATCTGCCCAAACCATCCCCCTAAGTCGATCATGCCTAGCCGACTTGGACAGGCAGGAATGCCTGTCTTACTTACGGGGAACAGAAAATGGAGGGCGGACGGCCTCGGCCGCTGGAAATACCGGGCGGCGCCCGCTCACCTCAGCTTCACCGAGGCCGGCCGTAATCCTTCGCCGCTCACCGTCAACAGGATCTCCCCCGCTTCAGCCGTTACCCGAACAACGGCGGTCGCCAACCCCCGCCAAACCCTTCGGGTGTTCCCGGTAAAGGGCTCTTCCGAAACAGGATCGCCATTACCGACCGCCAGAACGGTTCCCGCGCCACAGGCGGCAAAAAACAGGCGATTCGTTGCGGTCGGAACCCGAACTCCCTTCGCATCCACAACCTCAATCGAAATGTAAGCCAAATCGCCGACGCCCCCGTTCAACTCGGCTCGATCGGCCGATAAACGTACGGCGACCGGTTCCCCGGCGGTCATCAGCACGGTTCGCGCCTGCTCGACACCCTTTTTCAGACCCACCGCTTCCAGTCGGCCGGGGCGATATTCCAATTCGAACGAGGCCAGATAGCGATTCGCTTTCCCGGCCGGTTTCCGGCCGATCTCCCGGCCATCCAAAAGCAATACAACTTCATCGTCGGAACTATACACATCGACCGTACAGGCTTTCCCCTCCTGCCCCGGCCAGTTCCAGGACGACACGACATTCGGCCAGCCCCATGGGGAAACGGCCATTGCTTTGCCGTGATGCCCCGGATCATGAACGGCGATATAAGGCGCCCGGGCCACGCCCCAAACACAGTCGCGATAATACGATTGGGGTCGCTTCGTTCCGCAAATATCGATATCCCCGCAATTCGCATGGTGCCAGGGAAACAATCTCAGACCGTGGGTGTTATCGCCGGGGGCCGAGTGTCCAATGCCCGCCTCGCCCAGATAATCCAGGCTGGTCCACACGAAGTCGCCAATGACATGGGCACAGCGTTCGGTGGCGGCCCAATAGTCGAACGCCTCCTTGGGGAAGGTTTCGGTCCCGCAGATGATCCGCCCGGGAAAACGCTGGACATCCCGCTCATACCGATGAACCAGGTAGTTGTAACCCACGACATCCAGGGGCGCCGCAAAACCGTCCGTGGCCCGGGCCCAGCGCTCCATTTTTTCGTCCGGCGTCTCTCCGGGCGGCGTCGGATCTTCAAAGATTTCACAGATGGCGTTCGTCACGGGCCGCGTCGTGTCGAGTGACCGCACGTAATCCGCCAACCGGCGGGACCAGCCCGCCCCATCCGACAAACCGTTGCGCTCGACAATTTCGTTGCCGGTGGACCACATTACAATGGACGGATGATGCCGATCGCGTCGGATCATGGCGGATAAATCGCGTTGCCACCAGTCTTCGAACCAAAGACTGTAATCCCCATAATTCTTGCCGTGACGGAAGCAGTCGAACGCCTCGTCGATCACCAGCATCCCCAACCGGTCACAGGCCTCCAGAAAAGCGGGCGACGGCGGGTTATGGGCACATCGGACCGCGTTGAACCCGCTCGCCTTCAATAGTTCAATCTTGCGTTCCTCCGCCCGGGCGTGGGCCGCCGAACCGAGCAGTCCGCAGTCGTGGTGGACGCAGCCCCCCTTCATCTTCATCGGGTCGCCGTTGAGGCGGAAACCGTGAACCGCATCCACGGCGATCGTCCGGAATCCAAACCGCGTCTCCATCGCATCCACCGGTTTACCCGCCCGCAATACCTCTGTGCGCAGGAGATGCAAAAAGGGGTCGGACGGAGACCAAAGGCGTGCGGACTTCACCGAAAAGTCCTGTCGAATTTCGCTGGATGCGCCGGCTTTCAGCGACACCGGACTTTCGGTCGTGGCCAGGACCCGACCCCCAGCCAAAATGGAGGAACGAACCGTGAGCGACGCGTCTCCCGCTCCCTCGTTGCGAACGGTTGTCATCACCCGGGCCGTCGAACCAGCGGGCGTAGCGTCCGGGGTTTCCACGACGACATCCCAAGGACCGACATGGATTTTTTCGCCGACCCACAGATGCACCGGCCGGTACAATCCGCTTCCACTATACCAACGGGTATTGCCTAATCCCCCATTATACGCCTCGATTCGCAGGACATTGACGCCTTCCTTTAGATAGGGCGTCAAATCGCAATGGAACGTGGTATAGCCATACGGATTCCGGCCGACCAACTGCCGATTGATTATCACCACCGCATTCTGGTAAACCCCCTCCAACTCCAGAAGAACTGTCTTGCCCAACCAGTCGGCCGGAACCGCGAGGTCCTTCTCGTAAAGGGCGTTACACCCAGGATAAAAACCGGTACTGGCCCCCCCGATCGCCGAGGGATCGCGCGGCAAATCGATGGAAGCGTCATGCGGTAAATCGACCGGAATCCAATCCCGGCTTTCTTTCACCCCCGGCGCTCCCGGCCCATACTTGAATTTCCAATCCCGATTCAAAGCCATTCGTATCATGTTATTGTCCTCACCCCAAAAGGGGATTACGCCAACGCAAGCCGGGAAACCGGTCAAAATCGGTGTCGTTGGAATGCAGTTCCGACTGATGTTCGATGGCCAATGCCGCCAAGTGAGCATCGGTCACCAAGGTGCTCGTCAACAGTCGATTCCGGGTAAAAGATTCCAGTATCTGAAGGTGGCGTGGGCCGGGCTGAAGAAGTTGGACTTGCGGGCGAACGATCCAAGTTTGAATGTGCGATAACACCTCGCTCGCTTCCAAGGGTTTTGCGAGAACCTTGCGGTTGGTCATTAAGCGTAGAAAGCCGAGGCAAACCACCCAGGGAATTCCGACCGTCTGAGAGCCTTCCATCAATCCCTGCCACCAGGTGCGGGCCGGAAGGTGGTGCGGCGCATCCCGATTGTAGGCGTATACCAGCAGGTTGATGTCCGGAATAATCATGTGCGGCTTCGTTTGGCACGGTGCCGCTCAATAAAATCGTCGGTCGCCAACTCGTCTGCCAGTTGATTGAGCTTCAAGGGATCGACGCCGGGCAAAAAACCGCAGGCCTTGGCCTTGATCACAAATCGGCCCGGCGACGTGAGGGGGCGTGGACTGGCGGCCAACCCCCGACGCAGTAAATCGTTCACCGTGTTCTTGAATCCCTGGCGGGTTGAGGCCGATCGGCGTCGCAATTCGGTCGCGAGGTCATCGTCAACGGTTAGGGTTGTTCTCATGAAGACATCATGATGCTTTAGGGTTGTGATGTCAAGATGCGCTACAGATGCCATCGCATCATCACATACACCCAGGCCGGCACGGTGACCAGGCTCAGCACGGTCGAATAAAAAATCGACAGCGCGCCCAGTCCGCTATCGCCCCCATAGCGCTCCATGAACAGACTGCAACTGACTGCCACCGGCATCCCCATGATGATATAGGTCGAATAACGATCCACCGGCGACAACGTCCAACCCAACAGATCCAACCCATTGACCACCCCGATCGCCACCAACGGCGCCACGACCAGACGGATTCCCACAACACCCCAGAGGGAGCGGGTCGGCCGATGACGGCTCAACGGCAGAGCGCCCAACTGGGCGCCCGTCACCAGCAGGGACAGCGGAATGGTCACCCACCCCAGCATCGCCATCCCCTGGAGTACGGAGGCCAACCCCAAAAACGCGCCGGAGGCATCCGCCGCCGGGTGTTCCCATTGCTTTAACCCGGGAAATAAGAGGGCCGCCCCCACCCCGGCCACGGTCGCCCAGAAACCGGGGTTTTTCAACAAATACCGCCAGTCGTTTCCCCCCTCGCGGCGGGGCCGCAAAATCCAAACCCCGCCGGTCCAGAGCAGAACCTGGGTCCCGAAATTAAAAAGCAGAACATATCGGACCCCGGCCGCGCCATACAGGCTTTCGATAATCGGCAGCGGAATAAAAATCCAATTGGGCATCCCGGCCAGAAACACAAAACTCGCCCGGTCGCTCCCCCGGCCCAGCCAGGGCCAGAAAATTTGGCCCAAAAAATAACTGACGAGCAAAACCCCCATCGCGATCACCGGAATTTGCCAGTCCATCGCCAGGGTTTCGAACCGGATCGTCTCCAGCAGGCGCACAAATACCATCGCGGGAAAGACAATATCCACCACCACCCGGCCGAGCGCCGCCGTGGAGTCCATCCCCAGCAAACCTTTGCGCCGGGCCAGCCATCCCGCCAGAATGATTAATACCATTGAAGCGATTTTCATCGCCACTACCCGCCACTCGGTCATGGGCAAACCTTTCGTAAAAAAATCAGGCGCCATTCTCCCGCATTTCCGGCGCGGGTCAATGGATTATTTGGCTCTTTCGGGATTACGGGGATCCCGATCTCACCGATTTCTCCGGCGGATGCGAACATCCCGGGCGGCCCGACGGCTCCGTACGGCGGGCTCCCCACAGCGCTCAGGGGTCCGGCGCTAAAGTAACCGTTTAGCCCTGCGCGCAGGGGCTAAACGGTTACCCCGCGGCTAAAGCAATCTATTTTCTATTATTAGGACTAACCCCTTAAGCCCATCACCTGAAAAACACCTGAAAAAACCGGGTAATGTCCTGTCAAAATTTCTTGCAAATTCAACGAAAAATGGCCATAATTTTGAAAATTTGTGTAACCATACGAAAGTAGAGGGATCGATGAAATCATGGCTTTACGTCGTGGCAACTTGTCTTTTGTTCCTTGGCATCCTTGCGCTTCACGCTCCCGCGGCAGACCGCGCATGGACCGGCGGCGGTGACGGACGGGATTGGTTTGACAAGAACAATTGGAGCCCGTCGGACAGCTACCCGCTGGCCGGCGAGAACGTCAGCATCTCCAACGGCGCGTCCGTCATCCTGAGCAACAGCACGGCGGTTCTCGGCGATTTCTCCCTCACCAACGCCACGCTGACGTTCACCAATTGGACCACGGCGCTCATAGCGTCCAACGTGACGGTGTGGACGAACGGCACGATGGCCCTGCCCGGCGCCTTTCAGACCGGCCAGATGTCCAACCGCGTGTTCATCCTCTGCACGAACTTCACCCTGAAGGCAGGCGGCCGGATTGACGCGAACGGAAAGGGGTTCGGACAGGTCACGGTGAACGGCGCGGGTCCGGGTCCCGGAGGCGGAAAGGACGACGGCAACGGCTATGGCACCGGCGCCGGGTACGGAGGCGTGGGTGGGTGCGGGTATAATGCCGGGGCCGCTGGCGGGATCTCCTACGGCACAGCCAACCTGCCGGCAACACCGGGGAGCGGCGGCGGATCCTATTCGAGCGGCATTTGGGGCAGAGGAGGAGCGGGCGGTGGCGCGGTGTGGATTGAGGCGTCCGGAACGGCCACGGTTGACGGGACCGTGCTGGCTAACGGGACGAATGGTATCGCCGGAGGGAATGGCAATCACAGCGGGGGTGGTTCGGGCGGCGGTATCTATGTCACATGCGGGACCTTGGGCGGCGAAGGACGAATCAGCGCGAACGGAGGTCGGGGCTCAGGCAGTGGCGGCGGCGGGGGGGGTGGACGAGTGGCCGTCCTTTACACGAGCGCAGCGCCCGGCACAAGAGTGAGTTTCTCGGCCTCGCCGGGCACCGGCTGGGGGGACGCCCAAACTAACCGTCTCTGGTTCCTCTACGTGGCGGGGATGGGGACGTTGTACCTGTCGGACGCCTCGCTCCTGACCAGCCCGCTCGATGCGCGGTTTACCGATGTGCGGGTTATCATCCCGAACTTCACATCCTGGTCATTCAACAACCTGACCGTCAGCAACGCGGTACTTGCGATCGAGAACACCAACTCGGCGTTCCGCCTGACTGTGACGAACGACCTGGTCATCCGGGACGGCGCGGAGCTGACGCTGTGCAGTGCGCCGTTGAAGAAGGGGGTAATCAGTTTTGCCGGAGCGGCGGGTGCCGGCCTCACGAATCCCGCGGTTGCGGTTGGAGCGAACCTGACCCTGAACGGGGGTTCCCTTGTCCTGGGCGGCGGACCGCCTTACCTCTCAGGGCCGCTTCAGCAGTCGAAGCCCGAACTCGACGTGGGCGGCTCGCTGCTGGTGACCAACGGAGGCAGGCTTTACGTGTACGGCGGCCTGACCAACGCCACCCGGGCTCACGGTGCGCGCATATCGGTGACGGGTGCCGTGATCATCGCACCGTCCTCGTGGATCGTACCCATCTCCCAGCCGACCAACGGCGGGTCGGCGGTGTTCCGGGTAGGCAGCCTCAACGTCGCGGCTGCGGGGGGTGTCACCGCCGACGGCCGCGGCTACTGCGCGAAGTACGGCCTGGGCAAAGGATCTCAGCCTAACTACGGCGGCGGCGGCGGATACGGAGGAGCGGGAGGACGAGGAACGGACGCTACGGCCTATGGCGGAAATCCCTATGGCGTATCCAACGCTCCCGTGGCTCCGGGGAGCGGTGGCGGGGGGTACTCCACGGACTTCTACCGGGGCTTTGGCGGGGGAAGCATCTGGATAGAAGCCGCAGGTGCGGTGAATCTCAACGGGCTCCTGTCGGCCGGCGGCGAAACCAGCGCCAGCTACGGGGGTGGATCGGGTGGCGGTATCTTCGTGACCTGCGCGGATTTCACGGGGAGCAGCGGCGCCATGCGCGCCGCGGGCGGGACCTCGACGGGTGGCGGCGGCGGCGGGGGCGGTCGGATTTCCGTTGCCATCGGCTTCACCGAAAGCGAACGGGATCAGCTTCTCGCGGGACAAGAGGTGGCCGGGGCATCGCACGTAAGCCAGGTATCGGCCTATTCCGGCCAGATCGCGGCAACCAACGGAACCGGGTACAGTAACGGAATTCCCGGAACCGCTTTCTTCCTCACGAAGAGCGCCAGCCTCACCATTGCCGGCAGCCCGGCGACCTACGGAAGTCCCGCGCCTCGCGGGTATGGAACGCATACCGACATCCCGCCCAACAGTTGGGTGACCAACAGTGTTGCCAGCCCGGCGGACGAAGCGAACGGCACGCGCCACGCCTGCGTCGGCTGGGCGCTCGCGAGCGGGGGCTCGCCGGTCGACTCCGGGTCCGGCACGCAGGCCATTTTCCAACTGACCAACACCGCGACCCTGACGTGGTACTGGACCAACGAGTATTACCTGACCGTCGGCTCGGACGTCAATGGAACGGCCACCGTCGAAAAGACGGGCTGGTACACGAACGGGACGGTCGTGACCGTCAGCGCAACTCCGTCGAATGGCTACGCGTTCAACCAGTGGAACGGGGATGCGCCCGCTGATCAGAAGACGAACATCTCCATGAATCTGACGATGGACCAGCCGCGGACCGTCACGGCGACGTTCTCCTCGATGACCGGCCAGGAGAAGCTGTGGACGGGCGTCGGAAACTGGCTCTCCGGGGCCAACTGGTCACCCGCTGGCGTGCCCGGCCTGCTGGACAGCGCAATTGTGGGATCCGGAACCGTGACGTTGAGCACGGCCGAAAGCGTGGGTTCGTTGATCGTGAGCAACGGCGCAACGCTGGTGTTCACCAATTGGACGGCCCAGCTCACAGCGAGCGGGGATGTTGCGATCTGGAGCAACGGCCTCGTTACGCTGCCGGCTGCGTTCACAAATAATCAGATGTCCAACTGCGTACGTTTCGTCTGCTCGAACTTCACGCTTCTGGCGGGAGGCCGCATCGACGTAACCGGAAAGGGCTACGGTCCGTCGAACGGACCGGCCTTCCACTATGGCGTTGGGGATGGACCGGGAGCCGGCACTTACGACGGAAACGGGTACGGCAGCGGCGCGGGTTACGGCGGACGAGGCGGGACGGCGAACGAAGCCGCGGGTAGCAGTCCCTACGGAACAACGGCCGTACCCACGGCGCCGGGCAGCAGCGGAGGATCATACCTGCCTGGCACATGGGGCTACGGAGGAGCCGGCGGAGGAGCCGTCTGGATCGAATCGGCCGAAACGGCAACGGTGAACGGAGTGATCATCGCTAATGGGACCAATGGGACCAGCGTGGCCGGCGGTGGATCGGGCGGAGGAGTCTACATTTCGTGCCGGACGTTTGCCGGCTCCGGCGGGGCGATCAGCGCCAACGGCGGCAACGGCGGCGAATCCGGTTTCCGGGGGGGTGGCGGAGGCGGCGGGCGGATCGCCATCGTCTGCACGAACGTCGTTCCCGATACATGGGTGAGTTTCGCGACGTCCCCCGGAACGGGATGGGGCGAGCAACAGACTAACCGGCTGTGGTGGAAGTATGTGGCCGGAATGGGCACGCTGTACTGCTCCGACCGTTCTTTGCTTCCGACGACGCTGGACCGGTTCACCGACGTTCGTGTGGTGATCCCGGACTTCACCGCGTGGGAGGTGGACCATCTGACTGTCAGCAACTCCGTCCTGGCCCTTGGGGACACGAACATAGCATTCCGGCTTACGGTAACGAATGATCTGGTCGTGCGCAGCGGCGGCGAACTGATCCTGTGCGGCCTGCCCCTGAAGAAGGGATCTGTCAGCAACGGCGGCGCAACGGGTTCAGGCGCAACGAATCCGATCGTCAGCGTGGGCGGGAATCTGACGCTTGACGGCGGGGCACTCGTACTCGGGGGCGGCCCGCGGGAGGCCGCCGGACAGACGCAACAATCGAAGCCGGCGCTTTCGGTGTGGGGCAACATGATTCTGACCAATGCGGGCCAACTACATGTCTATGCCGGCGTCACGAACGCGCCCGGCGCGGATGGCGCGACGGTGCTGGTAACGGGGAACGTGTCGATCGCGGCGTCTTCCTGGATTCATCCGGCCTGTAATCCGGGTAATGGCGGGGGCGTGGCCTTCGGGATGAGCAACCTTAGCGTGGCGGCCGGCGGCGGTTTTAACGCGGATGGCCGCGGATACAGTCCGGGATACGGTTCCGGAAAAGGAATGAACGGCACCGGCTCAGGATACAGCAGCGGCGCAGGCTACGGCGGCAAAGGGGGCGACGGCAGCGATGCAAACACCTACGGCGGAAGCGCCTATGGATCGTCGAATGCGCCGGTCGATCCGGGCAGCGGTTGCGCGCCTTATGCGATCTCCTCCCTATCCCGATCCCGCGGTTTCGGCGGCGGGTCAATCCGGATCGTCGCGCAGGATTCAGTGGAACTCGACGGTTTCCTGACGGCCAACGGCGAAGATGACAACAACGTATGGGGCGGTGGGTCCGGCGGCGGCATTTTCGTGACGTGCGAGACGTTCGAGGGTCTTGGCACCGGCGCGATGCGGGTCAACGGGGGCAAGGGCAAGAGCGGATTCCCGGGCAGCGGCGGCGGCGGCGGCGGACGAATCGCGGTGTGGTATGGCGTTCCCGATGCGCGCCGCGCCGGAATCCTGGATGGGTCCGACCTGCGCCGAGTCGTAATCGATACGACGAACAAGACCTTCCTTGGGACGACGACGGCTGAATACGGAACAGGCTGGTCGAACGGATCACCGGGAACGGTTGTCTTCCTGACGCTCAACCGCCAACCAGGAACCATCTTCAGCATCTGGTAAACGCATTAAGGGGTCTGTGTGGGTAAGGGGTCAGTGTTTCCGCCTCCATCTGCCGCTCCAGGCGTGAGAGACCGGTCGCGCCAGAGTGGGGTCTGCGCGCACACGGGCCATAGCCTGGCGGATCTGTGATAGCCCGTCTTTACCCCTGAGCGGGGAAAGACGGTTTAACCGCTATGAGGGCACCCCGGCTCCACAACCTCCCCAGATTGAAAAACCTTTTACGGCTCGGTGCCGCCTCGCCTTCCACCTGCGATTGCTAGCCTCGCGTTACACTCCGGTCCTCACCGTCCCGCGCCGTAACCCCAATTGCGACAAATACGCTTCCGCCTGTTCATGATTCCATAAATTGGCCCATCCCGGCCTTCGACCACCCTCCCCAGGAGGGATCAAAACCAGGCGATTTTTTCACAATGGACCTGATTATAACAAAATAATTGTCGAGGTTCAGGGGGAAGTGTATATTTTCAAGCATGAGGTCAAAATGAAGGTGGGGTTGTTGTTTTTGCTGCTCCTGGTGATGACATCGAAAGCCTGGGGGAGCATAGCGGTCACAATTGATAATGATATTTTCACCGGGGCAGACGGCAGTTATACCCACGGCACCGAGATCACCTGGTACGACCTGAACGACGCGGGGATCTATTTCACGGGACTGCGCAATCAAGTCTATACCCCAAAGGATATCACCGTTGACGAGAATCAGCCCAATGACCATCCCTGGTGTGGGGTGACCACCGTGTTTTATGAACAGGCCCGCAAACAGGGGCATTTGTATTCAAAATGCGGGGTGGAAGCGGGAATCCTGGGTCCCTCTTCAAAAGCGAGAGAACAACAAATCTGGCTTCATAAATTGACGGGCTCGGACAAACCCATGGGGTGGGATAACCAGATGAAAGAAGAACCCGTTCTCAATGGTTATCTGGACAACCGATACCGGCTGGGCCCGATGGGGATCGTCGAAGATTGGAGTATGAAGCCGGATTTATTGTATGGGGGTATTGTAGGAACAACGGATGTCAATCTGTATTCGGGCTTGGGACTTCGGGCCGGATACCAGATTCCTCCCGACTGGCCCGATGAAACCTCACAACCCGGGAGTCCCCTCCCCCCAAAGTTCTTTGCGTATGCGGTGGCGGAATTCAAGGGATTTGTGGTGGGCCATAATGCCACGATGGGGCGAAGCCTGTTTCACGGCGAGGATGAGGAACATCATGTGGACTTAAAGGCGATTGTGGGCGAAGCCATGGGTGGGCTCAGCCTGGGGTATGGCTGGTTTTCGCTGACCTATTTAATGATTTTGCGAACCGAGGAGTTCGAAGGCCAGGACGGTCTGCCCTCCTGGGGCGAAATCCGCCTGACGTTCGGACGACCCTTCTGATTCCCAACGGATAGATTGCCTATCCCTGATTGACGCATTTTAGCATTGC
>CAZCDO010000136.1:0-11389 GCA_964497135.1 uncultured Verrucomicrobiota bacterium
GGATTCGACTAAGCGGATGGAGTAAGTGTAACCGATTAAGAGTGGGAGTAAGTGTATCGAGTAAGTGCAGTTGCACACTTCATCGCTCCACTTCGTCGCCACACTTAATCATCCGCTACACTTAATCCACCCGCTTGATCGATCTTTTCTTCTCTTTCGGCCAACCGGAGGTGCACCGTGTCCCCTCATTACGAACTGCGGGACACAGGTTATTCAAATCATTTATCGTTCACCAGCCGAAAATCGATTCGACTGGGTGGAGGATATTTCTTCATCGCTTCCGGAATCAAATCATTACTGTAGGGAACACCTCTCTCCGCTGCCAGTTTCCGCGTTTTAACCTTACGCCACAGATCGGTCAACGCTGTTTCCCCCTCGCGGATCACTGCAAAATCATAATTGATCAGCCGTTCAACCTCGTCCAATTGCCCATCCACCAGAGCTAACCGGGCTGCTGCGATTCGCAACCGGTCATGGCTCCGGATCGTCTCCGGCAATCCCTGCATAACGGAACGCGCCTCATCCCCCAATTTGAATTCCAGCAGTAATTCCACCCACTCCTCGGCGATGGCTCGCGTCGGGTGGTCCCGGTGCAGTGCCCAGGCTTGCCGGTAATAGCGCAGCCGATCATCCGGCTGGTTGCGCCGTTTTGCCAAAATGCTTAAATTGCGATAGGCCCAGGCCGAAGGCTGGAGTGAAATGGATTTTTCCCATGCCCGCTCCGCCCCATCCTCATCCAACTGTTCCAATTTCATATTCCCCAGGTGCAGATAAGCCAACCAGCTCTCATGTTCCTCATCCCGGAGCCCGGCTTCGAGCCGACACAGCCACTCCGCCTGAACCATCCATTCCCCCGGTTCGCATCCCTGGGGAAAGCGACCTGTTTTCAAGAGGGCCAGCCAGGGTTCCTGTTCCCGGCCCAACGCGGCGTCGGGAAATTCAAAGGCTGCCGGAAGATCCAATCCGGGAGGTTCCTGCTGAAACCGTTTCCGTTCCAATGCGCCCCAACCGCTGCCCAGCATTACGTGGGACTGCACGCGCTGTTCCGACCAAAGCCGGAATTGCATTTCGAACGACTGCAACTGTTCGGTACTCAAGCGGCGATTCAATTGGCATTCCACTTCAGACCGGGCCACTGCCCAATTCGGACTATGAACCGCTTGGGGGTCTGCCTCAAAATAGCCGAAGGCTTGGGTCCAATCCCAAAGGGTCGCAGCCGGTAAAGTCAGCCCATGTCCCTGAGTAGGAGCCAAGCCCCCCTGGATCTCCACGTAACGGGTATCGGCGTCCGCCAGGAATTGTTGCCAATGCCGTCCGCCGGGGTGCATTCCCCAGCAAAACATTTTGCGGTAGGCCATGCGGGCCGTGGAACAATCGATGAACCCCGTGCCCCGTCCATCCAGCGCTGCCTCCCAGGGGCGCGGGACGCCATCGCACTGGAAAAAATATTCGCTGGCAAAGGAAAAATTAACTGGATAGGAGGCATCGTCAGGCTGGCCGGGACAGCCAGGAAACGATCGGGGCGGCGGTCCATCGGGTTGTTTCGGACCGGCAATGGACGGCAGACAGGGCATTTCGCCCATCCCGAACTGAGCCCCTTTTTCGCCGAACCCGAGATAGATGACCTCCTGCGCCGGAGCCAGGACCCGCAAGTCAGGCGTTTCAGGCACGGCGATATTCGTCCACCAATACATCGGCCGCTCGGAGGCATGGGGATTGACCACCCGCGTATACGCAAACAGGAAAGGCGAATGAGGGGGTAGCCAGAAATCGATATGCCAAAAAAGTCCATGCATCCGCTCATATTCATAAAATCGGACGCCCGGCGTTCCATCCGGGGCTCGGAGCCAGCCGGCAAACAACGGCGCACAGGTGAATACCGAATGTCCGACATGGCCGATATTCCACTCGATTCCCCCGGAAAACCAGGCATTGCGAATGGCCAGATTGGCGGGCTGAAAAACCGGGTTGCACGACAATAATTCGCGCTGATGCGGCTTATCGAAAAGGGAGACCAACCGGCCGCCCACCTCGGGCAGAAAAGTGGCCTTGAGGTGTTCATTTTCAAGAACCACGGACTGGAACATTGTGGAGGCTTTTTGCCGCGAATACTCGTCCTGATAGCGATACGGCATCAGGCGGAAGGCGATGTTTTTGCCGAAGGTTTCCCGCTTGGCCGGAGGAATGGAATCCAGCATCGAAAGGGTTGTATGGGGATTCGCCGGCCTAAAAAAAGGCAGCGGGTTATCGGGGCCGGGCCGGACACCGGGAAGCGTGTAGGGATGAAGGGTTGCGGTTACAGCCGGCGGGATCATCGAGTTCTCCCCCAAAGCGGGGATCTATGGATGTTGTGGCGGCCACAAAATCCATCAGATCCCCTTGCTGCCATCTCTCTTTCAGCAGGTCTTCGCCAAGGCCTGATCCATGTCGGCCTGGATGTCGGCGACATCTTCCAGCCCCACCGACAACCGGATATAGTCGGCCGTCACCCCGGTGGCCGCCTGCTCCGCCTCGGTCAACTGTTGATGAGTCGTGGAGGCCGGATGAATGACCAGCGTCTTGGCATCCCCGATGTTGGCCAGGTGCGAGATCAGTTGCACGGAATTAATGAACTTTTTCCCGGCCTCCAACCCGCCTTTGACTCCGAATCCCAGCAGGCCGCCAAATCCGTTTTTCAGGTATTTGCTGGCATTGGCATGGCTGGGATGCTCAGCCAGCCCCGGATAATTCACCCAGGACACGCGGGGGTGCTTCTTCAAATAGTGCGCGATCTCCAGGGCGTTTTGCGAATGTTTCGCCTGGCGCAAGGTCAAGGTCTCCAACCCCTGCAAAAACTGGAAGGAATTGAAGGGACTCAAAGTCGCGCCCAGATCCCGCAACAGGGTCAGCCGGACTTTCAGAATAAACGCGACATTGCCCATGCCGGGCACGTTGCTGAGGGCATCCCAATACACCAGACCGTGATAGCTGGGATCGGGCTCGGTAAATTCAGGGAATTTGCCGTTATTCCATTTGAATTTTCCTGAATCGACAATGATGCCGCCCAGCGACGTTCCATGCCCGCCGATGTATTTCGTGGCCGAACTGGCGATAATGTCCGCACCATACTCGATCGGCCGCACCAGACCGACGCCCACCGTATTGTCCACCACCAGCGGCAATCCATTTTCATGGGCGATCTTGGCAATCGTTTCAAAATCCGGCACATCCAATTTGGGATTGCCGACGGTCTCGGCATAAATGGCCCGGGTCTTGGGCGTGATCGCCCGGCGAAACGCGTCGGTATCCTGTGAATTGACAAACTTCACCGTCCGCCCCAGCTTGGGGAAGGTGTAATGCAACAACTGGTAGGTCCCGCCATACAGATTGTTGGCAGCCACAATTTCATCGCCCACGCGGGTAATGGCCAATAATGAATTGGTGATGGCCGCCTGCCCGGACGCCACCGCCAACCCCCCGGTTCCGCCTTCAATGGCCGCCATCCGCTGTTCGAAAACATCCGTCGTCGGATTCATCAGGCGGGTGTAAATGTTGCCGAATTCCTTGAGCCCGAATAAATTGGCGGCATGTTCTGTGCTTTTGAAGACATAGGAGGTCGTCTGGTAAATCGGAACCGCCCGCGCACCGGTGGTCGGATCGGGTTTCTGTCCGGCATGTAAGGTAATCGTCGCCAGCCCTTGTTTCGTCATCGCTGTTCTCCTTGTTTATTTTAGATTCAAAGTTCCACAAATGTCACATCCGGGGTTTGGCCGAACCTCGACGGTCCGCCAGACCATCGTCAAGAGATCGCAGATCAACAGACGATCGGTCAGCAACCGTCCGATTCCCAAAATCACTTTGATCGCCTCCGCCGCCTGTAAGCTTCCAATGACGCCGGGAACCGCTCCCAGCGGTCCCCGCGGCGTGTGGGCCGGTTCGTTTTCCAGTCCGCTCCAAAGACATCCGTAGCAGGTGGATCGGCCCGGCTCAACGGTCAGGATCTGACCTTCAAATCCGACGATCCCGCCATGGACACAGGGTTTTCCCAACGCGCGAGCCACCCGGGCCGTCATCAGTTTTGCCGCCACCCGGTCCGTAGCCTCCACGATTACGTCCACGCCCGCTAATTGTTCCCCCGCGGTCTCCGCCGCGAGATGACGAGACTCAACACGCGTTTTCAAACCCGGCCACAAGGCCCGTAAGCGGCGATCCGCACATTCGGCCTTGAGTTGGCCTACCTCTGCGGCATTATACAAAATCTGTCGCTGAAGATTACTCACGTCAAGCCGATCGCCATCGATCAAGACCAGGGTTCCGACCCCGGCTGCGGCGAGGTAAAGAGCAGCCGGCGACCCCAGTCCACCCAGGCCCACCACGGCGACCGTTGCCCGACTCAGGCGGCGCTGCCCCTCAAGACCTATTTCCGGCAGGCTTATCTGCCGGGCAAAGCGCTCTTGGAAATCATCGGGCATCGATCAACCTCCCGGCGCCAATGTCACCAGTTCAACCCGGTCATCCGGGGCCAGGTGGATGGAAGCCCGATGATCGGCCGGGACCACTTGCCCGTTGTGTAAGACCGCCACCCGCCGATCCCGCGGGGCTTGGCGAGTGACCAAATCGGACAGGGTCAACCCATTGGGGCACTCTAATCGTTCGCCGTTGAGGACAATTTTCATGGGTTTCGCGAGGAAGCGGAGGATTAAATCGAATAATTGACCGGATCAGATTGTCGGCGCACGTGAAAACGTTCGACGATATCCGCGAGGGAAATTTCGCGAAGGGTCCGATCCAGTTTTTCGCCGATTTCCACCCACATATCATGGGCCATGCAATCGGCGACGCGCTTGCACCGATTTTTCTTTTCCATGCACTCGACCAGGGCTAAGGGGCCCTCCAAAACGGTGATGATATCGCGAACCGAAATCTCCTGAGGCTTTCGCGCCAGAACATACCCGCCATGTGCGCCGCGGATGGGAATAATCAAGCCCGCAGACTTGAGGGGATTGATCACCTGCCAGAGATATTTTTCGGAGATATCCTGACGCTGGGCTACATCCTTGAGGGGAATGGGGCCCTGCTGATAATGCTCGACCAAATCGAGCATGAATCGGATTCCATACCGGCCTTTAGTCGACATTTTCATAGCGATCAAATCCCCACTAATTCGATAGCTTTAAATTAGCAGGAGCCCTTCGGGATGTAAATAAAAAAAAATGCGCCCCCCGGGCGCTCAATGCAACTCTGTTGGGTGGCTCCTGGTGGCGCAGCGACCAGCAACCGGCATGACAGGTTTCCTGGCGTGCCGGTTGCCAGAGCGAAGCCGTCACAGTAAAAGCGCGAAGCGCATCCGGGGGGCCGGCGCGAAAGTTGTCTCCGCAACTTTCGTGACGGCTGTAGGGGAAAGAGGTGAATGGCCGCGCTTGAAACTGAGGATGGCCGGGCCGGGCGTAGACCGGCACGGACACCGGAAGTTTGAAGCGCGGACAGAGGGGAAAACGGGTGTGGGGTTTTCCCCTTCTAAGGGCCGCGTAGCGTTTTGCGGCGCCGTCTGCACAACCCACAACGTTCGACCTCGCCGAGAGCAGCGCCAAGGGAACAGAACGCTTTCTGTTCCAGCCCGTAGGGTTGCCGGAAGGCCGAAAAGTGTGGCGACAGCCGGAGCCGGACTTTTCGGCCTGGAGGCAACGCGGGGGTGCGCCTGAAAGGGCAACGTGTGAACCCCGCGTCCTCGCGGGGTGAACGGACGCATAACGCGCGTCGTTATGCGACGTTGCCCGGCCGCCGTGCGCGTAGTGCACGGCGAGTTCAGGCGCGGCCCCGCGCGGCTTGGCGCTGCGTCCCCCGCACAACCCACCACGTTCGATGCTCCCATAGCCGCAAAGCGCGTAGCGGCCCGCGTAAAAGCGTAGGGCCTTCAAGGCGAAGTGGACGGGGACGCCGTAGGCGGCAACGGCCGCTTGGCCTTGATGGCCCGGAGCGTCCAGGTGAGCGACCAACGGGAGCGAACACCACCACCGGAGTCCCGCCACGGCGGGACGTAGGTGCTTCGGAGGAGCGATAGCGACGGAGTAAGGCCGTAGCACCTGGCGCGCCGCGTGGCCTTCTCTTCGCACGCGGCGTGTCAGGTGCGTAGGCCGTCGGGCGAGCGGAGACGGTGGCGCGGCGTGTGCGTAAGCAGACGCCGTGTCACCGGCGTAGCGAGGGGGTTAGGCATGGAGAAGTCGCGTCACTTCGTCGGGAACTTGATTCTGTTCGAGTCTTGCAACTGTCTCAGCATAATTGAGCGAATGAAGCATTCCTTTTTCCAGGGCCTCTGCCACGGCTAGAAAGTATGGCATCGCTTCTTTCGCGCAATACTCCGTCGATTTCCTTGCTGGATACTGCGAGGCAAAATGCCAACAAAGTCGGACTGCTAAGTCAACGTCATGATTGCTGTGATTCGTGCTTTCGAGATCATCCCAGTCACCAGGATCGCGTGACGTTCCGTTGGCAAAACCCCGAATGACATCTGCTGCCACATCGTTGGACACATACTGACTGCGGCGAAAGAAGTCTGCAATTGCTCTGACTGGTGATCGCATGGGGGACCTCCTTGGTCAGAACCAATCAAGATGATTCCAATAGGATCGACTCCCGGCCTTAGACCAGCTTGTTCGGAAAACGTCACGACCTGCTTGACTCGTACCTTTCCAGCCCCAACCCGTTCTAACCGGACCTTGATTGAAAACACCTTTTGCCCCGAACTGACCGCCACGGCCAAAAAGCTGACTGCCTTTGCCGAACCGCTGGCTGTTAGCCAGAGTTGAAGAATAACGTGAGGCAAGGCCACTGCCAGCAGCAACAAGTAGGGCGTCACGGGACACGCCACCAAAGAACTGACTCGCTTTGTAGTCTCCAGAAACATTTCCGCATTCGTCGGCATAGACATCCTGGAACGGATCCCATAAGGGAATGACACCATCTGCCCATGCAGCGGCACCACCTTTTGCCCCTTCCCATGCACCGCTCCAACCGGCTGACTCGTGGATTGGATTCAACGAGTCCCAAATATCCCAACCGACACCATTAGCAACACCCCACGTCGCCGGGCTCCACAAATTCCAGAGACCAAACGGGTCCGTGCAGTTGTCCCCCCGAAAAGATTGAACCAGACTCTCCGCAAGGGCGTTTTCGGCTTCCAGTTCATCCAGCAATTCCTTATCCGCCTTTGTCATCAGGGTCACCCGAATCCGGATACGGGCAGGATCGTCGGCTCCCAGGGGATAATTGATTCCTGGTTCCGGGCCTGACGGGCTGTAGGAACTCGGGGCAGAAACCCTCCAAATCAGTTCCCCCAATGAATTATAGATCAGCCGATCCCTTGTTTCCGGGTCTTCGGCCAGGGTCACGGGATAACAGACGACATCACCGCCTTGACTCCCTGTCAGATTTTCCAGGAAATCCGAATCGAAGGCTTTCTCATCGAAGGTGAATATTGACTCCCGCATGTCCTGCACGTAGGTCTCATCGGCGGGCGGGGCGATTTTCAGGTAAACGGCCCGGTTTTCCAGGTAGACCTCGATTAAATCGTCCGGGCTGGATATCTCTTGGGCTGGGAGGATGTTGATCGCAAGCGTAAAGGCAGACATGATTCCGACGGCAGTTCGTTTCATGAGCACCCCCTTATTGATCGAGGTTTACACGCATCTAGTGGGATTATCAACTTATTTCGACACCTATTTGGATGGTTCTATCTCTGGGCCGGTCGCCAAGCGTTTGCGGGAAATCTTACCGACGATTGATGAAATGCTCGCCGCCAACAAGCCCGCAAAGTCTGCCAAACCTGCCAAGGAAATTCATTGCCAGAGAGGATAAGCCCAAAGTTAACCCGTCTTTACCCGTTCGCGGGTAAAGACGGGTTGATTTTTCGTCAACAAAATCGAGCTTAAAACCCGCTTATTGCCGTTGCATCATCATCTCACGAAGACCTATTTCAAAAACAATTCAAGCACCGGCACGGCGACATCGGGCTTTTGAGCCGGAAGATTGATCGACAGCGTGTTGGCCTTGTTGACGATCTGCTTCGCATGCCAGCCGCCCATCGGTCGGATTTCCGAGGCGTCGTTGAGCAGTTGGACGTAGTCCACCTTGTCAGCCAGATTGTCCAAATGGAGATGCGCAAAAGGCCAGGCAAAAATATGAACGTAGAGCCGTTTGGTTTCGGGATTATAGGTCAGCCGACACCCATCCGGCGTTGGGATATCCGCCGGCGCCGCGGTACAACCATAGATCGAACGGCTGTGCCGCTTCATCCAGGTGCCGATTCCCTGCAACCGATCCAAGGCGCGGGCATCAAATTCACCGCGACCGGTCGGGCCGACGTTCATCAACAGGTTCCCCCCCTTGCTCACGCAATCGATCAGGGTGCGAACCAATTCGTCGACACTGCGCCAACTCGATTCATCCCGGTGATACCCCCAAGACCCGCTGAAGGTCTGGCAGGCTTCCCATGTGACTTTCTGGCCCTCAAACGTCACCCACTCGCGCGGCTGGCATTGTTCGGGTGTCTTGATATCCCATGCTCCCGGCAGATCCAGACGATCATCCACGATGATGTTCGGCCGAAGCTTCCGAACCAGACTGTAGAGTTTTTCGGATTCCCAAGCCAGCCGGCCTTTGCCCTGGGTAAAATCGCCGGCTTGCGTCGCGTCGGCCGACGGATAGGAGAAATCGAACCAGAGCACATCGATATCTCCGTATTGGGTCAATAATTCCTTGACCTGGTTGCGCATGTATTCGGCATAGAGCTCCTGGCGGCGCCCTTTGTTCATCGCCGCCCGTTCGGCATCGTTCAACCCGCGATAGGGTCCGATATGCTTATCGATCACGAAATGCGGGTGATGCCAGTCGAGCAATGAATAATACAAACCGGCCCGAAGCCCCTGGCCCCGGAACGCATTGACCATGGGCTTGAGCAAATCACGGCGGGCTGCCGTATTCGTCGCCTTGTAATCGGTATACTTGGAATCCCACAAACAAAAGCCTTCATGATGCTTGGAGGTGACCACAAAATATTTCATGCCCGCATTCGCGGCGGCGGCGGCCCAGACCTCGGGATTATACAGATCGGGATCGAATCGTTTAAAATAACGGCTTTCGTACTCTTGAACCGTAATACTTTCATTGTTCATCAACCACTCATGCCGGGCCCCCTGAGCATACAAACCCCAGTGAATGAACATCCCAAATCGGTCATGTTTGAACCACTCGGTATTACCCTTGGGCAATTTTGCGACATCGAACGCACTGGTTTTAATTTTGGCGGCCATATGATTTCCTTTCGAAATATCAGCGGTTTCCACGGAAAACGCAAATTATGCGCAGTTTAGCCGTTTTGTCCACATTTTCATGCGGACGATGCATTTGTTTAAAATCAGGTAAAAACAACGGTCCGCACCGCCGGATTATTTTTCATGTCAGCGATCAGCAGGGCATCCAAGGCCTGCTGGACCGGTCCCGGAACCCCCGCCCCCACCGGTTGCCCATCATAGTCCACTCCAGCCGTCACATTGACCGTGGTCCCGGTGATTAACAATTCGGCGGCGGCCATGACATCGGATCGCGTCAGATTGGCGGTTTCCACTTGGCGCAACAGATCTGACCCGACCAGATCCCGGGCCAATTCCATCACGCGCAACATGGTCGTCCCCGGTAAAATCCCCCCCAACCTCGGGAAGATCAGCCGCCGATCGGCGGTGACAATCCCAATGTTTTCCGTCGCCCCTTCGGTCAAAAAACCATTCTCGTCATACCCGGCGACAAAATCCACCCCGGCATCCACGGCCTCTTTTTTCATCAGCATGTTCGGCACATAGTTGCAATTCTTGACCGTCGCCATAAAGGCCGCCTTGGCCGGCAACCCGCTCGTGCGCACCCGCGCCCCGCCGGGATGATTTTCCATGAACGGCCGCGACAGCGCGGTCGATACGCAATACATCTGGGTGCTCGGGCATTCATAGGGGTTCACAGCAAATCCGCCGGGGCCGCGCGTGACAAAAATCCGGACCATGGCCTCGGGGTGTCCTCCCGCCTGGACGGTCGCCAGAATCCGCTCAATCATCTCCGCCCGGGTCCAGGGCCAGGCCAGACTCAACCGGTCGGAGGAGGCCTGAAGTCGATCCAGATGGGCCTGGAGATTGTAGAGTGCCCCCCCGGTACATTTGACCGCCTCGAACACCCCATCGCCCCGGTGCACGACATGATCGTCTGCCGGCACCATCATCAGCAGGGGATCGGTGACAATTCCCGACCAGAGCGAGGAATACATGGCATAATAGGCCGACTGGTAGGGACGGCGAAACCGTTCGCCCTCCCGTAACCAATCTTCCCGCGTCAAAAGAGGTATTTGTTTCATTATTTTTCCTTGAGTGGATTATTACCACCCTTTCCACCCCAAACCAAATAGAATCTTAGCACGCAACGGAATCAACCTTGCGCCCCATCAAAGGGGGGCGTATTCTGCTGGGTATTTGAGGGAGACCGGTATGCTATCGTTTTCGGCAAAGCATTCGACAGGCAATACAAACGGTTCGTTCGGGCGTTTTTTTAAGGTAGCGATGCTGGTGCTGTTGACGGCGTCAGGGGCCTTCGCGACGACCGAGCCCCCCCAGACGACACCCCCCTCGTCCCGCAAAGGCCCCCTCCGCATCGTCTGCCTCGGCGACAGCATCACACAAGGCTATGGCCTCGTCGACGCCGAGGGGAAACAGGCGATGAACAAGCTGGGGTATCCCGCAAAGCTCGGGGCCCTGCTGGGCACCCAGGCGGTGGTCAAGGTTTATGGCGCCGGCGGAACAACCTATTTCAGAAAGGCCGTGCATGCTTTCGAGAAAACCGCCTGGATGGCGTACCTGAAGATATGGCAACCGCAGGTGGTCACCCTCGCCTTCGGCACCAACTGTTCCAATGACAACACCTGGCCGAAGCTTTCTGAACAGTATCCCGCCGATGTGAAATGGCTGATCACCGAAGTGCGCCGGCTGAACCCGGGCGTCGAAATCTACCTGTGTTTTCCGCCGCCCACCTACAGCGATAAATACGGAATCAATGAAAAAACCATCCAGAACTCGGTCATTCCCGCCCTCATGAAAATTGCGGCCGAAAAACACCTCAACACCATCGATCTTCACACCGCGCTCAGCCATCATCCCGAGCTATTCTTCGACACCATTCACCCCAACGAGGACGGCATGCGGCTCATCGCCAGAACGATCGCGGATCGCCTGTATGAAACCCGCCAGGACCTGACCCCTCCGGGCGCGGGACCGCCGACCCCTTAACCTCACCCAAAGACGACAACCGAACACGATTTGTGACCCCCAAGCCACGGATCACACGAATCAGGAGCTGTGCAAAAGGATGCAAGACCCGA
>CAZCDO010000137.1:0-11132 GCA_964497135.1 uncultured Verrucomicrobiota bacterium
CGACATATTCCTTGACGATGCGGGCGGCGGGCATCTGGCGGCGGACCATGCCGACTTGGAGGACGGCGCCTGATTTGCGCGAGGCGTTCTGGATGGCTTCCGCTTCGCGGGAATTCATGGCCATGGGTTTTTCGAGCAGGGCGGCTTTTTTTGCCTGGAGGGCGGCGATGGCGACCTCTTTATGCAGGACATTGCCAACGGCGACGACGACGCCGTCGACATCGCTTTTAACCAGGTCGCGGTAATCGCTAAAATGGGCGGCCTTGGGAAACCGGGCCGCCAGGGCATTGGTTTTGGCGGGGTCGATATCGCTGAGGGCGGCGATTTCAACGTTCGGGAGGGCTTGGAAGGCATTGACGTGGACATTGCCGATGGCACCCAATCCGACGATTCCGATTTTGACTTTATTAGCCATGGAGATACCTGTTCCTTTCAGTTCAGTTCAGTAAACCGGCGTTTTGCCGCAAGAAATCGACAGCCTTGCGAATGTCATTGACGGGGTCGGCGCCGACCTCGCGTTCGATGGTGAAGAAAAGATTTTGGAGGTTGGCTTTTTTGATGGCGGCCAAATAGACCGGGAAATCGACCTGGCCTTCCCCGAGGGGGACTTCCCGGAAATAATCGCCCCAATTGGCGGGAACGCCCTGGTTGTCAGCCGGGGGGTTATAGAGCAGTTCCGCCTCGAACGGCTTCAGATTAAGACCGTCCTTGGCGTGGGTGTGGACGATATAGGGGGCCAGAGTGGCGACGGCCTGGGGGATGTTTTCGCGGAGGACCATCTTGAGGTTGGCGGGATCGAAATTGACGCCGATGCCTTTGGGCAAACCGATATCGGCCAGAAAGGCGGCGAGGACCGAGGCGGGTTCCGGCCCGGTCTCGATGGCGAAAGTAGCGCCGATGGAATCGCCGAAAGCCCCGAGCTTTTCGCAGGCGCGGGCGAGGATGGCGTGCCGGGGGTGGGCGCGATCGGCCGGGATGACGCCGATATGGGTGGTGACCACCCGGGTCCCGAGCTCCAGGCCCAATTCCATGACCCGTTTTGAATCCTCGATCCGTTTTGAGTTTTCCGCTTCAACCTGGAATCCGTGCCCGCCAAAATCGGCACAAAGCGCGGAAATGACCAGGCCCTGATCGGCCAGGACGGTTTTAAGTTGGGCGCGCCGCGCTCCAACCAGCTTGGAAAAGTGGGTATCGCCCGTGGTGGCATAGATTTGCACGCCGTTGGCGCCGACCTGAGCGGCGGCCTTGAGACCTTCAACCCAACCGAGACGGAACGATTCGACCATGACGCCGATTTTCATAAAAGAGTCCTCATATGGGTAAAAAACGGGAGATATCTTGGAATTTACCCCCGTTGCTGTCAACGGTTAAGTTTTTCTTTTCGCAGAAGCGGTGGCATGCTACGATGTGAATTGAACGACCGAAGCGAGGAGCAGGTTGATTATGGAATCCGGCACACAACACAGTGGCGCGCAAGCTCGCGGGCAATTCCCCCGTACGGGCGAATTTTTGGGATTGGTCGAGGCGATTAAGAAATGTTTTCAATATCACATCAAGTTCACGCTGGCGAAGGACCAGTATTCCGCAACGGACCATGACCGTTACTATGCCTTGGCGATGACCGTCCGCGACCGGTTGATTGAGCGCTGGATCCAGACCAGCCAGGTTTACTACAAAAAAGATGTCAAGCGGGTCTATTATCTTTCGATGGAGTACCTGATGGGGCGGGCCATGGGGAACAACGTCATCAATCTGCGCATGGATCAGGCCGTCACGACGGCGATGTCCGAGCTGGGGCTCGACTGGAGTTATCTGCGAGATATTGAACCCGATGCCGGTTTGGGGAACGGCGGTCTGGGCCGGCTGGCCGCCTGTTTTCTGGATTCCATGGCCACGATGGAACTGCCGGGGTACGGCTATGGCGTGCGGTATGACTACGGGATTTTTCGACAGGCCATCAAGGATGGGTTCCAGGTGGAGGAACCCGATCACTGGTTACGGCACGGCAATCCCTGGGAGATCGAGCGCCCCGAATATCAGTTCGAGGTTCATTTCGGCGGGCGGGTGGTGGAGGAGCGGGATCCGTCGACCGGCCGGCTGGTGGTGCGCTGGACGGATTACGAAACGGTCCTCGGGGTTCCCTACGATTTCCCGATCGCGGGTTACAATAATAACACGGTCAACAACCTGCGGCTCTGGACCGCGAAGGCGACGGAGGAATTCGACCTGAACTTCTTCAACAACGGCGACTACGTGCGCGCCTACGAACAGAAGATGCTCAGCGAGAACATCACCAAAATCCTCTATCCGAATGACCGGATCGAACAAGGCCGCGAATTGCGGTTTAAACAGCAGTATTTTTTCGTGACGTGTTCCCTGCAGGATATCCTTCGCCGGTTCAAGGTGGTTAATCGCGATTTGCGAAACCTGCCGGACAAGGTGGCCATCCAGTTGAACGACACCCATCCCGCGATGGCGGTGGCGGAGTTGATGCGATTGTTGGTGGACGGAGAAGGGTTGGACTGGGATTCGGCCTGGGAGGTGGTCTCGAAGACGTTTGGGTACACGAACCACACCCTGATGCCCGAGGCGCTGGAAAAATGGCCGGTCCGGCTTTTCGAGGAACTGTTGCCCCGGCATGTGGCGATCTTATACGAGATCAACCGGCGTTTTTTGCGCGATGTGATGAGCAAGTTCCCCGGCGATCAGGACCGATTGGGGCGAATGTCGCTGATCGAAGAGGGGGCCGAGAAACAGGTGCGCATGGCCCACCTCGCAGCGGTGGGCAGCCACAGCATCAACGGGGTGGCCCGTCTGCATTCGGAATTGCTCAAGGCCTCACTGTTTCGCGATTTCTTTGAAATGTGGCCGGCAAAATTTAACAATAAGACGAACGGCATCACCCAGCGGCGGTGGTTGCGCAAGTGCAATCCGGGCCTCGCCGATTTGATCACGGAGCGAATCGGGGACGGATGGGTGACGGATCTGAACCAACTTCAGGGGCTCGAGCGGTTTGTCGACGATGCCGAGTTGTTGGCGCGTCTCTGGGCGGTGAAACAGGAAAACAAACGGCGGTTGGCGCAGTTGATCTTCCAGCAGAATGGGATCAGCGTCGATCCGACGGCCCTGTTCGACGTGCAGGTCAAGCGGTTGCATGAATATAAACGCCAGGTTTTAAACGCCCTGCACATCATTCACACCTACCTGAAGATCAAGGATAATCCCGGCCAGACGTTCCAACCCCGGGTCTACATTTTTGCCGCCAAGGCGGCGCCCGGCTATGCCATGGCCAAATTGATCATCAAGTTCATCAATGACATGGCCGGGGTGATCAACCGCGATCCGGATGTTCACAATCTGATGAAAGTGGTGTTTTTGAGCGACTACCGGGTTTCGCTCGCGGAACGGATTATTCCCGCCAGCGACCTGAGCGAGCAGATCAGCACGGCCGGAACCGAGGCGAGCGGTACCGGCAACATGAAGTTCGCGTTGAATGGGGCGCTGACGATCGGTACCCTGGATGGCGCCAATGTCGAGATTCGTGATGCCGTGGGCGCCGAGAATTTCTTTCTCTTCGGGCTCGATATCCGGGAGGTGGAAGCCCTCCGGGCGACCGGCTATAATCCGTGGGACCATTACCACGAGGATGCCGAGTTGCGACGGGTTCTCGACCTGATTCGAAGCCCTTTCTTTAATCTGGAACAACCCGATTTATTCAAGCCGATCTGGGACGCCCTGTTGACCCATGGGGATCATTATCTGCACCTGGCGGACTTCCGGTCGTATGTCGAATGCCAGTCCCGGGTGGATGCCATCTACCGCCGCCCCGAGGCGTGGAGCCGGATGTGCCTGATGAATATCGCCAATATGGGGCCGTTCAGTTCCGACCGGACGATTGCCCAATATGCGTCCGAGATCTGGAAACTGGACAAAGTGCCCATCGAGCTGTCGGCGAGAGATGTTTAATCGGGCTCTTTCTGCATTACTGTGGGTTATTGTCGTTTTGCCGGTAAGAATGGGAATTTCACGCAGAGCTCGCCAAGCCGCGGAGGGAGAGGAACGGCCGCGCGACGAGCGCTCCCGAAGCGGGATCGTGCGTCACGCGGCCGGTTCGCCGGTGAAGAAGAAAGCCAAGTGTAATGGCAAGCGGTCGGCGCGAAACCCCGGCCCGTTGCGGGGCGGCTCTTCGCGGCGACCCTGACCTTGGCGGGCTCTGCGGCTTTGCGTGAGACGTCTCATTCCCACCTTTCGATGACTTTGAAACACTCACGAACCTCAATGCCCCACACTGATCCAGAATGAACATTTAATCGTTAGCCCACTCGAGACGCCATGAGAACATTCGTCATTATTTTGCTATTTGTGGTTCCAGTTCCGCTTCACTCCGAGATCGGCTCGCGATCGGGGGTGGGGGAGGATCGGACCTGTTCGAGCCACCATCGGACCAAATCGCGATTTTGGTTGTCGGCCTGAAGCGAGGCATCGAGATAGACCATCGCTTCGCTGAAGCCGGATCGGAAGGGCAGGCGTTGAATATCGCGCCGCCGCCGTTCTTTGAGCCGCGGTTGGATCGCGAGGATGTCAGCGGTTTCCAGGGCCACGGCGCGGGGGATTTGAAAGTTGCTCGTCAGACGACCCAAGTGGCCCAGGGACGCTTCCCGAATGGCTTCTGAGGCGAGTTGGCCCTCGGCGATGGCGGGTGCAGCCAGGGCTTCATGGTAAGGTCCCAGCAGCAGGGCCAACAGCAGCGATGGCGGCAGGGCTTGTCCCTTGCGGATCCACCCATCCACCCGGTCCATCATGGACGACACTTTTCGTCGGCCTTGTTCCGGGGTCGATTGTTCGAGCCAGGGTCCGAATTCTGGAAAGATCACATTCATCAGGCCGCAGTCGGTCAAATCCTTCAGGACGCGTCCCACTTGCCCGCAGAGAAAGAGTTTCAATAATTCCTCGTAGAGGCGTGATTTGGAGACCCGCGTGATATGCGGTGAAAATTCACCGAGGGCCTCCCACGTCTGGTTTTCGATCCGGAAACCGATGGATGAAGCGAATCGCAGGGCCCGGATCATCCGTGCGGGATCCTCGACAAAGCGGATGCGCGGATCCCCGATGGACCGCAGAAGGCCGTCCCGCAAATCCTCCAGGCCATTGACATAGTCGAGAACCGCATAGTCGGCAATGTTGTAAAAGAGGGCATTAATGGTGAAATCCCGGCGAATGGCATCCTCTTCGGTCGTGCCGAAGACGTTGTCCCGAACGATGAGACCCTCGGGGGTTTTGACGGCGGTGGCGCCCTTGGGGATGGGGCCTTCGGATTCGGTGTGCCCTTCCGCGGCGCGAAAGGTGGCGACCTCGACAACGGTATTATTGAAAATCACGTGGGCCAGTCGGAATCGGCGGCCGATCAGGCGGCAATTGCGGAACAGGGCCCGGATGCGGGGGGGCGGTGCATCAGTGACGATGTCAAAATCCTTGGGCTTTCGTTTCAGGAGCAGGTCTCGTACGCCGCCCCCGGCAATATAAGCCAGGTGTCCGCACTCGTTTAATCGATACAGGACCTGTAAAGCTTCCTGCGAAATATCCTGGCGGCTCAGGCAATGGTCCGACCGAGGTACAACCCGTAAATTCATGAAGATCCCGTCAAATCCCACTTTTCAAAAGTAAAACTGTAATATAATAGTCTAATTGAGCGACGGGTTCAATTAGAAACCGACATTAGAAAACCGGAACTTCGGTGGAGTCGGCCTGCTCAACCGCATTTTTTGACGCGTCAGGCGCTAAAATGGGCGGTGAGTTTGGCTTTAACATCGGCCTCGAACCGGCGGATGAAGCCGATGACATACTCGGCCACATCGCGGGTGTCGTTTTCGATCAAAGGGGATAGATCCATGGCGAAAATCAATTCCTGGGCCTGATCAACCCCATGGGATTCGAAATAGGTCGCATTCGCCCGTCTCCGTCCGAGCGTGGCCAAGTCGTAGCGTTTTCCGCCGGCGACTTGGGAATCGAAAAGGGCGGTCAACGCCATGCCCAGGTTTTCGTGGCCGGTTACGTCCAGCGCCACTTTTTCCTTATCATCCATCCAATCCAGACCGCGCCAGACTTCGCAGCCGAGGAGGCGCTTGGGCCGGGCAGTCGGAGCCAAGGCCCGAATGGCTTTGAGCGTGGCGGCGAAAATGGCCACATGGGTGGGATGTTTGTCGGCGGGGTTATGGGTATAGACGGTTTCGGGGCGGGTGGCTTCGAGAATCTGGCGGAGATCGTTGACGAGGTCGGTGTTGGCGGGATTCTTGGATTCCTTGCTGGAATAGTCGAGTTGAATCACGGCGGAATAGCCGCCAACCGCCGCAGCTGAGCGTTGTTCAATGTGCCGGACTTTAGTCATGTCGGCATCGGTGTAATCGGCATAGACCCCGGCGCGAGCGCTCCCGGCCCCGTCGGTGCAAGTGATTCCCGTGAACCATTGGTCCCGGCGCCCATGGCAGGCGGCGATCCCTTGGAAAGCCATAATTTCCAGATCATCCTGATGGGCGCCAATGCCCAGGTGGGTGGTTCGTGCCAGTGCGGAGGCCAGTTCCGTGGCGTCGGGGACAAACAGGTCAACGGTCGGTTTGAATAATTTCATGGTCGATTTCAGGGGTTGGGGTTATCGAGTGAGTGCGGGCAGACTGGCCGCGGCGACGGCCTGTCCCACGCGGCGGCTTTTCTCGTCGGGAACATGGATGGTTACGCGGCTGGCGACGTCGGCGAATTCACGGGCGAGCACTTCCCTCGCTTTTTTCAGGATGATGTCGCCGCCCCGACCGGACGTGACCCGGCCGAGGATCAACAGGTTTTCCAGGTCGTAAAAGTCGGCGTAATGGGGAATGGTATAGCCGAGATAGACACCGATCGTGTCGAAAATTTTCGCCGCCTGGGGATCGCCGGCGTCGCATTTTTTTTGCACGTCCTTGAGCCGTTCGGGCAGTTTCTGATCAGCGGGGAATGAAAACCCGGCGGCGGGCGCCAATTTATTGGTCGCCTGTTGTGAGAAATAGAGGGCGCCGACGCCGATGTCGCCGGACCACTCGTCCGCGACCGCGGTCGGATTGAAATCGACGGGGGCGAAGGCCAGTTCGTTGAGCCAGCCCAGGATGCGGCCCTGTCGATCGAGGTAGCCGCCGGCTTCGCTGGATCCCATGGCAACGCCCAGCATGGCGTTCCGGCCCAGGGAGAGCGCGCCGGCCAAGGCGGTGACATCGCCATCGTTGGCCACTTCGAAGGGAATTTTCCATTCGGCTTTGAGCCGTTGAAACAGGGTTTTGCCGGAGCGTTCGAACAGGTCCTGGGGGACGGAGCGGAAGAGGGAGGCGACCTTAATCTCATTATTGATGATGATGCCGGCGGAACTGCCGCCGATGGCGTCAACGCGGGGCATGTGCGAGGCGGCCAGTTTCAAGCCTTCGTTGAGCTTGGCATAATGGTAGGCGGGATCAGTTTCCACCGAGGGGGTCCAGGGCAATTCCGTGGTGAAGACTTCCTGCCCATCGATTACGGCGGCGATCTTGTAATCGCTGGCGCCGAGATCGAAACCGATCCGGCATCCCTCCAAGTGGCCGCCGATGGAGATGACCGCTTCCTTCTCGGCGGGGAGCGACGCGGGATCGGAGCAGACTGTTTCAAAGGGCAGATCGAAGGATTTTCGCATCAGGTCGGCATCGAAAGCGCGCGCTCCCTGGGCGGAATACAGGGCGCGGAGCGGTTCGGCGAAGGCGCGGGGTCCGCCGAGATGAAGGCGAAACCCTCCCCGGGCATAGAGCAGAAATTTAATGGATCGTTCCAGATAGCGGAGCGTATCGGCATCCTGAGGCGATCCCGGGGGTAAAATGTGCACCGTCAGGCGGGTGACCAACCCGTTATTGCGTTCGAGGGCGATGGGGAAGGGGATGCTCTTCCCGGCGGCCGCCACGGCGCGCCGGTAATTGCGGGTGGCCAGCGCCGCCGGGCGGTAGCCCGGATCGAGAACGGCGGGCACGGCGGGGGGGACATCGAGCAAAGAGCAGAATTGTGAGGTGGACATGGAAGCGTTTCCTTTGGACTTTACCGCCGGATGGTAAGGCGGGATTATTGAGCGGGCTGAACCGCCATCCCTTTTTCGATTTTCTTGGCGCCATCCTGGGGTTCAGCGTAGCAAATCTGTTCTTTGACCGAGGTGACTTTCACCGTGGCCACCTTGGTCATGTCACTGTCGAGCAATTCGCCCGTGTCAGGGTCCCGCACCTCTTCGGTTTGGCCGACGTCCAACATCAGGCCTTCTGCGACGCCTTCGCGGGAACCGCGATTGATGGTGACTTTGTCGCCCTTCACCGCGACGACACTGCCTTCCCAGGGGATGGTATCGAGTTGTTTGGTGAGGAATTCAACCGCCTGGTTGACGGCATCGGCGGTGGCCTTGCCAACATTATCCTTCATGAAGCCGCCCATGTCGCCGGTCAAACCGCCGAGGGATGAGCCGCTGTAGCCCAAACGGAGTCCCTTGCGGCCTGCTTTGCCGACGACATTTTTAGAGGCTTTGACCTGGCCGGTGGTGGAGTCGACGATATAGATCGTAACGTTGATTTCGGCCGTATCCTTGTTGCCGCCGATGCTGATGCCCTTAAAATTCAGTCCGCCGCCGCCCCCGACGGTGCTATCCTGAACATGGGTGATGGCGCCTTTGACGAGGAGTTGGGCGGGGGTCATCTGTCCGGTTTTGAGGGCTTTTTTCCCGCCGGCCATCCGACCGGTGGTGGCGAGGTCCTGCTCGGCCATGGCTTCCTGGCGCATATCGGTTTCGCCGAGGACGACGAATTTTTTGGATTGCTGGAGCTGGTCGGTCAATACGGTGCCCCACGCATCGCCGATGTCCCACTGGCCGTGCCAGCCGGCCTTGTTTTCAAATTTGCTGACGGTAATGGTATACCGCAGGTTCCCCTTGCCGGCTTCCTCTTCAGCCTGGGCGGGAGGCAGGGATGCGGTTCCGATTCCGATCAACAGGGCGGACATCGTCAGGGCTTTGGCGAACATGGCGGCCTCCGGATTTTGATTGCGGACCCTTCCGCAGGGGTTATTCAATGCACCCCACTTTTATAGAAAAGAAGGGGGATGGGGTCAACGTTTTTCCGACAATTGAAATGATGGGTCTTTGGCCCCGTCAACCTCAAGGCGGCACCCCAACCGCCTCATTCTTAGGAAACAGGCGAATTTGCACCCAAATCACAGTGCTCCCCAAAGGTTGCGAGCGAACCCGGGCGAACCCGAGCTTGCAAAGGATTCCATAAAATGGCAAAAGAACAGCCTGACTCATTGCCGACTTGGACCTCTCAGGGGAAGCCGCATGATACTCGATGGTCATATTCATATTTTAAGCGGGACGGATAATCGCTCGGTTTTTCATCGCAAACTCCGGGCCACGGGCATCGATGGCGGGGTCGTGATGTCTTTGCCCCCCCCGAGTTTTCCCCAGTTGGCGCCTCCGACACCGGCCTCGATCCGGCTGGCGGGGATTTTGGACTGGTGTCGGGGCGATGAGAACCTGTTCCCTTTTTTCTGGATCGACCCCCTGGAACCCACGGCCCGGAAACAGGTGGATGACGCCGTCCGATCCGGCATTCGAGGATTCAAGGTGATCACCGATCGGTTTGATCCGGGCGATCCGCGGGCGATGAAAATTTTCCGGGCGATTGCCGCGACGGGACGTCCCATCCTGTTTCACTCGGGGATCTTGTGGGATGGCAAGCCCTCCTCGGCGCACACCCGACCGTTGAATTTCGAGGCCTTAATGGATGTGGACGGCTTGCGTTTCGCCCTGGCGCACATCGGTTGGCCGTGGTGTGAAGAACTGATCGCCGTGTATGGAAAATTGCTGAATGCCCACTCCTTGCGACGGGATACCGCCGCTGAAATGTTTATCGACGTGACCCCCGGCACCCCCCCCATCCGGCGGGAAGAGGCGTTAACCCTGCTTTTCAAGATCGGCTATGATGTGGCGTCCAATGTGTTTTTTGGCGCCGATTGCCGGGCGGGCGATTACCGCGGGGAATGGGTGCGGGACTGGCTTCGCCGGGACAATCGGATTTATCGAAAACTGAGATTGCCGGCGGAGGTGATCCGGGGCATTTATGCCGAGAATCTGCTGCGATTCATTCGGGGTGGGGTGACGAAGCCCCGCCAATTGCCCCGGCCGGATGCGGGGGTAGAAATCCCTCCGAAGCGCAAGGGCGGCCACCGGCCGTCCTCCCAGCGAATGTCAAATTGATCATATAAGGAGAAGCCAGATGAGCAAGAGTGGAAAACCGAGTTGGCTGAAGGGCAAACCGATCCGGGTGGGCGTGATTGGTGTCGGGCGGGGGCAGAGTTTTACCCGGGGTGCGACGGACCTGGTGGGGATGAAATTGGTGGCGATTTGCGATACCTGGAAAGAACGACTCGATCCGGTGGGCAAACAATACCAAGTGTCCACGTATACCGATTACGACAAATTTCTCGAACACGACATGGATGCCGTCGTGTTGGCCAATTTCTTTCATGAACACGCGCCATTTGCCATCAAGGCCCTGAAGGCCGGCAAGCATGTGATGAGCGAGTGCACCTGCAATTCCACGCTGGCGGAAGGGGTGGAACTCTGCCGGACAGTCGAAAAAACCGGGTTGACCTACATGCTGGCCGAGAATTATCCCTACACGGCTTTCAATATGGAAATGCGGCGGGTGTATCGGACCGGGGAAATCGGTGAAGCCACCTATGCGGACGGTGAGTATAACCACCCCATGAACCCCCAAGGCCGGATGTCCATTGCGCCGGGGGTCAACCATTGGCGGAATTGGCTGCCCTCGACCTATTATTGCACCCATGCCCTGGCGCCCTTGATGTATATCACCGACACCCTGCCCACCAAGGTAAATGGGCTCTCGATCCGCTGTCCAGGAATCGATGACCAAACGGCGCGGCGGGCCGACCCGGGTTCGGTGATTCTGTGCCGGATGGATAACGGTGCCGTGTTTCGGTTGTTCGGCTTGATTCTGCCGGGGCACAGCAACTGGTATCGGATTCATGGGAGCAAGGGTGCCATGGAACTCACCCGCGGTCCGGGCTATTTCGGGACCGGCCAGGTC
>CAZCDO010000138.1:0-11122 GCA_964497135.1 uncultured Verrucomicrobiota bacterium
CGGCGGGAGTGCCGGGCGACAAATCGAACCGGGCCGGTTCATTCCAGCGGCGGTCCGCCTGGCGCTGGCCGATCAGGACGCCGTTCAGGAAGACCCGCATGAATCGGAAGTCATAAATATCCATTCCGCCGAGGACGAGGGTCACGGGTTGACTGATCGATTCACGGGGCACAAAGAGGTGGGTTCGAGCCCAGACATATTGCCGCGGATCCGGAAGATGGAGATCGCAGGGGGATTCAAAACATTCCCACTCTCCCTTATCCTCGACCACGGGAAAAGTTTCCGGGGACTCCGGATAAGGCGCGACCAGGTGGGAATCGTCGAAATCAGGTCGGGCAAAGCCTTCCCGGAAACCGCGCTCCTCATCGGGGGGACCGTCCCACACGTCCGTGGGTCGACACCGCCAGCCTTCGATCCAGATCCGTTGGCTGGCGCCATCCCAATCGATTTCCAACTCCGGTCCGCCTCCGAGAGGCAGGGTGTGTTGGGTCAGCCGATTTTCGAGGGCGATGGCGGATAATCCCGATGCCGTGTCCAAATGAAAGGCCAGGGTGGGGGATTGCAGAACGAGACGGGTTGATTGTTTTTTTGAATCATCCGGCATACGGGTTTCCTTATTGAACAAGGATCACGGTCGCGTTTTCTGGTATCGAGGGGACGGGCTCGGGTTCGGGATCCGGTCCGTAGGGGATCGGATAGTTGAAATGGACCAGCCAGTTGAACAGTGGATTCCCGTAGAGGGAGGGGGTGGCATCATTATCGCGCAGATTGCCGCGGGCCGAACCGGGCATGTTCCAGCCGGGTTGTGAATTGGGCGTGCCCGTCCACGCGTACCGGAGCCGGGGGTTGGCGCCCGTGGGGACCTGATTCAACACGATTCGTACGGAATCCGAATCCACGACGCTGACCGACACGATGGATGCCGACGCCAGGTCGTCGGTGTACTCGAAGCCGTAGTTGTTTCGAAGAATAACCCGGTTGGTGTCGATCACGATCGGCGGGACGGGCACCTTCAGATCCAACGTGATCGTGTTGTTGGTGAACCGGATACGGAACGGTTTTAACGGCTCCCATTTCGTTCCGTCGACGAGGGTTTTCTTGAGCGCCTTGCCGTAATATTCGCCTAGGTGGCGGTAACTCGCCGCGTTCAGGTGCGCGGCATCGACATAAGTCAGAAAGTACTTGGGTCCCACGAGGATGTGCTTGACGCTGTTTTCGCAGGCCGACAATTGGGGACCCGCGATCCGGGGTACCGAGTGCCCATACCCGGTGTGTGAGCTCATCTGGCAGAGAAACATGAGCACCGCGTTGGTCTGGCCGGTCAGGGCTTTGACATCGGCCTCGTAGTCCGCCTGCCACTCCCGGAGATACCCTTCGTAAAGCGCGCCGTTGTTGGCGACATGATCGCTTTCCCCGTGGATCACCGTGACCGCCGGTACGACATATTGCCGGCCCAGTCCCAGTGCCGCAGTGCGCGCACGGGCCACCTGGGTCATGCCCCAGGCAAAGTAGGCCGTGCCTTTTTTTAATTCCGCATAAACTTTGGCGCCATCGCCGTGACGGGTGACGATGGATTGATAATACTGATTAGGCGACAGCGCGGTCAGGGTGTTCGCCAGGCCGCTACTGATGGTTTCAACCTGACTGCCATGCTGATTGCCGATTTCAATCAGGGAGACCAGGTTGGTGCCGTCCTGGCTTTGCCCCGACAACATCAGGTTCTGGTAGGGCTGAAAAACCGACAAGGGCGGAAAACCCGCCCAACCGACGGAGAGGCTCTGCCCCGTTCCGAGAATGTGGTGCAGGGGGCCATGAATGACGGTGGCGCCAAATACTGCGACGGCTGCGGCTAGATCCGCCTGAGCCTGATTCGCGTCAGCCTGAATGGCATAGTAATTGTCGGCGGCCACTATGGCATTGGAGATCGCAGTCTGGAGACCGGCCTTTGAACCCGACGGAAACTCGCCGGGCTGGCTGCCTTCCACCGTGCTGTTGTGCAGCGATTGGGCGGCCGCAATGTCGACTCGCAGCGCGGTGGTATTGGCCGGAACCCAGGCCCGAATACGGCTGAGCTCCAGCAGGTCCGCGTTCACGTTATTGATTCGCACTTTTTTTAAGTCCCCGCTGCCGGTAACCCGATACCGCCCCGACGCCGTTGCGAGCAGATCCGTGTTCTCGCCCGAATCGGTGAAATCTCCATCCCCATTGCCATCGCGAAAGGCGGCATAAGTGGCATGGGTGGCCGTCAGTTCCATCGTCAAACGGTACCACGTCCCCGTCGTATACGTCACGCCGGAATCGACGGAGCCGGTCGTACCGACCCACGTGCTGAATCGTCCATTGGAGTCAAATGCCAGGAAGAGGCCATTATTCGTGGGATCCCAATCGCCGTAACCGATCGGGATCGAGCGGGTATTGGACGTGGAAACGCGGGCCACGGATTCGATGCGCAATCCGGCACTGCGGCGGAAAGACGCCACACTCTCGAGTCCGCAGTTCGTCCAGGAAGCGGTTCCGGTGCTCATGAACAGTCCGTCATTTTGAGACACTTGTGCGTCGGAATCGTGCTCGATCCACAGATCCGCGTTAATCGTACTTCCCGCAAAGGAGTCTTCGATGAGATTCGACATGAAGGCTCCCTGCAAGTTGGTGAAGGCCACAAAAACTGTGTTGGATGCCTGGTTCAGCCAGGCGGCCCAGATCCAGTTGGATGACCGCGCCACCGAGTCAATGCGTGCCTCATCGATCAATCCGTCAAAACACGCGGAACCGCCGGGGGCCGATGCATAACGGCCGATATCGGTGATCTGGTTGTTGGATGGCAGGGGACCAGAGCCCTCGGTACTGGAGACGTTGAGTTTTCCATCCACATAGAATCGCAGCCAGGTTCCATCATAGGTTCCCGCCACGTGACGCCAGCCGGTGCCGCGGACATCAGTCGCCAGCCCGCTATGTCGCCACGCGCCGTTGAAGAACGAGAGGCCATCGACGGCGGCGGGATATCCACTCCCGCCGATATTGAGCGAGTAATTGACGCTGGAACTTCCATCGTAATTCTTATTGATGACATATCCCTTGTTGAGCGTTGAGAGGGACGCATTGACCCAGGCCGACAGGGTGACATACGGGGTATCGATATCGGCCGTTGAAATATAGTTGGCGGACGCGGCGGCGAAGCTCTGGGCGAGCCCGATCCGGCCCGGCGCGTTCGCGTTGCCGTGCGCGGTCCCATGGCGGCCCGCACCCGTCGAGTCGAGAGCGTTGGGTTCCGTCATGTGCCACACCGCGAGGCATCCGTTCGACCATACTGCTCCGTTGGTGGAATAGGGTGGGGCGGCGGCATTCGGGTTGCCCCACCAGGCGCGGATCGCGAGTCCGGTGGTCAAAGCCGGCACCCGCACCCAGACATAGGAGGTTCCCGTGGGGTCCCATTCGTCCACTTCGTGCCAAAGCGTCGTGACGCCGGTGATGTCGGTGAACCGCAGGTCGGCCCCGTTGGAGATCGAACCGAACTGTTGGTAGCTGAAGCCGGACAGGCGCGCCTCGTTGATTGCGACCAGGAGTGGAAAACCGGTCAGTGCTTCTGTTCGGTCGTAAGCGGGGATCTGAAGCGTGCAGGAATGGCTCCACTCTTCGTAGGGAGTCAGATCGATCGTCATAAAAGGAGTGGCGGGGTCGGACCAATCAGCGCCGGTGGAGTTGGTCGCATAGCATCGATAAGCGTAGTTGCTACCCGAGAGCAAACCCATGATGTTCGTTGAAAAGATCGCACCCTTTCCCCAGTTCGTCCCCAGGTCGATCACATGCGGCCAGATGGACGTCGAGTCGGTCCCGACATCTACTGTGCCCCAGCAGAAGGCCACCCGGGTGTTGGAAATACCGCCATCGCCCGTGAGCCCTCCGTTCAAGGTTGCCGTAGTCTCTCCGATGGGGGAGGCCCCCCAGGCGGTCACGACCAAGTCATTCGCCAGGGCATACCGGATTCTGACGATCCCCGATCCGCCGGTGCCCCCAGCCGCCACGGGGTTGAGTCCTCCCCCGCCGCCGCCGCCGCCGGTGTTGGTGGTGCCGGTCATGCCGGGGTTACCGGCATTTCCGCCCCCTCCGGTTCCGCCCAACCCCCCCGATGTTCCGAAGTATTTCCCGCCGCCGCCCCCGCCGCCATAGAGGACGTCGGAACCGGACATGGAATTCGTCACACCGTCCCCCCCATCGCCGCCTTTGGTGTTCGTTCCGTTTTCACCCGGAGCGCCGGCCCCGCCTCCGCCCCCGGCCCCGTAGTTTTGCGTGGCCGATGAATGGCCGCCGTCATGACCCTGCCCCGCGGTGCCGGATTGACCCCATTCAGTGACATCTGCCAGGCTGCCTCCCGCACCGCCGCCCGAACCGCCGGAACCGATATTGTTATGGACATAGGCCGCGCCGCCCCGGCCGCCTCCGATGGCGATGAGAGTTGAAAAGACGCTGTTGCTGCCGGGTCCGCCAAATCCGGTGTAACCCGCATTAGCACCGGCGGCACCTCCCGCACCGACCGTGATCGGGATGGATCCGGTTGCCACCGGAAAAGCGGTCGTATAAATAACGCCTCCTCCCCCTCCGCCGCCCCCGATATAACCGCCGCCCCCTCCGCCGCCCGCGACCACCAGGACATCGACTTTACCGCTGGCCGAGATAGTGAAAAGGCCGCTCTGGGTGAAGGTGTGAATGCGGAAGCCATCGATGTCATTGGTGGTATTGCCGCCGGTTGCGGACAGGGCGGAAGCTGCGGAAGGTAGGGCAATCAAAAGTCCGGTCGAAACCATCCTCAACCATCGACTAAGCAAGTCGACGAAGCGTAACCGACGAAGTGTGGGATTAAATGTTCGACTAAGTGTCATGGGAAGCGACCTTTGAGAGGGATGTGAGCAATGTTCACGATAATGCTCTCCGCTCCGCGATCAAGGTGATCGCAGGCGGCAACTCGCCGAGTCAACCCATCGAGCAATTCGCTTCGGCTCGCTGCAAATTCCATGCTTTTCTGGTATACGGTGAGTTTCTCGTGACCAAACAGTTGTGCCATAACACATGCTCCTGTCTCCCAACACTTCGTCCCACACTTACTCGGTTACACTTCGTCGACCTGCTTAGTCGCTTCCATTCCGCTGTCAATCATGCAGCGTCCTCAATGACAAATCCCACGCTAAATCCGGAAGTGCCCATTTTTGTGCTGAATCCATTAGCGAGGTCATTGCAATATCATTACCATAATATGGCGCTTTCGTCCCGAATTCCATGTTGCTTTTTATTGGCTGGAATTGCGGTGAGGGCGAACCCACCCCGCCCTGTCGGGCACCCCTCCGCGGGAGGGGACCCGGAAAACTGATTTCCTCTTGGGCGGGGCGGGTTAAGAAATGCGCTTACGAGCGCGCTACAAACCGAGTCACATCCCGTTCGTAGTGACCCGTAAGGGGTTATCTTCGCCATCCAGGGAAACTGGGTTTGACGGGAATAAGCAAGTGGTAGGCGCACTCCGTCGCGCCGATTCATTTTCCTCTGTTGGAGGGTCGGGTTCCTGCCCTGACCTGCGGTGAGCGGAGCCGAACCAGCAATATCGAAGGGCCACCCCGACCGTCTTTAGCCAGCAGTGTTCTGCCGCGGGTTCCTTATTTAATGGTGAACAGCGTGCCTTGCACAATGAACGATTCGACCATTTCAACGCGTACGGCATCAACGCTGGTGTAGGCCAGGCCACTGCTGTTGTCTGCCGCCTGGATTCGGACGGAAAACACGGTATCGCCCCGGATGGCATAGGTGCCCGCAGAGTCCGCGCCGTTGGTCAGTTGTTGGAAATTAACCGACCAATCCATCACATCAGCTTGCGGGGTGTTGCGTTGGTTGACCGGGTTGCTTCCCAACAGAACAGCTTCATCCCCCGAATAGACTTTAAATATGGCGTTGGTATTCCGGTTGGCCCCGCCGCCCACCCAGGTGATCCAGATTTTGTATCGGCCGGAAGTCGCACCGGCAAAGACCCATTTAGCCCATTCGTTGGAAGCGGAAGCGGCAACCACGGTCTGCCGATACGTGCCATCGGCTGAACCGGCACCCGCCGCCCAGTTCGCAAAGGTGGTTGTAAAAACACCCGATTTATCGTCGGAAATAAACACGGTCCGATTGGAGGTCGGGGTAATGGCCACGGCGTCGGCGACCATCGAATCTGAGTTGGTATAGGCAATCATTTGGACTTGGAGAGTTCCATCCGTCACTTTCACAGGTGCCATATTGATGATGCGGAAGGCACGGGAAACACCGGTGGTATCAACGAGACTGAGGTCATTCCGGTATCCGTAGTTGACACTGGAGAACCAACCGAAATTGTGATTGGCCCCGGTGATGGAGTAGCGGACTCGTCCGTGCCAATACTGTGCGCTGATATTATTGGGGTGGCAGTAAGCCACATCGTAGTTGCCGTTGGCCAGGCCGGTGAAGGTCCAGGTCGCCGACTTATTGGTTCCCACCTCGCTCCATCCCATGGTGCCATTGTAGGCGCCATAGGTGGACATCCCGGTATAGCGGATCAGGTTGGTTTCAAAGTACCCCGAGGTGTTGTCATCGATAACTTTCCAGGAGGACGTTCTGAAACTGCTGATTGTGGACCAGACAATGCCGGCGTCGTTCGAGGCCAGGATCCGAAACTGGTAGGCCGTGTTGTAGTTGAGCCCGGTGATGGTGTTGGTGAAGCCGCCGCTTTGCAGGCCGCAATCCACGATCGAAGTCACCGCGCCGCCGTCGAGCCAGTACTCGATCCAGACCCGCGGGATCTCACCACCCGTGGCCGTGATCGCGCCCTGGATCGCGCCCAGTCGGTCGCCCGGGCCGACCGTTCCAGAGTTCGTTACCGTCGGGTACGTGACGGTGGTGAAGGACACCAGTTCGTCGGAAAAGTCATCGCCGCTGGAGTTCGTCACATAACAGCGGTAAACATAATTGCTGCCCGCCAGCAGGTCGGCGATATTGGTCGCGAAACTCTGATTCTGGCCCCAGTTGGCGCCTATGTAAGTCACATTGGCCCAGGCTGAGGTGCTATTGGTGCCGCCATCCGCGGAGCCCCAGCAGAAGGAGGTGGCGGGATTTCCCGCGCCAGCCACGCTGAGTACCGTTCCGTTCAAGGTGGCCCGGGTTGCTCCGAGAACGACTGCGGCATCGGCCCGAACAACCGGCTTGACCGGCGCATTCTCGACGATGTAGCGCACGATCACGATTCCCGATCCGCCCGTACCGCCAACTGCTGTAGCGGCGTTGACTCCGCCTCCGCCTCCGCCCCCCCCCGTGTTCGCCAAGCCATTGGTGCCCGGATTTCCCGCATGTCCGCCACCGCCCAACCCACCATTTCCGCGGGTCGGCGCGGTGCCCGAGTAACACGCTCCCCCGCCCCCGCCGGCATAGACGACGGTAGCGCCCGATATCGAATTGGAAACCCCGTTGCCGCCGTTGCCGCCTTTGGCGTCGGTGCCATCCGACCCGCCCGTTCCGGCCCCGCCGCCCCCGCCGCCGCCATAGTTTTGATTGTAGGAGGATTTGCCTCCGTTATTTCCCTGACCCGCGGTTCCGGACTGCCCCAATGCTGGACCGCCCGATGCCATGGAACTACCCGCTCCACCGCCGGATCCGCCGGATCCCGTGTTGTTATTCACATAGTTTGCGCCGCCGCGCCCGCCCCCGCTGGCCGTTACGGTGGCGAACACGCTATTGCTTCCGGCCCCGCCAAATCCCGTAGTAGTGGCATTGGCACCCCCCGCGCCTCCGGCTCCTACTGTGACGGTGATATTGGTGCCCGTCGCAACGGAAAATGATTGGGTGTAGATCAACCCGCCCGCACCCCCGCCGCCGCCAATGTAGCCGCCGCCTCCCCCGCCGCCGGCAACCACCAACACGTCAACATAACCCGCTGAGGTAACGGAGAAGGTCCCGCTCGTGGTAAAGGTGTGGATGGTATAGCCATCAAGCGTGTTGGTGGAATTGCCGCCCGTGGCGTTGATGGCCGAGGGCGTGAAAGAAATCAGGTCCGACCAGTCTTCACCAGTCGAATTCGTCGCATAGCACCGATAGGTATGGTTGCTGCCTGACGAGAGTCCGGTGAGCGTGTTCGAGAAAATCTGTCCCCGGCTCCAGTTCGTCCCCATCAAGATCACGTTTGACCAGGACGATGTGGAACCGGTCCCGCCATCCGAATAGCCCCAGCAGAAGGCGACGGTGGTGTTTGTGTCATTGCCATCACCACCCAGACTGCCGTTCAAGATCGCTTTAGTCGATCCAATGGCGGTCGCGCTGGACGCCTTGGCCTCCAAGGGAAGCACATATCGGACGATCACAATGCCCGAGCCGCCAACCCCTCCGGCTGCCACCGGATTGATGCCCCCGCCGCCCCCGCCTCCGCCGGAGTTGGTCCTGCCCGGTCGGCCCGGATTGGCTGCATCGCCGCCGCCGCCCGCCCCGCCAGAACCGTCGGCCCCCCCTCCCCAGTTGGCTCCTCCTCCGCCCCCGCCATAGATGACGTCCGAGCCTGAAATGGAAACAGAAATGCCCGCCACCCCATCACCTCCCTTTGTAGCCGTGCCATTCGTTCCGACTGTGCCCGCGCCGCCGCCCCCGCCCGCGCCGGTGTTCTGCGTGGTTGAGGAAATGCCGCCGTTGCTCCCCTGTCCGGGAGTGCCGGATTGCCCGGTTTGCGCCGTGCCATTGGCGATACAACTGCCTGCCCCACCTCCCGAACCGTTCGTACCGGGGTTATGGACATAGGCCGCCCCGCCCCGCCCACCGCCCAAGGCTGTGAGATTGGAAAACACGCTGTTGGCGCCATTGGTTCCGAATCCCGTGTAGGAGACGCTTGCCCCCGCGCCTCCGCCCGCTCCTATCGTGACCGTTATCGGCCCGCTCGCAACGTAAAAAGCCGTTGTATAAATCAATCCGCCCGCTCCCCCGCCACCGCCGATAAAGCCGCCGCCGCCCCCGCCACCCCCGACTACCAATACGTCGACTACGCCGGTGGCCGAGACATCGAATGTTCCGTCATTCGTAAAGGTGTGAATGCGGTAGCCGCCGATGTCGTTGGTCGAATTGCCGCCCGTGGCGGATACGACGGCGAGAGCGGTTTGGGCCAATACCAGTAGCCATCCTGCTGTAATCACGCCAAACCATGAGACGACTCGAGTCAGTTTCATCAGCAACCTCCAGAGTGGAATGTTTGCGGAGTATAAAATCAGTTCAATTTATAAGGCCATCATACCACGTTCTAATGGGTTTGTCTTCTGTTTGATATTGCTTTATATTGGCAAAAATTGCGCACAAAGTAACAGCGACCCCCTATGGGCGGAAGGGGCGCGTTTAGTTTGCCAAAGGTGCACTTACTTTGTCCATCGCCCCCCGCCATTCAGCCTGATCGTTTGTGCGGGATCCGGAGAACCAGAAGAGATGGGTTGGGCTCTTTATGCAAGTGTTGCACGGCCCATTACGGTGATGGGGGATATGGCCTTCGGCTCACCATTCCCCACGGGGAACCTTCGCCAGGGTTTCGATGGTTGGCGTCAAGGCGCCGGTCAAGGTCAGCCTTCTGCTCGTCAGATTGAGATTAAAGACGTGGCGTCATACTTCGGCAAGGTGTCGCTCAAGGGGGTATCGAAACTCGACCGCGGAACCATCGAAGCGGACGTCGTCTGTTCGTTTGCCCGACGGCCTGCAAGCTTGGTTGTCCGGCTGCCGCATCCTGAACAACGGATCCCCCTCCGTGTTGAGGGTGGCGTTTATGACCCGAAGACGGAGTCGGTCAAAATCTCCGGCTTTAGAGGTCAGGCGCACATTCGACTGACCTTCTAAAGATTAAATTCTCGAGCCCAAGTCGCCGACCAACGGATGATTCTAATGTTTCGGGGCCAGTAACGGGGCTGGTCGCTCTCCAGGAGTTTTTTCGACGGTCTCGAGGTCGTCTCTTGGAGAGCGAGTCGGTGTATTATTTCACCTGGGTAATGGTGATTTCTTCGTCGATTTCCTCGCGCAGGATCCGTTCGAGGCCCTGCTTGATGGTCATCGTGGCATGCGGGCAGCCGCCGCAGGCGCCCTTCAGGCGGAGTTGGACCGCCTTGCCGGTGATGGAAACCACTTCGAGATCGCCGCCGTCGGCTTGGAGCATGCTCCGGAGTTCTTCCAGCTTGGCCTTGATCTTTTCGTCCATTTCAGTCTCCCTATGGGTTAAAACAGGAGCCTATTTTCGCATGATGCCAGGTGAAACGAAAGAGAAAAAATGTGAGAAGCAACGTCAGGTTGTTTTTGCGGGTTTTTACTCCCCCCTGTACTTTTGAGATCAATCTGCTTATTATCCGGCGCAACCCATGGACTCCCATCAAATCGTATACGCGCTCTTAATTGCCTTGTTCGGCGGGGTATTGCAGGGGACGGTGGCTTTTGGGTTTGGCCTGTTTTCTGTCCCCTTGCTTCTGACAGTCGGGTTTCCCATGCCGATGGTTCTCGCCATTTCATCCGTCTGTACGGTGGTGCAATCGATCAGCGGGGTTCACCACTTGCGTCATGTCGTCCCCTGGAAAGAGGTCGGTCTGTCAGTGGTCCTTCGCGGCGTGACCCTGTTGCTGGGGATTTGGGTGGTGCGGGTTCTGGTGAGCTATCCGATGGCCTCCTTGAAATTCTGGATCGGCCTGGTCATGTTATTGATGATTCTGTTACAGGCAGCCTGGCAGCCCCAGCCGCGACCGAAATTACATTACGGTTGGAATGTGTCCGCATTCCTGGTCAGCGGCTTTATCGGGGGGCTCTGTTCCATGGGCGGTCCGCCGCTGGTGTTATGGGTCATGGCGCACGACTGGCCGGTGGACCGGACGCGGGCCTTTCTCTTCGCCTCATTCATGAGCCTGGTTCCGTTGCAATTGGCGATCCTCTATTGGACGTTCGGGCATGACGTATTGCGCGGCATGGCGTTGGGGCTCGCGATTTCGCCCGCCGTATTGCTGGGCTCATTGGTCGGGTTGCGAATCGGGGGTCGTTTTTCAAAACCCATCCTGCGCCGGGTGGCCTTTCTGGTTTTGCTGGCGATCGCCTTGAATTCGATGTGGCCTCAGATCCTGCGATGGGTGAA
>CAZCDO010000139.1:0-10971 GCA_964497135.1 uncultured Verrucomicrobiota bacterium
GGATGGACAGCGGGATTTCGGGCTTGGCGATCAACTCATACCGGACCCCCTCGCCCAATTCACCGGCCGGAAGCAGGCCGGCCATCGGGACCATCAGCAGCCCGAAGAACAGCAAGCTAACCGCCGACAGGACCCACCCACTCCGCAAAAGAACCCGGTGTTTATTCATAACTTGAGACAAAACAGTGGTACGAACCCACGTTAAACGCAACCTTTTATTAAAAATTGCTAACCCGAAACACACGGGACTTCGATCCGAGCTGGCCGGAAATCCGCGAGCCTTATCGGCTCTAGTTGCTCTATTTTTCGCGATAGAGAATGACCGGCCCCATCAACCCGCCGGTGCCGAGTTCGTTCAGGGAAGTGCGCTCGCACAGGATCGTGATCTGGTTGGCGCCGGTCTTCACGACCGACGTCACATCAAACTGCGCCGACTGACAGTATCCGCTGAAGGCGTCCCTAACCTCACCCTTTTCCGGTGTGACATACTTCACGGGTTGCCCGTTCACGAAAACTTTGGCGCTGCCGTCGGTCGCGCCGATCCACAGAAAGACCTTCTTGCCCGCCGGCGGTGCGGGCAGTTGCAGCGAGGCCCGATACGCCATCCGGCCGGAGCGCCCCGAGGGCGCGTCCGTCAGGGCGAAATGATGGCCCAGCGACGACCAGGTAGCGCGCACCACTTGGGTGGTTGGCCAATCTTTATCGTTGAAATCCGGGACGGTCCACGGCAGCGATTCGGACTCCGGCCCTGGGGTGTGCTTCCATTTCCACTCGAGCATCGGCGGACCCTGCCGCGTGTACTCGCGCTCCATCCGGGCGCCCTCTTTGTAGCCCTGGCCGACGAACGCGTCGCTCCACGACGGGTTCCCGTGGCGCCCTTGAATATACCCATCGCCCGTGTAAGCGCCAGCGGTGTAGCGACCGCCGCTAACGGGCACACGATACATCCGCTGCATGTTCCGGACACCCCAGCGCCAGCTCTCGTAGTCCTCCGCCAGATTGATCAGCTTGCCCGCAGCCCAGTCGCGGCGCATCTGCATGTAGAGTTCGAACAGGCTGAACGACTCGTCGATGAGCTTCACCCGCCGGTACTCCAAGGGCGTGCGGCAGAGCGCCAATGCCGTGTCGATATTCGTCCGGGCGGCGCCCATCACCTCGGGAGTGAAGATCCTCAGATAGCCGAAAGGACTGCCGGCCGACTCGTTGGAATCCAGGTACGCCTGGTCAATCCCCGTCCAATAGCGGAGCATCGGTTCGGCCGCCGCGCCATAGAAGTTCGTCCACAAGTCCGCGAGAATCGCTTCGGGCTTCTCCTCGGCATGGAATGTCATGCGGATCGACAGGTAGTAGCCCGGCATCATCGACTCCCAGCCGTTCATGTACTCGGGCCCCCATTCATCCAGATTGTTCTGCAGAAGGAACGCGATGTCGTGACTCCACTTGGTGATGAACGGACAGGGGGCGCTGAGCTCAGCCAGGTTGATGCCATACCAGTAGGCATTGATCCGGGCGCCCGCCTTGTTCCAACCCTGCACCAGGTCCCGCAACGCATATCCATTTGGATGATTGGTCCAGTCCATCGGATGGTGCCGATTGAAATCGATCGGACAGATCACGATCCGGAAGTCGGACGGCACCTTTTGCTTGGCCGGGGGCAGGCTCTTGTTCACATAGGCCTGATCTCCAAACGCGACGTCGGGGTATTTCGCCCTGACCCGGTCGGCGATTCGCTGGTGCATCGCCATGCACCGATCCGTCACCGACCAGCGGCCCGCTGCCGACTCCCAGATGCGCGGCTCGGGATCGTAGGGCCGGGCCATCGGATCCTCGGTGGGGACCTGGCCGTCGGCGGGCACAATAGAGTAGCCGGGCCGCAGGCCGAACTTGCGCAGGGGTTCGTAAACCTTGTCCAGTTGGGCGATCATCTGCGTGGCGATGTGTACGGCCACTTCGGGGTGGATCAGGCGCAGGTAGCCCTCGTGCGACCACTCCGGGTGAGCATCCACATCGGCTTTGCTGAAAAACCGCTGGAACGATCCGTCGCCCTGGGCCAGCCAGACCACCGGCCCCATTTCGCCGTTCAACCGGTTACGCCGATTGAAATCGGCCCCGCCGCTATACTTCCAGCGCCAGATCGTGGCCGGGGCGATCTTCTCGTCCATCACCGGAACCGTCAGCGTGGGCAGGTCCGGCACCACTTCGCCCAGATCCGTGGGCATGAACCAGCGGCAACCCAGCCGATGCAGCAACTCATAGACCGCGTAGCTCGTCCCGACCTCAGACTCGCCGTATACCCCGACTCCGCGGCTTTTATCGACCACGACGCGAAACCCGAACAGACCGGCCTTCGTGATACCCACCGGTCCAAAAACCTTCTGGGCTTCGCTTCCGATGTAGACCGGTAGTCGCTTCTCCGTGGCCGGCAATCCCTCAACGATCTCGACTTTGCTCCCGCTCATCTTGCCCAGGTAAAGCGCCAGATCCTTGACCGACTCGCGGAAGATGGTGCGGCGCTCCTGCAGCATCCGGACCGCCGGTGCCGGCAGTTCGGCCGGCAAGTCCTTCACATCATTGGTCCACCCGGCCGGGACGACGATCACACACTTGGCCTCGCCCTTCTCCGCCAGTCGCACCGGCGCGGCCCTCGTGTTTCCAACTGTCAGTACGACGGCGGCCCCGATGGCCGCGCTCAATCTCATCAGTTTGCCAGTCATCCTCATAATGTCTAATCTCCCGTTTAGCAACCAATCTACTCGTTTGCCACAGCGTCGACAAGTTCGGCGTTGTGCCGTGTTTTAGCACTTTTTTGCCGTCGGTTCTTTCTCGGGCTATCGTCCGTTGCCGCCCTGCCGCCTTTAAAGCCAGGATGCGGTCTAGGGGCGTCATCAGGTTCTCGTTCACTTCGTGTGACGGGATCCAGTCTGACCCCGTGGGCAGGCCGAACTCCGCCAGCGCAGCGTGGTCATTCGGGTTGGATGGTTCATGGCGAAAACACGCGCAACGCGGCCTTTAGCTTGACCTCGATTCGGCCAATAATTGGCTTGCCAAACATCAACACAGGTGTATTATGAACTTTGTTTGGTCAATAAAGAGGTATGTTTAATCATGATCACTAGGCATGCGGAAGACTACCTCATGAATTGGCATGGCAAGACGCACAGAAAGCCGTTGATCTTGCGAGGTGCCCGGCAGGTCGGCAAGTCCACACTTGTCCGGCAGTTTGCGGCAGCCCACGGACTGACACTCAACGAAATCAATCTGGAGAAGCATCCGGAACTTGACAGGGTGTTCAAGAGTCTTGATGTGAAGCGTATCCTTTTCGAGATCGAGGGATTGCTCGGCCGAACGATTGGAAGCGAACGCAGCCTGCTCTTTCTCGATGAAGTGCAGGCGACGCCGCATGCCCTGGCCGCGTTGCGGTACTTCAACGAGGAACGGCCTGAGTTGCCGGTCGTCGCGGCCGGCTCCCTGCTGGAGTTCACGTTGGCGAAACATGCTTTTTCCATGCCGGTCGGACGGGTCGAGTATCACCACATGGGCCCGCTGGCTTTCAGTGAATTCATCGCTTGTACAGAACCGGACCTGAACCCGTGGCGCGAAGCCGCCGCCCATTTCGAGCCGGTTCCTGAAACGGCGCATCGCCGACTCCTTTCACGGCTGCGGGAGTTCCTCTATGTCGGAGGCATGCCGGAGGCGGTACAGGTGTTCATCGAATCGGGATCCCTGTCCGAGGTTCAAGAGGTGCATCGGTCGATTGCCGAAACCTATCAGGATGACTTTTCGAAATATGCACAACACACCGATCTCGTCCGGCTCCGGCGGGTATTCGCACAGATCCCCCGGAACATCGGACGAAAGATCAAGTACGTGAATCTATCCCGTGAAGAACGCGCCCGGGAGATCAAAGCCTGCGTCGAACTGCTGTGCCTCGCCCAGGTGTGCCAGAAAGTGGTTGCCTCCCATTGCTCGGGGGTCCCACTTGCCGCCGAAGCGGACGAGGAAACCTACAAACTGATCTTTATGGATGTGGGCCTGGTCAATCACCTGTGCGGCGGACGCTGGAATGACATTGCGGATGCGCCCGGGCAAACCCTGGTTAACGAGGGCCCGTTGGCCGAGCAGTTTATCGGGCAGCATCTGGCCTATCGGGAAAGCGGCAGACCCCAACTCCACTATTGGATCCGGGAGGGCAAAGCGAACAATGCCGAGGTGGACTATGTCGTGGCGCGGGGCACGCAGATTGTGCCGATCGAAGTCAAGGCCGGCGCCGGCGGTTCGTTGAAATCGCTGCAGCAGTTCGTGCTGGAAAAGAACGTGCGGGAGGCCGTGCGGTTCGATCTGAATCCGGCGTCGAAAGTGACGGCAGTCTATCACGCCCGCTCGGGCCAGGAGGTAAACGAGGTGACCTTCGACCTGCTGTCGCTTCCCCTGTATGCCGTGGAGGCCCTGACCCTTTCCGGCGGACACAGGGCCAGCCCGTAACCATTGATGGGGCATTAGTGTCGGATCTAAACAATCCACATGGAATCGGAATCAAACCCAAAGAAGTAGTTAACGGCTTCATTCCTCAAATGAATTCACACATCTCCGGCTCGTCCGGCCAGACCGACACATCCTCGCCGCGCTGCCAGCGCAGGTACTTGCGCTCCGCGATCAAGTGGGCGTAGGTCCACAGCGTGTATTCGGTGACTGCCTGATCCTTGTGGAAGCGGTAGCCGCCCTTGCACAGCCCCCCAGGATACGGAGTCCGAAAGAGTTCGATGAGGTCCTTCACCTTCGGCCGCGCTCCGAGCTGACGCACACCTTCGACCAGCCTGCGCTCGCCCTTGTCGCAGAATTCCCAAAACTTTGCGTCCGGTCCGTCGACCGGCAACCTATAGAGCCGCAGATACTCCTCGCGACACGCCGTCTGATAGCGCCCCTGGGGGGATGCCGGGTCGCGACAGACCATACCGCTGATGTGCGCCCAGCGGTCCGCCTCGGGCGGGAAAACCTCGCAGTGGTTATGACTGGTCTTCTCGATCGCCGCCATCCGCAACTGACGGTCATACACCAAAAGATTGAAACCGCCGGCAAAGGGACTGTAGCGACGGAAAAAATCCACCACTCCCGGGGTATCGTGCGCGTGCTCGCTGGCCATGGCGAAGGCCGGCAGCGGGAACAGTTCCTCCGGCTCGTCCTCAAGGTGCAGACCGGACCCCGTGCCATCGGCCACCCATTCGACCTGTTCCCACCAGTATTCCGACTGCGGCATGCGCGGCGGTAGAGGCGGTGCCGGTTTCCAGTTCGTGGCCGGATCGTCCACGTTCTTGATCATGAAGGGACCGCGGTCGGTCTCGACAAGCAGCAGGATGCGGCAGCGCTCCACCTGCGGCGCGGGTCTCTGGAGCCCAAACTGCCGCCGCCCACGAAACAGCAGGAAGTTTGGCATGCTCATCACGGTCGCGACACCCAGGTCGTCAAGAGTTGCCAATCGCCGCAGTTCCTTTTCGTATTGGAGCACCTGCTCAACGAACGGTTGGGCCTCGGGGTAACGCAGGGCGGAGGGGATACGTCCCATCGCGTCCTGGTGATATGCCACCAGCGCGGCCTCCAGGTCCCGGCGCGGCACCCAGGGGGTTTCCGCCAAGAGCCCGTCCAGCGACAGGCAGGCGCGGTTGGCATTGATGCGTGCCGCGGCCTGCCGGGCTTCTCGCAACGGGTCATACAGGGATCGCCCCAGGCCTGCCCAGTTGTGCAAACTGGAGGCCATCGGCCAGTGGTTCGGAATTCCCTCTCCCCTTCGTTTCAGTACTGCGGCTGTCTTCATCGGCATGTCACCCTTACTGGAACCAGCGTCCGTGCCGGTAAAACGAACCCGAGCCGTCGTCGGGACATTTACCAGCCGCCCAAGTCTTTGCACTGTTGCCGGACTTGCCGGGCTTCGGCCGACCAGCGGACCGCATTGATGATCATGCGTTGAACTTGCGGGTTTTCCGTCTGTTCCCGGCCGTGCCCCGAAGCGGAGTAAAACACGCGGCCGCACCCGTAGGGCTTGACCCAGGCCACGGGCAATTCAAAACTATTGAAGCAGACGGTCATCAGCGGATCGAACCGGCCGATGTAATCCATCAGGTAGAGTTCCTCGGGCATGGTAAATTCGTTGGGGAGCCCCGCCATGCACGGATGATCGGCATTGGTCACCTTGAAGGTATGGGGAATCGTCGGCGGGTGAGTCAGAAAGATCCCGCCCACCATCCGTTCATAGGCCCGGCAATTGTGGAACGAGTCGGCCGCCGAATGGACACCTACAAATCCCCGCCCGCTCTTGACAAAATTCAACAGCCCCCCCGCCTGTGAGTCGGTCAAGGTACCACCCGTCGTGTAAACCACAACCACGTCCACCTCCGCCAACCGTTCCGCCAGAAAATCGTCGCGATCCTCGGTTAACTTGACGGCGTAGCCGGCCTGGGTAAGAAATTGCTCATAGATGGGGCCCATCTCCGAGAATTCATGAAACCCCTGGGTATGTCCACCCATCACCAGCACGTTCAGTTTTGCCGTCATTGTTGCTTCTCTTTTTTGAATGCTACGGCCGACCCTCTGCCAGTCGCGCGCTGATTTTGCGATTATTGTAGCTGGCCCGGCTCAGCGCATGAGCCAAGTCTCGCGCCGTCTCGCCCGCCACTTCGAATTGGCTGACATGCTCGGTGATTTGAATCCGCCCGATGCGCAACTGGGGACCGGGCGTGGCCCGGTTGATCACCCCGATCAGTTCGGCCGGCGTCAACCCGTTCCGGGCGCCCAGGTTGATCTCCAGCTTGACCATCGTGTGATCGGTCCGCGTCCGGCTCCGCTCAGGACCTCCCGCCGGCCGTTGTCCCTGGTTCAAATCCGGGGCATCTTTGTAATAGGACAGAAAGCGATTGAACTCGAGCAGGATACAACGCTTCACCACTTCCTCCGGGGGCATGGCAGCCAGCGCTTCGGCCACGATCGGCATAAATGGCTTGATCGCCGAATCGCGCAAATCGACCTGTTGGAGCCGTTCAATCAATCCCTTGAGTTGGGAGGCGCAGACCTCCTGACCGGACGGAAGTTGCTTGTGCACGAATTTCTGCTTGATAAGCCGTTCGATGTAGCCGATTTTGTATTCTTCACGCAGGTTGATGATGACGATCGAAACGCCTTCCTTGCCGGCGCGACCGGTCCGCCCACTGCGATGCGTGTACCCGCGCGCCTCGTCGGGCAATTCATAATTGATCACGTGGGTCAGGTCGGTGACATCCAGTCCGCGCGCCGCCACATCGGTGGCCACCAGCAGGTGGATCGCCCGATTGCGGAATTTTTTCATGACGCGATCGCGCTGATCCTGGGTCAAGTCGCCGTGCAAGGCATCGGCGGGGTAGCCATCCGCCATGAGTTTGGCGGCGACTTCCTGCGTATCCACCCGGGTCCGGCAAAAGATGATGGCATACATATTCCGGTTGAAATCGACAATCCGCTTCAGCGCCAGATACCGGTCCTTGGCATGGACCATATAATATTCATGGCTGATATTTTCCGAACCGGAATTGCGCTGGCCAATGGTGATTTCCTCGGGTTCGTGCATATACTTGCCGGCGATCGACGCGACTTGCCGGGGCATGGTGGCGGAGAACATCAGTTTACGGACAGTATCGGGCATCGCTTTTAAAATGGTTTCCACATCTTCCTGGAAACCCATGTTCAACATTTCATCGGCTTCATCGAGCACGATGCGCGCGACCGAATCCAGCTTGGCGCTTTTGCGGCGCAGGAGATCGTTCATCCGGCCGGGGGTGGCCACAATGATATGGGCTCCCCGTTTGAGCACCCGGATCTGTTCGCCGATGGAGGCCCCGCCATACACCGCGAGGATGCGGATCTCGGGAATAAATTTGGCAAATCCGCTGAGATCCTTGGTGATCTGCAGGCATAATTCCCGCGTGGGACACAGGATCAGCGCCTGGGTTGCGGGATCGGCGGGATCGGTCAACTGAACCAGGGGCAGGCCATAGGCGGCTGTTTTACCGGTCCCGGTCTGGGCCAAGGCCACCACGTCACGAGCCCCCTTCATGAGCAAGGGGAGAACTTTGCTTTGAACGGGAGTGGGCTTCTCAAAACCTAACTCTTGAATCGCCCGCAGGAGCGCCGGCTCGAGGCCGAAATGCAAAAAATCAGTCATACAGCCTTCATTCCTATTCTGCCAGTGTCTTCTCAATTGCCATCTTCACTTCGTCGGACTCGGGTCTCGTCCGACTGCCAAAACGGGCCACTATCCGTCCCCGCCGATCAATCAGGAATTTGTTGAAATTCCAACTGATCGTGCCGCTGAATTCGGGATTGGTCTGTTTGTCCGTCAGGTATCGATACAATGGATGGATCAACTTCCCTTTGACGGTGATTTTTGAAAACATTGGAAAGGTCACCTGGTACCGCAGGGTGCAAAACTGCTGGATTTCGGCATCCGTACCCGGTTCCTGTCCCAGGAAATCATTGGAGGGGAAACCCAGCACGACAAATCCTTGTTTCCGGTAGCGTTGATATAACGCTTCCAGGCCCGTGTATTGGGACGTGAACCCGCACTTGCTGGCGACATTCACGATCATCACCACCTGGCCCGTATAAGCGGCCAGCGTCACATCCTGCCCTTCAATCGTTTTGACGGTCAAATCGTAAATAGACGACACGGGCATTCCTTTCGGTTCGACCGCCATCAACCGCCCCCATCCAATCCCGCCCCAAAAAAGTCCCAGCAGTAACATCGTATACGACGGTTTCATAACTTTCCCTGTTTCGCCAAAAGCGAAGACCGGCCTTTTACGCATCGAGCGAAAAAACCGGCCTTCGGATGGGTTTCAATGGTTGCAATATTATTGGGGCAGGGCCGCCAATTCAGCCTCGATGACCTGGACCCGACTGGATTGGGAATCGATCTTCTTAAGGGCCTGGGTATAATACTCTCGGGCTTTTAGATAATAGACGGCGGCCTCCGCATCGTTCCCGCCTTTTTTCATCAAGTCGGCAATCCGCTTGGCATTCAGACCCTGAACCATTTCCCGAATGATCAAATCGCCGGAGATCGGATCGATGGTCGGCTCCATTTTAGCGGCCGATTCATTCAGAAATTGGATAAATTTCTGCGCCGCCTCCAGGGGCCGTCCCTCTTGCACATCCAGGTGGGCTTTAACCTTGTTGATCATCGATTCATGCCAGGCCTTGTCCTGTCCACTCACCCCTTTTTCCAACACGGCCAACGCCGCTGTAAAGCGATCCAATCTGAAAGAGACATCCAGAATGATCCCGGCCACATTCGCCTGGTCACGCGGTTCTTTCAACCCGGGCAAAACCTCCTGCCCCATGGTCAACAGGGACTCGAAATCCTTGTTTTCACCTTTTTTCATGGCCACCGAATACACCTGATCCATCCAGCGGGCCACATGGGATGCGTCGAAACCGGCCTGCTTTAATTCGTTGATCCGGTCGAGGGTCAGGCCGACCTGTTCAATCTCGACCGAATTGCGAATATACAGTTGGGCGGCGGTCTCGCGAACCACCGGTTTTCCCTTCAGTTCATACAAGGCCCATTTGCACAGCGCCGTGAGTTTTTCGTTTTTCTGCGCGCGTCTCAACGGGTCCGCCACCTGGTTAAAATAGCCACTGAACGGAGCGTCGGCAAGCTGGCCCTCTAATCCCTTCAGAAATTCAACGGCCGGGTCCCACTCCTGCCGGGAAATCCACAGGGCGAGGCGCAATGTAATGCGCAGTGAGGCCATCTCGGGATCCGAAGCTTCCTTGCCACCCAAAAATTCGATTAACTGCCCGGCATCGTCCGCCACGCCTTCCTGGATCAGGGCAGACCCGAATTCACCCGCCAATCCGCGCCACACCGCTGGCGTCAACCGGGTTCCCAACGGCGTCAAAACCGACACCGCCGCATTCGCCTTCCCCTGAGCCCGTACCGCCCGGAACTGCCATCGGGCCAATGCCGCCACGGTGCCTTCATCCGTTTCATCCAGCATCAAAGACGTGACCCACTCCTCCAACCCGGCGAATTGCTGGCGCTCGAAAAGATGCCCTTCAACGATCCCCTGGCATTGCCGGGCCACCGTCGGATTGTCCCGCCTCATTCCCCGGTAACGGGTCTGGGCGGCTTCAATTTGCTCGGAAGCCAGGTTGGCAAACAAGAGCCGCTGAAAAATCACGACTTGATACTCGCTCAATTCCTTATTGGCCAGGGCACCTTCCAGAATGGCCATCGCTTCGGCTTTCTTATCCTCCTGCTGGAGTTGGTCCACCCGCATCATCAGGCCTTCGAATTCCGCCCGCACTTTTGCAATTCGCGCCTGTTCAGCCTCTGCTTTGGCCTGAAGGGCTTGCGCTTGTTCGGCGTCTTGTTGGGTCTTAGTCTTAGCCTTCGAACACCCCCACCCCCCCGCCAAAATAATCGCCAACACCAGCCCCAAAATCGAAGTTAAAAACCTCATGCCAACCTCCTTAACAGTTTTGTGCCAGATAACTCTAATTTTGTCCTTCAAAAACGTATTGGCAAGAAAAATTTTCGGCGAAAAAAAACCCCACTTAAAGATCGGATTCAAAAGCGACATGCGCCTGAAACCCAACCCTCAAACGGGGCTTTTCATTCAACTGCGGCCAAACCGCAGGATCAATAGTCGCGACGGGGACCGCGGCTGTCACGCCGGTCGCCACCACCACCGCCACCGCCTTCGCGACGGGGACGATCTTCCAAAGGCTTGGCTTCGTTGACCTTCAAAGAACGGCCATCGAGATCCTTGCCATTGAACATTTCGATCGCTTTGTTCGCATCGGCCTGCGTTTCCATCTCAATGAACGCAAAACCGCGCGATTTGTTGGTGAATTTATCAATCATCAACCGGCAGTCCTTGACCTGTCCGGCTTGGCTGAAAGCCTGGCGAAGTCCATCCTCAGTGCTGTTGAACGACAGATTGC
>CAZCDO010000140.1:0-10931 GCA_964497135.1 uncultured Verrucomicrobiota bacterium
CGGCCGAAGATCGGCAGGAGAATATCCTCCGGGTGGCCGAGGTCGCCCTTTCCCCTCTTGCATGTCGATACCACGATGAAATTCCCCGAGATGTGCGAATTCCGGGATCGGATTCAACGGGAGACCGGGGTGGAGATGCGGGTGTTTATTAATCAGGAAGGGGTTGCCGCGAAAGCCAATCCCTGGGATTTGGGCACGGTTAAATGCTGTGCGCTGATGAAGACCCAGGGCCTGTTGCGGGCTTTGACGGAAGGGGGCTACGATGTGGCCCTGGGGGGCGCCCGGCGCGAGGAGGAACGGTCACGAGCCAAGGAGCGTATTTTTTCCTTCCGGGGACGGGCGGGGCAGTGGGATCCGCGCCGACAACGTCCTGAATTGTGGAGTTTGTACAATTGCCGGGTGGACCCGGGCGAAAGCATGCGGGCGTTTCCCCTGTCCAACTGGACGGAACTGGATGTCTGGCAATACATCCATCTCGAAAATATTCCCATCGTTCCGCTGTATTTTGCCCGGGAACACGAAGTCGTTGAGCGCGAGGGTCAGTTGATTCCGATCGGGGCCTTGACGCGGCTGAAGCCTGGCGAAAAAGCGGTCCGAATGATCTGCCGGTTCCGGACCCTCGGGTGTTATCCCTGTACCGGTGCAGTTCGTTCCGAAGCGCGAACGGTGGCTGAGATCATCCAGGAGATGATGGTCGCCCGCCAGTCCGAACGCATCACCCGCGTGATCGACCATGATTGCGACGGGTCGATGGAGCAGAAAAAACGCGAAGGGTATTTCTAGCATGAACAGCGTCGATGAACTTCTGAAGAAAACCACCGAAGCCACCTTGCTGCGATTCATCTCCATCGGCAGTGTGGATGACGGCAAGTCCACCCTGATCGGCCGGCTGTTGCACGATGCCAAGGGGATCTACGAGGATCAACTGGCCGCCGCCCGCAAGGCCACGAAAAACATCGGCGACGGGGAGGTCGATTATTCGCTCCTGACCGACGGGTTGAAGGCCGAACGGGAGCAGGGGATCACCATCGATGTGGCCTATCGCTATTTTTCGACGCCCAACCGCCGGTTTATCATCGCCGATGCCCCGGGCCATGAGCAATACACCCGCAACATGATTACCGGCGCCTCAACCGCCAGTCTGGCCATCATCCTGATCGACGCCCGGTTGGGGGTGTTGACTCAGACCAAGCGCCATACTTTTATCGCCTCCCTGCTGGGGATCCCCCATCTGGTCGTGGCCGTCAATAAAATGGATCTGGTGAACTATGACCCAGCCGTTTTTAATCAAATCCGCGAGGACTATGGCGCATTCGCCGCGAAATTGAATTTCAAGGATTTGGTATTCATTCCGATCAGCGCGTTGAAGGGCGACAATGTGGTCGAATCCTCAGACGCCATGCCCTGGTATGTCGGACCCACCGTGCTCAACCATTTGGAGACGGTTTACATCGAAAGCGACCGTAACCTGATCGACTTTCGATTGCCGGTTCAAACCGTGATCCGGCCTGACCTGAACTTCCGGGGCTATGCCGGACAAATGGCGGGGGGTGTGGTTCGGGTGGGGCATGAGGTCATGGCCTTGCCCTCGGGCCGGGTTTCGAAGGTCAAATCGATCGTCACCTATGATGGGGAATTGGAATATGCCTTTCCTCCGCAATCCGTGACGATTTGTTTAGAAGATCACATCGATTTGTCGCGGGGCGGGATGCTGGTGCATCCGAACAACCTGCCCCGGATGGATCAGGAAATTGAGGCCATGTTGGTCTGGATGGACGATGAGCCGCTCCAGCCGGGGAAAGCCTACCTGGTCAAGCACACCACCAACCGGGTTCGGGGTTCGGTATCGACCCTGCACTACCGGGTGGATCCCAATACCCTGCATCGGGAGGATGCGCAAGCGCTGGCCCCGAACGAGATTGGCCGGGTGACCCTGGATCTGGCGGCGCCGCTGATTTGCGACGAGTACACGCGGAACCGGACGACGGGCAGTTTTATTTTGATCGATCTTCTGACCAATGCCACGGTGGCTGCGGGCATGATCATCGAGCGCGCCCGACATCGCGCGGCAACCCCGTCTCCGGCCCACTTGCGCCGCGAGCAAAGCCTGGTGACATCGGAAGAGCGCATCCGCTTTTTTGGTCAGCGCCCCGTGACCCTTTGGCTGACCGGGCTCAGCGGAGCGGGTAAATCCACCCTTGCCTATCAACTCGAACATCGGTTGTTGGCCGAAGGCTATGCCGCCTATGTGCTGGATGGAGACAATATGCGGCATGGATTGAATTGCAACCTGGGCTTTTCGGCCGAAGATCGGCAGGAGAATATCCGCCGGGTGGCCGAGGTCGCCCGATTGTTCAATGATGCCGGGCTCGTGGTGATCACCTCCCTGATTTCACCGTTTCGAGCCCATCGGGAGATGGCGCGGCAGGCGATCGGGGCGGACCGGTTTATCGAGGTGTTTATCGATGCGCCGCTGGCCGTCTGCGAACAACGGGATCCCAAGGGGTTCTACCGCAAGGCCCGGACGGGCGAGATCGCCAATTTTACCGGAGTGACCATGTCCTATGAACCCCCGGAAAAACCGGAAATCCATCTTTTTACCGATCGGATGGAACCGAAGCAATCGGTCGATACCATCTTCGTTCACCTCCGGGCTCAGGGCATCATTCTGACCCGTACGCCCGGCACGGAGACGGATACGTGAGCCACCCGTCGTGCGAAACGGCCGGATTTCCCGTGGCTTTTGGCACCTGGTCGGGTGAAGTGGCCGAGGGATATGAAAGTCCGGTGTTTCACGATGTGTGGTATCACCTTGACGAATGGATGGATCGGTCCGAGCGGATTCATGCACGGGGCCGAAACCGGGTGGTGACGATCGAGCCGACGATCACGGGACACCCGGTGGCTTTGACGGTGAAAGCCTATGGTTCGCCCCGCTGGGGGAAGGGCTATTGGGATGCCTGGGCGGGGTCGAAGGCGCATCGGGCGTGGACGACGGCCCGGGCCTTGGGTGCGGCCGGGATCGGGACGCCGAAACCGGTGGCTTTTTTTGAGGAGCGGAAGAGGGGCCGGATTGGGCGGGGTTTTTTTATCACCGAATTCGTTCCCCACCTGACCAGTTTCCGCGACGAACTGATCCGGATTTACCGGACGTCACCGGTGTGTTCCGACTTGATGGCTCTGCTGCAAGCCGTTGCCTCTGAGGTGGCCGCCCTGCACCGTGCCGGGGTGATTCATGGCGATCTCGGCAACCAGAATATTCTCCTCCGTCGGACGGGGCCCGCGGTCTGGAGCGATGTCCAATTTGTGGATTTGAATCGCGCCCGTTTTTATCCCCAGATCACTCTGCGCCTGAAAGCCCGTGACATTTCGCGGATTACCCTGCCGTCGGATCTGTTGCGCGTTTTTAAGGCGATGGTATTTGGCGAGAGCCGTCCGCCGAAGGTTTTTCATCGCTGGGAGGATTTATACCGGTTCCTTTTCTTTATTCATACCCTGACCCGTCGTTGGCGCCATCCTTTGCGGGAACGACCTGCGGCCCGGCGGGGCGATTCGCAACCGCCTTATCCGCCCGAATCCGATATTTGGATTTGGGACGATCGGTCCGGGCAGGCCATCAGCACCTTGCTGGTGCGCGACCGGAATCGGCGTTATCCACTGGCCAATGCCCTGCGGATTGGAGGGAGCAATCTGGCCGCCTGGCCGGCCGTTTGGCGGGCGACCCGGCGGCTGAGCCGGACCGCTTTTCGCGAACCGGCCGACTTCACGGGACGCCTCGCTCTGGCGGTTGAACCGCGGGAAGGCACCTGGGATCGTGAACGGACCGTGCTCGAAGGGTTGGGGTGCCGACTGCCGCTGATGGTTCGATTCTACCATCATGAGACCGAGCGGGAATGGTTCCACACGGCTGCGGCAGTCCGGGAACTTCGGGGACTGGGATATCCGGTCAGCCTGGCCCTGGTCCAGGATCGCCAGGCGGCGCTCTGCCCCGCGCGCTGGGATCGTTTTGTGGAACGGGTGGTGGGGGACTTGGCGGATCAGGTGGAATGGGTGGAGGCGGGGCACGCCATCAACCGGGTGAAATGGGGGCTTTGGACCTTCGGCGAGTATCGCCGCCTGTTGGCGCCGGTTGCCGAGGCGGCGCGAGCTCATCCGGGGCTGAAATTCATGGGGCCGGCGGTGATCGATTTTGAATATCATTACCTGATCGCAGCCCTCCGGATGCTTCCCGCAAATTTTCGGTTTCAGGCCGTTTCGCACCATTTGTATGTGGATCGGCGCGGTGCGCCGGAAAATTTCCAGGGCCGGTACGATGCCGAGCGTAAATTTATTTTGGGGCGTGCGATCGCCGAGTCCTCGCCAGCCGCCTGTGATCCGCGTTTTATCGTCTCTGAAACGAATTGGCCCCTCCGGGGCACGGGCGTGTATTCGCCCGTGGGATCGCCTTACGTAATGCCCGGCCCCCGCCGGGTCGATCCGAGCGTGAATGAGGCGGACTACGGTGATTTTATGATCCGATATGGCGTCCTGGCTCTGGCGTCCGGCATGGTGGATCGGGTTTATTGGTGGCGTCTGGTGGCGCATGGGTTCGGCCTGGTGGATGACCAGGATGGCGGGGGCGGTTGGCGGGTTCGGCCGGCTTACCTTCAGTTGCGTGAGTTTTTGCGTCTGTTCGGACGGAGCGTCTATCAAGCGCGATCGATTTTCGATGACGGGGCGAGGGTGTATTGGTTTCGAAATCCCACCGGACGGATGGATGCCTTGTTTTATTCCGCAGGAAAACCGGCGTGGCGGCGCCTTCCCTTTACAGGCGGACGCGTGGCGGACGGATTCGGCCGACCGGTCGAACCGACCGGGGCCGGGTTGGAATGGTCCGGCCATCCCCGGTACGGGCTGGATGTGACGCCGGATGAAACGGTGAGTCCGGAGTTGACAGCCGGGACGCCATGCCCTTAAATAGACAGACGTAACTCCAAGTATTTGTTCTGGGGGATTCATGCCCGATAAACCGGAATCCGATGGCGACCGATCATCAGCCATATTCGATGAGTGTGATATCTTGCGTCGATTAGCCGATGATCGGGATCTGGTCCAGGAGGTTCTGGTCGCGTTTACAGGCGACATTGGACACCGGTTGGAAGAAATTGAAATGGCGATAAAGGCCCGGGATCTGGCGGCGGTTCGCCGCATTGTGCATACGGCGAAAGGGGCGGCAGCCAATGTCAGTGCGGATGCCTTGGTGGGCACGGCGCGGTTGGTTGAAGCGGCGATTGAACAGGGTGATTGGAAAACCATCGTTGAGCAGATTGATGAGTTGAGGGGCGGAGTGGACAATTACCGGAAAGTCCTGCGTGCCCGGGGATGGTTGACCCGCAGCGAGGAGAAAATTTCATGAAGATATTGGTTGTCGAGGATGATTTTACCAGTCGGCTATTGTTGCAGAAATTATTGGCGCCGTATGGCGAGGTGCATATTGCCATCAATGGGCGGGAAGCCATCGCGGCTTTTCGGATGGCCCGGGAAGAGGGGAATCCCTACCAACTGATCTGTCTCGACATCGTCATTCCCGAAATGGATGGGCAGGCCGTATTGCAGGAGATTCGTCATTTGGAAGAGGGCGCCGGGATTCCGCGCGGGAATGGCGTCAAAATCATCATGACGACCGTTGTCCAAGATCCCTTGACCATTATGAATGCCTTCACCCATCAATGTGAAGCCTATTTGGTAAAACCGATTGACAAGGGCAAGTTGATCGAGACTTTGCACCGCCTGGGATTGCCCTTGGGCTAAGAGACCCGGACGCCCTGCAGGTGGGCCATGGCTCCAAAATAGTAGACTCCATCGATCAGGGCGCCGGCTCCGGTCGGACCGTTTTCCGGATCGGTTCGCCAGAGAACTTCGACGTCGGTGGTTCCCAGCGGAACGCGGTAGATGCTTTCACGGGTCAGACCGTAGAGATATCGATCGTCATTGGCGAAGGCGACTTCCAAGGGCCATCCGGCAACCGTATCCAAGCGGGTTGTTGAGAGGATACGTCCTTTGAGCGGGTCCATCAGGACCAGGTTGGCATGCAGAACCGAGTCCGGATAGGGGTGGACAATGGCATAGACCTGTCCCTTCCCAATGGCGTGAACATCCATACAGCCAATGCAGTTCAAGCCCAGATCGCCCCGCCAGACTTCACAATCGCGGTGGGGATCCCAAGCCATGAAGCCCACCGTTTTGACACGGGGAGTTGTTCCGCTACCGCCATAGATGGAAAAGCCCATAAACAACAAATCCTCTTCGGGCATGAGGGTAATGCTAATGGGACTGCAGTCGGGATAGAGATGGCGGTGGGCACCGCCGAAGCATTTGGTTTTAGGGTCATACCAGGAGAGCGTGCCGCCCCACATGCCATAATCGGGGATGGATACAACCCAGACTTTGCCGGCGGGTCCGGCCACCATGTCGCGGGACCGAAAAGCCACGTTATCCATCCGGCCCAACTGGCGGGGATTATCGTTGGGTCCGAATTGGAATCCCAGATTCCCGGAAGGGTCATATTCGCCGGGCAAAAGGGTCCATTCTCCGTTGGGTTCCTGGCGCAAATTGGAGAAGGAATAGGGGTATCGGGGGTCGTATTCACAGAGGATGGCATGGGTATAGACGGCCAGGTAGAGTTTGCCATTCATCCAATCCATGGAATAGGCCTCACCCGAAGCTGTGCTACAGGCGCCAAAATCGATCAATTTACCGGTTTGGGGGTCGGCCGTAAAAAAGTGCATGGGCAGGATGCTGGAGCCGTAGAGTTTTTTGTCGGGTCCGGCACGCACGATATAGATGCCGGTTCCAGCCGATTCATACTCGAGCCGGATCACCTTCTGGGTTCCGTCGGGTTTGCGGATTTCGATGATGTGCCAGGCATGGGCTTTTTCAGCATGTCCATCCAGATAACGGAAATGGGATCCATCGGGGAGGGTGGGGGTGGGGCGGGAGGCCGGAAGGGCGGAGACGGGAACGGCGTCCATCCCCTGCAACCGAAAAGGCCCTTCATGGGTGTCGAGATAGAGCAGGCCGTCCGCTCCCGTGAGGAGATGGACGTGCCCCTGGCGGGTGTCCGTATCGGCCATGGGGCCGACGGCCCGGTGTTCTCCGGTAGCGGGGTCGAAGACGACAGCATGCGGTCGGGTTGTTTTAATCAGGCCGGCCACAGTGCCGTCCCTGCCGCAGGCGACATAGGAATAGACATCTACCGGATCCATTGAGCCACATGCCCGGATCTGGTTGGATGCCGGGTCATAAGCATACAGGGAAGCATTGGGATAACATCCGACATAAACGGTGCCATCCGGGGCTTCGGCGAGGCTGACGGGGAATTCCTTTTTACCCGGACAGAGGAACCCGCCCCCGGCGATTTTAATCCGATCCGTATGGGGATCGAAATAGATGAGCCACCCCGATGATTTTTGAGAGCCATGCTCCATGCCGGACGCGCCGATGAATAATTTCTGATGGCGTTCGCTCCAAAAACAAGGCCGGCCGGCGGAAATGCCTGCCGGAGGACTAAATTGTCGGCATTGTCCGGATTCGATATCGATTTGAAGGACGATGAGATCGGCCCGATTCGACTCGTGGCCCATCACCGCGTAGAGACAGGGTTGTCCCTGTTGATTCTTGCCGGCCCAAGGGCCGCCCCCGACAACCGCGCGCACCGGAATGCCGAAATCCTTAAAATCGCCTATTTGTCGCATACGGTGCCTGTTAATCCACCCGGTTCTCGATGGGGTCCACCGTGCGCACATTCGGACCGGTATAGACCTGACGGGGCCGGGCGATCCGGGTTTCAGTGTCGTTTTTCAATTCGAGCCACTGCGCAATCCAGCCGGGGAGCCGCCCGATGGCGAACATGACCGTGAACATATTTGTGGGAATGCCCATTTCCCGGTAGGTCAAACCGGTATAGAAGTCGACGTTCGGGTAGAGATTCCGGTCCTGGAAATAGGAATCCGCCAACGCTTCGGCCTCAAGTTCCTGGGCGATGTCCAGCAGGGGATCATGGGTATGGTTGGCGGCGATGACCTTCTGGCACAATTCCTTAGCAATCCGGGCCCGCGGATCATAGGACTTATAGACCCGATGACCAAAACCCATCAGCCGGAAAGGATGGTGGGGGTCCCGCGCCCGCGCGATGACGTCCTTGACCTTGGTGCCCCGCGCATGGATATCCACCAGCATCTTGATGACATGCTCGTTGGCTCCGCCATGGAGAGGGCCCCACAAGGCACAGATGCCGGCGGAAATCGAGGCGTAGAGGTTGGCTTCCGCACTGCCGACGGCGCGCACCACCGATGCCGAACAATTCTGTTCGTGATCGGCATGCAGAATCAGCAGTTTATTGATCGCTTCCACCATGACCGGGGTAAAGGGTTCCTTGCGAACGGGCGAACTAAACATCATGTTCAGGAAATTTTCGCAGTATTTGAAGTCATGCCGCGGATAGACGGCCGGTTCGCCGATGGACTTCTTGTAGGAGAAGGCGGCAATCGTGCGAAGTTTGGAGATCAATCGCGTAACGGTCATATCCAAATCTTCGTGCCGGTTTTGACCCAGTTCGGGATAAAATGACGAGAGGGAAACGACCATGGCGGACAGGATGGCCATCGGGTGAGAATGTTCCGGGTAGTGGCTGAAAAATTCACGCATATCCTCGTGAATCATGGAATGTTGGTTCAGCAATCCGCTATAGCGCGCTTTTTGTTCCACGGTGGGGAGGGACCCGCGGGTCAGCAGATAGGCAACTTCGATGAACTCGCAATGTTCGGCCAGATCGGCGACATCGTACCCGCGATACCGTAAAATCCCTTTTTCCCCATCAATGAAGGTGATCGTGCTGGAACAGGAGCCGGTGTTCATGAAGCCGGGATCATAGGTGATGGCGCCGGTTTCCTTGCGAAGTTTGGAGATGTCGATGGCGCGTTCGCCTTCGCTTCCGCGGAAAACGGGACACACCAGTTGGTGATCGTCGATGTGGATGGTAGCCTGACCCATGGTTTCCAGTGGCATGGTGTATCCTTTCAAGTTCGGCGGACTATACCGCATCGGATCGGATTTTACACGTCTTTTTTGGGCTCTGGATGAAGGCCCCGGATTATATTGCTTCTTTTGGAAATAAAACCCACTATCTCCGCCCTTTGTGTTCCGCGGTCGTGTGGAGGGGAGCGAGAGTGTGATTGCAACATCAATGCTGACCAAGCAATTTGGAGCGGATATTCTATTTGAGGATGTCAGCATCAAGTTTACCCCCGGCAACTGTTATGGGTTGATCGGGGCCAACGGTTCCGGTAAATCAACTTTTATGAAGATTCTGGCCGGTCTCCTGCCGGCCACCCGCGGCGAGGTGACGATCGGCCGCGACTGTACCGTGGGCCATCTGCGCCAGGACCATGCGGAATTCGATGGCATTCCCATTCTGGACACCGTTTACATGGGGAACCCGAAACTCTGGGCCCTCCATCAGGAACGGGAAAGCTTCTATGCCAAGGCCGATCTCAGCGATGCCGAGCACGAACGTAGCGGCGAGATCGAGCATGAGTTCGGGGAAGCGGGCGGGTACACCATGGAGGCCGATGCCGCCCAATTGCTGGCCGGACTCGGATTCACGGAAGACGTCTTTACCCAGGAGATGCGGACCTTGAAAGGCGGATTCAAGCTCAGGGTCCTGCTGGCACAAGTGTTGTTTGGCCGCCCCGATATTCTGCTTTTGGATGAACCGACCAACCATCTCGACTTGGAATCGATCGAGTGGTTGGTGGAATTGTTGGCGCGGTATCAGGGAACCGTCCTCGTCATTTCACATGACCGGTTTTTTTTGAACCAGGTATGCACCCATATTGCGGATCTCGATTACCATGAAATCCGGATGTTCCCGGGGAATTACGATGATTTCACGATTGCGAGTCTGGAACTGCGGGAACGGCAGGCAAAAGCCAATGAAAAAATGGAAAAACAGATCCATGATTTGAAAACTTTTATCTCCCGTTTCAGCGCCAATGCCTCCAAATCGAAACAAGCGACGTCCCGGCAGAAACTGCTGGGAAAAATTGAACTTAACGAGATGAAGCCCAGTTCGCGGGTTTCGCCCTATCTCCGTTTTAATGCCCGGCGGCGTTTGGGCGACAAAGTGATCGAAGTCGACGGAATATCGAAGCGCTATGCCACCGACCTTTTTAAGGATTTTTCGTGTACGATTGGACCCCATGAAAAAATCGCGATCATTGGAAAGAATGGCGCGGGCAAGACGACCCTGTTAAAAATACTCAGTGGACTTTTAGCTCCGGATACCGGGTCTGTTGTTTTCGGGGAGACCGTTCAGTTCAACGTCTTTCCCCAGGATCCCGAGGAGGTCCTCGATCCGACCTGTCCGGCCTTGGACTGGCTGGGGCAATTTGCAGATGAAAAGGATCGCAGCGAAACCGAACTGCGATCGTTCATGGGCCGAATGCTTTTCAGCAAAGACGATGTTTTCAAGAAAATCCAGGTTCTCAGCGGGGGTGAAAAGGCCCGGCTCATTCTGGCGAAGATGATGCTGGTCGGCGGCAATGTGATGGTGCTGGATGAACCCACCAATCACCTGGATCTGGAGTCGATTGAAGCCTTGAACTTCGCCTTGTCCCAAGCAGACGGGACGGTCATTTTTGTCTCCCATGACCATCGCCTGATCGGGTCCCTGGCCACCCGAATATTTGAGATCAATGACCAATGGATTCTCGATCGGTCGGGACCCGCCCTTGAAAAAAATGAAGAGGCGGAGTAGGACTCCCCCCTGAATCCCGCGACCCGCTCTGATCGGGGCGGATTGGGGGCACGTCTGAATAATAAGTCGTCTTCATCCTCTCTCCAAAATGCCGCGTGTGACAAGCCGTACAAGGCTTGTCTTTACGCGGCCTGAT
>CAZCDO010000141.1:0-10916 GCA_964497135.1 uncultured Verrucomicrobiota bacterium
CCGTTGGTCGCGCTGACTTTGGCGGCGTCTTTGGTTTCCTCCCTCCCCCCGGCGAGGGGGAGGGAGGGGTGAGGGGGATCATTAGTGTTGCAGAAAGAATTCGTAGGGGCATCCTCTGTGGAATAATTGAAAAATGTTTTACAACAAATTCGAATGGAGTTGAAAAACATACAAGGAGCCCCCTCACCCTACCCTCCCCCGCGCCGGGGGGAGGGAAAAACCAGAATCGCTTAATCCCGATGCTCTCTCGGCTATACAGCCCCCTAAAAAAAGAGACGGCAAGCCCTTTTTGCGTTATGTTTTTGATCTTCGCTTAGCAGCTATGGGGGTGTCCTCTTTCCGACTCCAACGGAAAAGACGATACCCCGGTGGATTCGGCGTCATGGCTTTCAGGTCCGGCGTCCCCGCCGATAGCGGGCCGGGGTAATACCGGTCAGGCGGCGGAAGTGTTTGATGAAATAGCTTTGATCGCCGAACCCCACTTCATAGGCGATTTCGGTGCAGGGTTGGTCGGTTTCTTCCAGCAGGGTGCGGGCGCGTTGAATGCGGATTTCATGCAATATTTGAATGAACGTTTTGCCGGTATGATTTTTGATCAGGTGGGCGATGCGATAGGGGCTCAATCCCACCTCGCGGGCGGCATCCGCCAGAGTCAGGGGTTTGGCGAAATCCCGGCGGATATAATCGAGCGCCCGGGCCACATGGGTGTTGGTGCGGTTGAATCCATGGACATAGATGCCTTCAATGAAATCGTTCAAGGCGCCCGTCAGCACATGCGACAAGTCCTCGAAATCCCGGGCGCGGATCAAGCGCTCCATCCACTGGTGGTTGCGCTCGATCAGCGGTTCCAGGGCGGGGCTATCCTCAATGGCTGCCCGGGTCAGGTATCCCATCATTTCGATTGCCCGGGCGCGGAGTAGGGCCAGTCGCGGCGAACTCATATACATGGCGGCCAGCATCTCGTTGAGAACCCGCCGGGCGCCTTCCGGATCTCCCGCGCGGATCAGGGAGAGCAGGATGCGTTCTTTTTCGAAAGGGTAGGCGTTGGATTCACCGCGTTTCTTTTGGTCTTCAATGGCTTCGGCAATCTGCTTTTGCTGTTGCAGGCGCAGCCGGTTTTCCGGCAATAGGATCGGCTTCCAGCCGCTGACCCGGTAAAAAATGGTTTCCAGCTCGATTCCAGCCGATTCGACCCGCTCGGGCGGCCAGACCGGGAGACGGTCGAGATACGCGGCGGCCGCAAGGGGAGTCAGTCCCAGGCCGGTCAGGTATTCGATCCCGGGCCCGCGCGCCGCGGCCCGATCGGTGACCAGCACCTCGCCGCCGATCAGCGCGGCATGAATGATGCGCTGGTCTTCGAGCGCGATGACCCAACTGGTGATGACGGGACCCAGGGCGAAAATAAAGGGGATGCCGAGATTGACGCTCTCATGCAGGGCATAGGCGCGTTCGCGGCGGATTCGCGAGAAGGCCGCCAAGGGGTCGTTCCCCGCGACGATCCGCCCGTTCAGATCCATCAGTCGCGGCCGGAGGCCATGGGATTGATGGCAGGTCCGGATCACTTCGGTCAGAGTTCGTTTCGATAAAATAGCCATAGCGGGGACAACTGATGGTGATGAACCGGTGGCTTTTTTTCTGGAGCCGGGGTGCCCTCACCCCGCTCTTCCGCTCCCTCTCAGATCCGTTGGATGAGTCAGAACGGGGTGAGGGCACCCCGGCCCGGCTCCAACGGGAACAGGCGATTGCGACTAGATGCGACCGCGAGCCAGACGGTTGGCGGTCAGATAGCGATAGCTGGCGGCGACCGCTTCCCGCATGTCTGTTGCGCAGGAATCCAGTTCGACGACCAGCCACTCGACCCGGTTGAGATCGGCGGCGGCGATACAGGCCGGGATATCCATCTTGCCGGAACCGACCGCGACATGGGGAACGTCCCGGACCAGAGTGCCATCCTTCACATGCAGGAGGACGGTGCGGTCTTGCAACCGGCGGATCTGTTCGGCGGGATTACAGGCGCCGAAATTGGCGGCCCAATAAATATCCAGCTCGATTTTGACGCGGGGGCAGAGGTCCAGCAGGTAATCGTAAGCGAGACGGCCGTCGATCGTGTTGAATTCCCAGTAGTGATTGTGCAGGGCGAGGGTAATGCCGGCCGGGGCGAGCTGATCGATCATGAAATTAACCGTATCCGCGGTGGCTTTGATGGCGTCCAGCGTTTTGAAGTCGTCGGGACCGAAACCGCCGATGGCGGTTTTCAGCTTGAGGGCGAGGGTGGTGTCGATGACTTCTTTAATGTTGTTGCGATTAGGCCAGGGACCGTGATTGGAGGAGACGACGAGTCCCAGATCGGAGACGATTTTGAGAAAATCGGCGGGTTTGATGTCGTACAGGCCGGCGGGTTCGACCCCGACATATCCGATGGCGGAGACGGCTTTGAGGACGCCGATGAAATCCTTGGCGGCCGCTTCGCGCAACGAATAGAGCTGGACACTGATTGGTTTCATGAAATGCCGTCTCCTGTTAGGGGGGTGAAATGAATGAAAGGTATTTATACGGCGGAGGGGGTGGGTGGGTCAAGGAAGATCAGGAGATCCGAAAAAGAGATCCAGAAAAACAGGTCGGATTTGCTCAAAGATAGCGCAAGCTTCCAGTTTGCTTCTCGAGTTTGGCCCTTTTGCTACCCAGCCAAAAGGGCGTAAGCTTCCAGATTCGGCATTTCAAAGAGGTTTGGCGGATAATCTGAAAAAATCAACAATTCAGATTAACGGCTTAAATAGTTGACAAAATATGGCCTTTAATTGAATATATTCTACGGATCTGATGTTAGGATGGTTATTCTATGAAAGAAAATCTACCAGAAATCGTCTTTGCTACGTCCGAAAAGGCCGAGTCACAGCGGATCAGCCGACTGGTCAAGGCGGGGCGTCTCCGAAAGATCACTCCCCGAGTCTACTCCTCGAACTTGACCGATGCCCCCGAAGCGATCGTTAACCGCAACCTGTATCCGATTCTCGGCAAGCTCTTTCCCGGTGCCGTGCTCAGTCACCGCACGGCCTTGGAGGCGAAGCCTACGGAGGACGGGTCCGTGTTCCTCACGTATAAATACTCCCGAACGGTCCGACTCCCCGGCGTGACGGTTCATCTCCTGAAGGGCAAGGGACGGATGGAGGACGACATGCCGTTCCTCGATGGGTTATTCATCTCTTCCCGGCCACGGGCGTACCTTGAGAACCTCCAGGTTTCAAGAAGTCGATCCTCGTCGGCCAAGGCGCTTTCGAAGTCGGCTGTGGAGGACGGTTTGGATCGTCTGTGTCAGGTTCAAGGCGAAGCATCTCTCAATGTGCTCCGCGACAAAGCCCGTGTGATTGCCCCGACCTTAGGGATGGAGGCGCAGTTCCAGAGATTGAACAAGATCATCGGGGCCATCCTGCGATCCTGCCCAGCCAAGGGGTTGGGCTCCCAGTTGGCTCGCGCCAGATCGAGCGGGGTTCCCTATGACCCGGGGCGACTTGCCATCCTGAACCAATTGTTCTCCCACCTGTTGCGGTCGCCACTGCCAGCGAGAGTGGATTTGAAGCGGACGTCGGACGAAGTCCGGCTTCTGGCTTTTTTCGAATCCTACTTCTCGAATTACATCGAGGGAACCGAGTTTGAGATCGCCGAGGCCTACGACATCGTGTTCAAGAACAAGATTCCCGTACGGCGGCCAGAGGATGCCCACGACATCATGGGGACGTTCCGGATCGTGTCGAGCAGCGAGGATAGGGGCCGGACCCCAAACTCGGCCGACGAATTTCTCGACCTGCTCCAATCCCGCCACCACGCAATCATGGAAGGGCGGTCGGACAAGCTCCCCGGAGAGTTCAAGTCGGAACCCAACCGTGCCGGTCAAACGCACTTCGTGGCTCCGGAACTGGTCAGGGGGACGCTGCTTAAGGGATTCGATCTTACTATGGCGGTCGAACCCGGGCTGGCCCGCGCCCTCTTCATCATGTTTCTGGTGACGGAAGTTCATCCGTTCATAGATGGAAACGGGAGGGTGGCCCGCACCCTGATGAACGCCGAACTGACCCACGCCGGTCTTTGCCGAATCATCGTGCCCACCGTGCTTCGCGATGACTACCTGCTCGGCCTTCGCGCCATGTCCCGATGGGACAACCCTGATCCGATCCTTAAGGTGATGATCGATGCTCAGCAATTCGTGTCGGAATTACCCCTCGCATCCTATGAGAGCACCACGGCCGTCTTAAAGCAGTGCCACGCTTTCGACGAGTCCGACGAGGGGAGGCTCCGCATGCCGAGTTCGCTGTCTGGAGGGGCGCCCTCTATGGCGACCGCAGAGACGGATATCAGAGGACGGCTCCGGCGGCGAACTCCCTGAAGGTTTCCTGGAACCGGGCCAGCATGGCGCCGCGGTCAAATTCGCGCCCCGTCGGCGCGGCGGCGCGGGCGGCGCGGGCGTAATGGCGGCGCAGGGAGGCCACGGCGCTATCGAGCGCGGAAAGGGTCAGGGATCCGACCACTTCGCCGCACTGTTTTTCCCTGACGTCATCGGCGAGGGCCAGGGTTTCGCTGACGATGACCGGTCGTCCGGCGGCGAGCGATTCGAGCAGGGAATGGGGATAGGCTTTGAGCAGACGGTTATGGGCCGCGAGCCCGACGGTGGCATGACAACGGGCGAGGAGGGCCCGGATATCGGTTTTGGTGTCCACGATTTCAACGCGCGACGTCAAGCCCTTGCGGGCCAGCAGGCGGTTTAGGTGGGCGCGTTGATATCCCCGCCAGAGCAGGATGAGGCGGAGGTCGGAGTGATGGACGAGGAGATCAAAGAGCAGATCAAAACCCTTCAACTGGAATTGTTCACGCGTCCACGGGGCCGATCCGGCCAGCAGGACGAAGGGGCTGGGGGGGGGCGGCGAAGGGACGGCATCGAAACCGGACAAGTCGATCCCGGGTCGGATGTGGCGGACATCGACGAAGCCCCAGTTTCGGGCCAGTTTTTCATCGCGGCGATTATTGACGATCAGATGGACTTTGCGGCGGAAGCTCGCAGGCGGAGGGGCGGAGGGATCGAGACCCGCAAGAACTTGGTAGCAGATGGGTTTGCGTAGAATGGCAAGGTACGGGAAGGCATAGCCGGTGGCATAGGCGACGAAATGAAGGTCGTGTTTGAGTTCGAGGGCGCGGAAACTAAACGCGCGATGCAGGCCGTAGAGCGGGCGGGGGACCCAACGCGACGGAAAGGGCAGGGGGAAGAGCGGGAGGATGGATCCCCCGCAACGCTCGCGCAAGGCTTCCAAATCCTGAAAAGCGGCATCGGTTCCGGTTATTCGGGGCGGTGGGGAGAGCGCGTGAAAGAGGATGTTCATGGGGATCCAGCCCGGTTGATTCGTGAGCGGAATGCCTGGACTAAAGGGCGTTCGGGTGGGATGGGCGTCAACCAGGATTCCACCTGAGCGATGGGGACGCGACGCAGGGAGGTGAGCCGGCATCGTTCGCGCAGAAGATGCGGAATCTGCGGGAAGACCATCAACCAGCCGCAGACCACCTGCAGGGGGCGCCGATACGCGATGAGGTAATACCATTGCCCATACAGGATTTGGCGGGTATGGCGCCAGAATGCGGTAACGGGCAGATTTTTCAGGAGGAGCAGGATCCGGTTGCGGGTGATCAGTCGCACGTAACGGGCATGATGCAGGCCGGCGCCATGGCCTTGGTGCCGGATGATGGCGTCGGGTGCAAAGTTGAACCGGAATCCCATCCAACGCCCCCGAAAGCCGAGATCGACATCCTCGAGGTAGGCAAAAAATCGTTCGTCGAACAAGCCCGCGGATTCGAGAAAGGATCGCCGGTACAGGGCGGCTCCGGCGCAGGGTGAAAAAATGTCGGCGGGTTGGTTGAAGTCAACGGCAGGGAGTCCATGTCCCCGTTTGGCGGCCATGCCGTGCCAGGAGAGTAGATCGCCGGCATTTTCAATCCGGTTCGGATCGGCCATGTCCACCATGCGGGAGGCAACCCCGGCGACATCGGCGGGTGCCTGGGCCAGGTTTTTTGCCAGGGCCTCAAGCCACTGGGGTGTCGGACGGGTGTCGGTATTGAGCAGGGCGACGAAGGGTGAACGGGTCTGCCGGATTCCCGCGTTGACCGCGGCCGCAAAGCCGCGATTGACGGGGAATTCGATCAGGCGGAGAGAGGGGCAGGTCGCCTTGGCCATGGCGGGGGACCCATCGGTGGACCCATTGTCAACCAGAACGATTTCGGCGGGACGGAGGGTCTGGGCTTTCAGGGCATCCAGACAGGCCGGAAGCCATCGGGCGCCGTTCCAATTGGGGATCAGGACTGCAATATCAGGGGGAGGTGAAGTATTCATGGTGCGAACCGAACCGGCCGGTCAACCCGTCGCGCATGGCCAGGCCGATGGCGCGAAGACGCCCAATTCGCCCAGTCAACAGGGAAACGGTTGCTAAAAACAGGCCGAGCAGGATCCAATAGAGGTTGAGCGGAACGGTGGTGCGGGGATAAAACTTCCGGATGTAGAGGAAACGGTTGCGGAGTGAATAGTAGAGATACAGGGTGGATCGCAGGGGGCTGTTTCCGGCGTCGTGTTCGGCCCGGGCGGCCGGGAGTACGGCACAGCCGAATCCGGCCTTATTCGCGCGGGCGCAGAAATCGGCGATTTCGCCGCTAAAAAAATAAGCTTCGTCCAACTCGCCGATGGCCTCGAAGATCCGGTTATGAATCAGGATAGCGGTTCCGGGGACATACGCGCAGTAGCGGATGGAGGGGTCGAAGGGAGAAACGGAGGGAAAGGGATGCGGGACCCGTCGCCGGGTGTCAAGGTGGAAGGCGATATTGCGTCCGCCGGCATCGACGCGGACCTGATGGCCGCGGTATTCGGTCAGGACGGGGCCGACGATTCCGAGGTGGGGGTTTTCTGCCAGCCGGGAGAGCAGGCGCTCGGCATCTTCCTCGGGGAGACGGGCGTCAGTGTTCAGAAAAAAAAAGGCGTCATAGCCTTCCGGACGCAAAACGGCCAGCGCGGTATTCAGTCCGCCGGCATAGCCGAGGTTGCGGGGGTTGGTCAGGATGCGTTCGCCGGGGCAGAGGGCCAGCAGGGCGGCGTGATCGGCATCGGTGGATCCATTATCGACGAGGCACACGTCGGGTTTCAACCGGTGCCAGCGTCGCAGGGCGCGGACGGTTTCCGCGGTTTGTTCCGCGGCATTCCAATTGAGAAGGATGACGGCGCATTTCATATTTTGATAACGGACATTTCAGTTACTTGTCTCTTTACACCAAGGCTGCGCCGGGGTCAAGCGGAGGGTTTCACACCCATAACAGGGGATTGCGCTGGATGGGCATTTTTGTCATAGTTCAAAAAACGGTTTCCCCTAAAGGATTTATCAATCATGCGTATTAAACCATTTAAAGCTTTGCATCCCCCGTGTGAATTGGCGGCCCAGGTGGCGGCCGTTCCCTATGATGTGGTGGATACCCGGGAGGCAGCCGAACTGGCTCAGGGCAATCCCTGGAGTTTTCTGCATGTCACACGCCCGGAGATCGATTTGCCACCGGGCACCGATCCCCATGGCCCCGCCACCTATCGGCAGGCCAGTGAGGCCTTTCGAATGTTCCGCAGTCAGATGATTCTGCTGGAGGAACCCCGCCCGTGTTATTACCTCTATCGGCTGGTCATGGACGGGCGGATGCAGACCGGACTGGTCGCCTGTTGTGCGGTGGATGATTATCGCGAGGAGATCATCAAAACCCACGAAAAAACGCGGCAAGACAAGGAAGATGACCGCACTCATCATATCGACCAGGTCAATGCGCATGACGAGCCGATTTTTATCACCTACCGGGATCGTCCTGAAATCAACGCCCAGGTGGCGGCTATTTTGAAAACCCCGCCCTTGTATGATTTCACGCCGGCCGACGGCATTCGTAACACGCTTTGGCGGGTGGAACAGACCGAGTCGCTAACCCAGGCGTTTGCCTGTGTGCCCGTGGCCTATATCGCCGATGGGCATCATCGGTCGGCCGCTTCGGTCCGCATTGCCGTCGAACGGCGTAAGCACGAATCCCTGCCGGGTTTGGATCGCGAATACAATTGGTTTATGGCGGTGATTTTCCCAGCCGGCCAACTCAAAATCCTGCCCTATAACCGGTGTGTGCGCGATCTCAACGGGTTGACGTCTGTGCAATTCCTGGACCGGTTGCGGGAGGCCGGGTTTAGGGTGACGTCCGGAGGGTCGGCGACCCCGGACCGGCCGGGGCAGGTCTCCGTTTTTCTGGATGGCCAGTGGCTGAGTGTTGCCTGGCCGCCGGTGGAGAGTCGGGATCCGATCGCCTCTCTGGATGTGACTGTCTTGCAGGAACGGTTGCTGGCCCCGATTTTAGGGATCCGGGATCCGCGAACCGATCAGCGGATCGAATTTGTGGGCGGGATCCGCGGAACCGGCGAATTGGAGGAGCGGGTTCGGAGCGGTCGGTCGGCCGTGGCTTTTTCCATGTATCCGACCCAGGTCGAACAGATGATGGCGATCGCGGATGCCGGGCAGATCATGCCGCCCAAAAGCACCTGGTTTGAACCCAAACTCCGGTCGGGGTTGTTTGTGCATGCGTTGGACTAATTCAATGAATAGACGGTCCAACATTCCGGTTTTTGCCGAAAACCTAATCCTGATCGGCATGCCGGGATCCGGCAAGAGTACGGTGGGGGTTTTACTGGCCAAGCGGCTGGCCTGGCGTTTTGTCGACACCGATGTGCTGATTCAGGCGCGCGTGGGAGCTCCGTTGATGGCGATCCAGAAACGGCTTGGGATGGCCGAATTTCGCCGTTTGGAAGACCTTTGTTTGCGCGGTTTAAAAGGGACACGGCAGGTGATTGCAACCGGTGGAAGCGCCATTTATTATCCGGAAGCGATGGCCCATCTTCAGTCCCTGGGCGTCGTGGTGTTCCTGGATGTGCCGCTGGTGGAACTCACTACCCGGTTGTCCAATTTTGAAAATCGAGGGCTGGTCCGGGCGCCCGGTCAGACCTTGAAATCACTCTGGCGGGAACGGCGTCCGCTCTACCGCCGCTATGCGCGGATGACGGTGCCCTGGGGCGGGGAAGGGCACGAACCAATGGCCGAGAAAATTATCGATGGGTTAGGACGGACAGGATCGGACACTCCGCGCGCCCCCCAATAAGATTATAAGGCCCGGTCCTTCGCCATCAACAAGGTTATTCCCAAATCCTCGCCTAAGAACACTGCGGCGAATGGCAACTTCATACTTCACCCCTTGCCCCCGCGGCTCGCAGGGACGCTCGCCCTCCAGGGGAATCCTCTCGACTGTCTCGATGTTGTCTATTGGAGGGCGAGCGTCCCTGCGAGCCGCATCCACGGATGTGAAACTGGCGCGGACCTATCTGGATTCCAGTCTTACGCGATGATCGAGGTTATTCGGCGGATCGATATTCCGAGGTGCCGGCGGCGTGCAGGATTTCGCCGAAATAAAAGCGGTGATAATCGTGGCCGTGATAGTTTTTTTCGATATCCGGCGTCAGGAACCGTTTCGGGTCCAAATCGTCGCTGTAGATTTTGCGGCACTCGAGAATCAAATCCGCCTCGTCATACGCCGGAGCCGCGATCTTAAGGGAGGGGATCCGGGTCAGGTTGCAGGCTTGGGCCTTGTCTCCGGTCCGTCCCGAATGGGTGCCGCAATAATTTAGTTTTTCATGGAATTCATCGGGAAATGCAGCGAGGGTGAACTCGGAACATTTTTCGGTGAAGTGGAACGTATGGCGGCTGGGTCGGACGAAGATCATGGCGATGGGCTTGTTCCATAAAACCCCCAGGGTGCCCCAGGAGACGGTCATACAATTGGAGCTCTCGAGCGTGCCGGCGGTCAACAGCAACCAACGCTGCTCGAGCAGTTGGAAGACCTTCAGGCTCAAGTTGGCAACCGGAATGGATTCGCGGTGGGACATGGGCGCCTCGTTTTAGAACACGATGGGGGCGAAGAGGGGATAGGCGCCGAGTTTTTCGCGGCCTTTCAGAAAAGCGAGTTCAATCAGGAAATCGATCCCGACGACCCGACCCCCAGCGCGTTCGATCAGGTGGGCGGAAGCGGCGGCGGTTCCCCCGGTGGCCAGCAGGTCGTCCACGAGCAGGACCGGTTCATTCTTTTCGAAAGCGTCGACATGAACCGAGAGGGTGGCGGTTCCGTATTCAAGGGCGTAGTTTTCTTCGAAAGTCTGATAGGGGAGTTTACCTTTTTTACGGATTGGCACGATGCCGGCCTTCAGGACGAGGGCGAGGGCGGAGCCGAATAGAAAGCCGCGGGCGTCGATGACGGCGATTTTGGAGATGGCCTGGCCCTGGTGGTGGGCGGCCAAAAGATCGATGGCGGCGCGAAAGAGGGCGGGATTTTTAAGGATCGGCGTAATATCCTTGAACACGATGCCGGGCTGGGGGAAATCGGGCACATCGCGGATGGCAGATTTGAGGGTGTCGGCGGAAATGGAGCTCATATGACAATTCCTTCCCTGAGGGGTGACAAATCCTTTTTCAATGACCGACACCCTAGGCGACGGTGCGGTGAGGGTCAAGAAAAAACGGGGGCAGAAAAGCGTGAAAACAGGGGTCAGCGAGGGGCGCCACGCCTTCCGGCGTCACCCCGAACAACGGTCTTTAGTTCCTCCCATACGGGTGTAAGACAAATTTCTTCGGTAAAGCCGAAGAAGTGAGAACTCCGATTATTCTCACGCAAAGCCGCAAAGTTCGCCGAGGTCCTGATCGCCGCGCGACGAGCCCGCCGCCAGGCCAGCGGGTGCCTCGCGCGGCTGCCAGCTCGGAACTGCAGCTCATTAAACGGGATCAGCCGCGGGGTGCACGATCACGCCCCGTGAGCGCTCACCCCGCGGCTTG
>CAZCDO010000142.1:0-10861 GCA_964497135.1 uncultured Verrucomicrobiota bacterium
GGTCGGGTCGATGGCCTTTATCGGGTTATTGCTCTGGGGTGGGGTGACTTCGCCGTTTCCCGCTATCGGCGTTTTCGGGGTGTTGCTGGCCGGGTACCTGCTGATGTTGGTCGATGCGCATGGCCGGGCTCCTGATCGGCGGGGGGCCTGGCGCCCGGCGGTGGCGGGACTCCTGGCGGCCCTGCCTTTTTTGCCCCTGGGAATGGGGCAGTTTTTCAATCGCCGCTGGGTGCGGGGGATTTTTTTCCTGGGGTTGCATCTGGCGTCGGTCTGGGGTTTCGCCCGCCTGCAAAGGTTGGCGCCCGGCGCCGGCTGGACGGTTGGCGTTCTCCTCTGGTTCGCCCTCTGGCGGTTGGTGACGGTGGTGGACGCCTACCAGGACCGAAGCCGGCGCGAGGGGGCACTTCCGGCCCATCGGCGGGTTCTGGTGATTTGCGGGTTGGCGGGGGTGTTGCTGACGTTGGGCCGGACCTTGTTGCTGGAGGAAGCGGTGGGAACCTTCAACGTCCGGACGGCGGCGATGGAACCGGTGCTCCTCGGGGCCAAGGTCGAAATGGATCCCATCAGCGATCAGGCGCGGATCAAACCCGGAGATCAGGTGATTATCGATCGTCTGACGTATCGGTTCAGGGAACCCCGGCGGGGTGAAATTGTGCTCTACCGCGCGGACAGTCTGACGGCGCGGTCCGGCTCATATTTCATTCAGCGGGTGGTGGGACTGCCCTGGGAACGAGTTCGGATCGAACCGCCGAAGGTGTTGATCAACGGTCGGTTCCTGGACGATCCGCCGATGTTTGAGGTACTGTCCCGCCGGGCCGGCGGATATCGATTGGCAGCGACCAATGCGCCCCATGCGGCGCTGAAAACTCCTGACGATCATGTGGATCTCCAGGGCGGCGATTTTTTTGTGCTGGGCGACAATGCGCGCAATAGTTTCGACAGCCGATACTGGGGGCCGTTGAAGCGGAAAGATATCGAAGGGCGCGTGGTCAAAATCTATTGGCCGATGATGCGCGCCGGCCAGCCCTTGGAGCCGTGATGACGGTAAATGTCGAAACTCCCAAGGTGGGGCTTCGCCCACAACCCAAAACCACAAGAAGAGGGAATGATCATTTTCTCCGGATGGAGCCGGGGTGCGCGACTCTCACCAGTAACCGCATCCAGTTTCGCAAGAAGTGCGGGCTTTTCCCTCCCCCCCGGCGCGGGGGAGGGTAGGGTGAGGGGGTTCTTTGGAAGCCCGGTTCTCGTTTCGGAGGATCCCCCTCACCCCGGGCCCTCCCCCGCGCCGGGGGGAGGGAGGAGCGAAAATCCGCCGCCAAAAAAAGAGCGACCAATGGTTCGTTATGCCCTATTCCATGTCCGTGTGATCCGCTGTGCCCAGGTCCTCTTCTCGTTTTTTATTTATGTGATGCTGTCTTCACTGCACTAAGGTTGTCATGAGTAAATCGCCAGCCGACACCATTGAAGGTTTTGTCCTCCGGTGGGGCGCCTTGGCTCTGCTGTTGGCGTTGGTGGGTGCCGTCTGGCCCATGCGCTGGGCGCCTGCGTGTTGGTTTCATCGCCTGACGGGGTATCCCTGTTTCTCCTGCGGGGTAACCCGGGCCTTGAAGGCACTGGCCTCCGGACGATTCATGGACGCCTTGCGTTTTCAGCCCCTGATGGTGGTTGCCGGGGTAGGGTTGGTCGTATTGATGATCGGGTGCGTGTTTCGCCGGGCACTGGGTTATCCGGGCTGGGAGTGGACACGGATTCCATTGGGTCTGCGATGGGGCCTGTTGGCTGTGGGGGTGACGGCGGTTGTAATCAACTGGATTTACCTGATTCTTGCCGGTTATGGTTCATTCTGAATAAGTGTGGGTGATTGGCCCCTGGCTGGCCGGCAGGGGAGTTTCTCGCAGAGTACCGCAAGGTTAAGATCCTTGATCGCAGTGTGAGAACGGCCGTGTCATTCCACTCAAAGCTGTGGAATGTCCCGTCCGCCGCTGTTTTAGAGTCAACTATCCCTCATCCTCTTGGCTTCATGAGAACACGGGACGGGTGATTCCGCCGCCGCGGCTGAATCGCACGGCCCTGGCTTTTACTCTGGTCTTAACTCTATCTGAACTTGGTGTACCTCTGCGTGCAAAATCTCCAGCAAAATCTTAATTCCCCGATTTTTGATGGCTTTGAGATGGCTCGAACTCCAGTAACCCACAATAATGCAGAAAGAGCCGGGTTTATAGTGTTGAACACAAAGCCGACATCATTTTCCGGGGCGTGCCCCATGCGCTGATCACTTTGGATTTATTTGCCGAGTCGTTTGGCGATTTGATCCACATTCTCAGCCGCCAGTTGTTCGGCAAAACTCGCATCGATCTGCCCGAGGGCCTGTCGGATGGCGTCCGCATTGCCCGCAGCCGCCTTGACTTGAGCAACTTCATCCGGCATCAAGTCAATCTTGGTTCCATTGGCCTTGATGATCGAGCAAATTCCTGTTTCCGGGCAGAGTTCGATGTTCAGGTCACTCATGTGGTTCTCCTCTTTTTTGTATTCAACTTTCGGTGAGTCCAATCCGCTTCCCGTACCGAACGTGCGGTGAAAACATCGTTAAGGTTAACAAAAAAAAGGGGAGTGGAAAGCGCAAAATGGGCACTCGCGCCCGGCGTGAGCCGGTGGCGGAGGGAGGATCGCGGTGTGGATTGGAGCTTGTTCTGATTTACAAATAGCCGTGCGCGCCACGGATGGAGCCAATACGGGAGTGGCGATCCGTTCCGGCTATGGAAATGATCTTCCTGATTCAATAAACCGGCTTTCGCAACAAAAAACCTTTTTTCGCAACACTTTTAGGTTGTTGTTTGGCGGCTGACTCGCGACAATTCGGGCGTTTGTTGATTTCCGAAGAACGGAGATGACCCATGTTGCGTGCGGCATTTAAAACGGTGGATATCACGCCCCCGATGGGCACCTTGAAAATCGGCTGGCTGATCCGGATCGAATCCAACGCGGTGGCGGATCCCTTGCATGCCCGTGTGGCGGTTTTAAGCGATGGGGGGACGACGCTGGGTCTGGTGCAGTTGGATACCCTGTCGGTCCGCTGGAATCAGGTGAATGAAATTCGGCGCCGGATTCAGCGACGTTGTGGAATTCCCCCCGCCCACATTCTGGTCGGGGCCACCCATAATCATGCCGGCCCGGCGATCGCCACCTTTGGGCAAACCGTCCGCGATGCGGCGTATATCGAGTCGATGATTCAGCGGGTGGTGGACGCCGTCGAGTGGGCCTGGCGTCACCAGGAACCGGCAAAAATCGGGTTTGCCTCCGGATTCGAATGGCGGGTGGCCCATAACCGCCGGGTGGTGATGCGCGATGGAACGGTCAAAACCCATGGTCAATTCGCTCTTCTCCCCGAGGCTCTTTGTCTGGAAGGTCCCATCGATCCGGAAGTGGCGGTGATCGATGTGCGTTCGACGGCCGGCAAAAAGCTGGGATGCGTCGTTAATTTCTCCTGCCATCCCACTCATCACGGCGGGGATCAGATCTTGTCCGCCGGTTATCCGGGTTGTCTGGCTGCCGAATTGAAAAAGAAAGGCTGGCCGGTGCCGATGTTTTTCAATGGGGCGGCGGGGAATACGCATGATTCAGATCCGACGCAGAGCCGGGGGATGGCGATGGAGGAGATCGGGCGGATCCTGGCCGAAGATGTGGCCGGTTTGACGAAAAAAATGAATTATCAAAAAACGATTCGATTGGGGGCGGCGCTGAAGACTCTCCGCCTGCCGTATCGAAAAGTCACCCGGGACGAGGTGCGGGGGACGGTTTTTGGAGCGCAACGCTTTGTTGATCCAACTGAATATGACCGGACGATTCCGCACTTGGTGGCGAAAATCCACCGGGACCGGGTTCAAAAAGCCGATAGCCAGGTACTGTTTATTGGAGATTGGGCGGTGATGGGGGTTCCGGCGGAATATTTTGTGGAGCACGGGTTGCGGATTAAATTGGAATCCAGGCCGATGCGGGCCCTGGTATTCGGGTTTAGTAACGGCATGATCGGATATGTTCCGACCCGGGACGCCTTTAAGCGCGGCGGCTATGAAACCACTTTTGGATTGGGGAGCCACATGGCGCCGGAAACCGGCGATCTGATGGCGGATTCCGCAATCCGGCTGATTCGGAGCGAAGTCCGCGCGCGAGCCGCGTTGGCACGACGAGATCATAAAACGAAACGGAGAAAATCATGAAGCTGGCCGTTATGTCCTACACCTTATCGCGCGGAGTTTCCGCCGACCAATTCGATATTCCGGCCATGTGCCGACTGGCCCAGGAACTGGGCATCGATGGAATCGACATGGTTTCCACCTATGGCCGAAAAGCCGCAGACCTCCGCAAAATAGTGAACGATCACGGATTGAAAACGATCTGTCACACCTTCCTGGCGGATTTGAATGTGACCGATGCGTCGGCCTTGACGGCCGGATTGGATGTCGTTCGCAAGGGTATTGAGGACGCGGTGGTGCTGGGGACCGACAAGGTGATGGCGGTCACGCCCGGAAAGGCCGGCATCGCCCGTGAGAAAACCCGGCGCAATTTTGTGCGGGGTTTGCAGCAAGCCCTGCCTTGGGCACAAGCGGCCGGGATCACCCTGACGGTGGAAAATTTCCCCGGAGCGGATAGTCCTTTTGTCATTGCGGCCGATTTCAAGGCGGCTTTGCGGGACCTGCCTGAGTTGAAGCTGACGTTCGATAGCGGTAATGTGTTTACCGGTGGTGAAGATCCGGCCGAGTCGTTCCGGCAGTGTGCGAAACAGGTGGTGCATGCTCATTTCAAGGATTGGGATGTGGTGACGGACGGCGGACGCATGCGGGGCTTGGATGGCCGGTCCTACCAGTCGGCGCTGATTGGGGAAGGGGCGATGGCGCCGTTGCATGCGCGCGTTTTGGATGCGATGCGTGAAGCCCGTTATTCCGGATACATCGATATGGAATACGAAGGCCATAAATATCCAGCCGACGAGGCCACCCGCCGGATCGCCCGTTTTTTGCGGTCGCTGGCGGGCGAATTGAATTAAATTTTGCCGGCAGAACTCGCTTTCACTCAATAGGTGAAAGCGACTTCTGCCACAAAACCTTTCTGGCCAACCGGTTATCCTGTCAAAACTTTTCGAACTGCCGAATCTTGGATCCGTGTGATCCGGACCATCCGGGGTTGATCTCTGGTCGATTAACGGCGGGGAAGGGCGGCCACCGGCCGCCCCCACAACGGTCCCGTCTCCAACGAACAACCCAACAACCCACAACTTCTCTCTTTCCAACCCTTGGGAATAACTTGAAAACGGTCGGTTTTAGGGTAAAGTGACAAAGCGGAATGGTCCCGGGAAGCAAATGCGGGTCGGTTTTGCCGGGCGGCGTTGGACAGGGGAGATTTATGAAAAAAATTGGCGTGGGTTTATTGGGATTTGGCACCATCGGCGCCGGGGTGGTCGAGGGGTTGCAGAAAAACGGCAAATTATTGGCCGATCGCGTCGGCCTGGAACTCGAAATCCGGCGGATCGCCGATCTGGACCTCGAACGCGACCGCGGGGTGAATATCGACCGCTCCATCCTGACCCAGGATGCGCGGGCGGTGGTCGATGACCCCGCCTGTGAGGTGATCATCGAATTGATCGGGGGGACCACCCTGGCCCGGGAACTGATTCTCCGGGCCATCGAACTGGGCAAACCGGTGGTGACCGCCAACAAGGCCCTGCTGGCCGAGCATGGCGCGGAAATTTTCCGGCTGGCCCGGGCCAAAGGGGTGGATATCTATTTCGAAGCCAGTGTGGGCGGCGGGATTCCCATTATTCGCGCCCTGCGCGAAGGTCTGGTCGCGAACCGGATCGACAGCCTCTACGCGATTTTGAACGGCACCTGCAATTACATCCTGACCCGGATGGAGAGCGAGGCGCAAAAATTCGACCGCGTTTTGAAAGATGCGCAGGCAGCCGGCTATGCCGAGGCGGATCCCGGTCTGGATATCGACGGGCACGACACGGCGCACAAGGCCCTGATTTTGGCGTCCCTGGCCTATGGCTGTCAGATTCCCATGGACCAGGTGCATGTCGAGGGGATCCGGGGGTTGGCCGAGGTGGACATGGAGAATGCCGCCGGGTTGGGTTACCGGATCAAACTGCTGGCCGTGATTCACCGTCAGAATGAGGAGATCGAAGTGCGGGTTCACCCGACGCTGGTTCCGCTGAAGCACCTGCTGGCCTCGGTTTCCGGGGTTTTCAATGCGGTGTTGGTGAACGGCGATATCGTGGGGCCGACGCTGTATTACGGGCGGGGCGCGGGACGGTTGCCGACGGCCAGCGCGGTCATCGGCGATCTGGCCGATGTGGCGCGGAACCTGTCGCTCGGGACTCCGGGCCGGGTGCCGGCGTTGACGGAATACGCCCCGGATATCCGGTTCCGGCCGGTGGGCGATATCGAATCGCGCTATTATCTCCGGATTTCGGTGCTGGACCGGCCAGGCGTGCTGGGGCAGATCGCCTCGATTCTGGGGCGGTATGGGATCAGCATCGCCTCGGTGATCCAGAAAGAGGCGCATGTCGGGCGGCATGTCGGGGTGGTGATTGTCACCCATCGCGCCCGGGAACGGGATTTCGATGCGGCGTTGACCGAGATTGACGCGATGCCGGCGGTCAGTTCGCGCACCGTCCGCTACCGGATTGAGGATTTCGAAGGACAGTGACGGAATCGATACAGGCGAAGATTAACTACGAAATACGCAAAATGATGGAATCGCCATGAAAGTGATAAAATTCGGGGGAACCTCCCTGGCGGATGCGAAGCAGTTGGGCAAGGTCTTGTCGATCGTGCAGTCGGATCCCGAGCGACGGATTGTCGTGGTTTCGGCGCCGGGCAAGCGCCACAAGGAAGACACGAAAGTCACCGATTTACTCATCGCGCTGGCCGAGGCGGCCCTGGGTGAGAAACCGACCGAAAGTTCGTTGCTGGCCGTTTTGGAACGATTTGTCTCGATCCGGATCGATGCCGGATTGCCGGTGGAGTTGATGAAGGAGATCGAGACCGATTTGCGGGCGCGGGTGGCGGCGGACCGGAGCCATCGCGGTCGGTTCATGGACAATCTGAAGGCGGCGGGCGAGGATTATTCCGCGCGGATGACGGCGGCTTTTTTCCGGCGGCACGGCGTGGCGGCGGAGTATGTCAATCCCGGAGCGGCGGGGATGCTGTTGAGCGACGATTTCGGGAACGCGATGGTCCTGGACGAATCCTACGCCCGTCTGGCGGCGTTGCGGGACCGGCCGGGGGTGGTGGTCTTCCCGGGCTTTTTCGGCATCACCCGGCAGGGGCATGTGGCGACCTTTCCCCGGGGCGGCTCGGACATCACCGGGGCGATCCTGGCGGCGGCGGTAAAGGCGGAGGTGTACGAGAACTTCACCGATGTGGATTCGGTATTCGCCCTGGATCCGCGGATTGTGCCGGGGGCGCCGGCGATCAATCTGTTGACCTACCGCGAGATGCGCGAGCTGGCCTATGCCGGCTTTGGCGTATTTCATGACGAGGCGATCGTGCCGGCGGTGCGGGCCCGGATTCCGATCAACATCCGGAACACCAACCGGCCGGAGGCGCCGGGGACGATGATCGTGCCGGAGCGGCCGTACGATTCCGGCGAGGTGGCGGGGATCGCCAGCGCGGACGGATTCTGCGCGATCTACCTCGACAAATATCTGATGAACCGCGAAATCGGGTTCGGCCGGCGCCTGCTCCAGATCCTCGAAGAGGAAGGGGTTTCCTTCGAGCACACGCCGTCCGGGATCGACAGCCTGTCGGTGATCGTGCGCGACCGGGAGTTGACCCCGGAGCGGGAACAACGGATTACGGAGCGGATACGCGCGGAATTACAGCCGGACGCGATTTTGGTTGAGCGCGGGTTGGCGTTGATCATGATCGTGGGCGAGGGGATGCACTACACGGTGGGCATGGCCTCGCGGGCGACGGCCGCGCTGTCGCAGGCGGGCGTGAACATCGAGATTATGAACCAGGGTTCCTCGGAGATCAGCATGATGTTTGGGGTCAAGGCGGCCGACCGGGTGCGCGCCGCGCAGGCGTTGTACCGGGCGTTCTTCACCCCCAAACCGGCGGCCTGACGGTCCCCCCAGAGAGGTTTTATGAAAAACAAGAATACCAAAACAGTCCGGACCTACGACACCACCCTGCGCGACGGCGCCCAGGGCGAGGGCATCTCGTTTTCCGGCCCGGGCAAAATCAAGCTGGCCCTGCGCCTGGACCAGTTCGGCATCGATTACATCGAGGGCGGGTATGCGGGATCAAACCAGAAGGACATGACCTTTTTCCACGAGATCCGCAAATATCCGTTGAAACATGCGCGCGTGGCGGCGTTCGGCAGTACGCGGCGGGCGGAGATCAATGTGGCGGACGATCTGAACGTGATCAAGTTGATCGAGGCCGGAACGCCGGTGACGACGATCGTCGGCAAATCCTCGCGCTTGCACGTGGAGGAGGTGTTGCGCACCACGCCCGAGGAAAACCTGGCGATGATCGCGGACACCGTCCGCTACCTGAAGCGGCAGGGCAAGGAAGTCTTTTTCGATGCCGAGCATTTTTTCGACGGGTACAAGCTCGACGCGGCCTATGCGTTGCTGACGTTGCGGACGGCGGCCGACGCGGGGGCGGACGGCGTGGTGTTATGCGACACCAACGGCGGGTGCCTGCCGCATGAGATTTTCCAGATGACCGCCGCGGCGGTGCAGGCGGTCTCGATCTCCGTCGGCATCCACACCCATAACGATGGCGGGGTGGCGGTGGCCAATTCGCTCGAGGCGGTGCGCGCGGGCGCCACCCAGGTGCAAGGGACGATGAATGGCTATGGCGAACGGTGCGGCAATGCCAACCTGTGTACGATCATTCCCTCGCTCCAGCTCAAAATGGGGTACCCGGTGGTCGCCCCGGCGGCCCTGCGCCAGTTGAGACCGCTGGCGTTGTTCGTCGACGACCTGGTGAATCTGCGGCCCGACGGCAAGGCTCCGTTTGTGGGCGAGAGCGCCTTCAGCCACAAGGCCGGTTTGCATGCGAACGCGGTCCAGAAAAATCCGGTGACCATGGAACATCTGGAGCCGGAGTTGGTGGGGAACAAGCGGCGGATTCTGGTGAGCGAGGAAGCCGGGACCAGCAGTGTGCTGATGAAGGCCGCGGAGCTGGGGCTGAAGGTGGACAAAGCGTCCCCCGAGGTGCGCGAGGTGCTGGAGCAGTTGAAGAGCCTGGAGCACCGGGGCTATGCGTTCGAGGCCGCCGACGCGTCCTTCCGCATCCTGGTGCAAAAGGTGCTCAAGAAACACAAGGCCTTTTTCGAGTTGGACGGATTCCGGGTGATCATCGAGAAGCGCGGCGCGGATCAGCCGTGTATCACCGAGGCCACGGTCAAGCTCCGGGTGGGCGGCGAAGTGGGGCACACCGTGGCCGAGGGCGATGGACCGGTCAATGCGCTCGATCAGGCGTTACGCCGGGCGTTGATCCGGTTTTATCCCGAAATCGCCAAGGTGGTATTGACCGATTTCCGCGTGCGGATATTGGATCCGGAAGAGGCGACGGCGGCCAAGACCCGGGTGCTGATCGAATCCGGGGATGGCGACGAAAGCTGGGGGACGGTCGGGGTGTCGGAGAACATCATCGAAGCCTCCTGGCAGGCGCTGGTGGACAGCGTGGAGTACAAACTGTTTCGCGAGGAAGACCGGCGGGCGCTCCGCAAGGAACGCGGGACCAAGCGGGCAAAGTGAAGGGCGGGAACACGGCATGAGCGGTTTGGAAAAACAATATGACGCCGCCGCGGCGGAGGCGAAGTGGTATCGCTGGTGGATGGAACGCGGTTTATTTCATAACGACAGCCGGAGTCCCGGCGAACCCTATTGCATCCTGATTCCCCCGCCGAATGTGACGGGGATTCTGCACATGGGGCACGCGCTGAACAACACGGTGCAGGACATCCTGATCCGCCGCCGGCGGATGGAAGGCCGCAATACGGTCTGGCTGCCGGGCACCGATCACGCCGGGATCGCCACGCAGAACGTGGTGGAGCGCGCCCTGCGCAAGGAGGGGCAGGACCGCCATGCGCTGGGGCGGGAAGCCTTTGTCGATCGGGTTTGGAAATGGCGCGATGAATATGGAGCGACCATCATCAACCAGCTTAAGCGCCTGGGGTCGGCCTGCGACTGGGAGCGGGAGCGCTTTACGATGGATGCGGGGCTCAGCCGTGCGGTGGAAGAGGTGTTTGTGCGGCTCTTTGAAAAAGGGCTGATCTACCGGGCGAATTACATTACGAACTGGTGTCCGCGCTGTCAGACGGCGCTCTCGGACGAGGAGAGCGAGCATGTCGACACGGCGGGCAAACTCTACCACATCCGCTATCCGTTCAAAGGCGAGCCGGCGGGTGCGGGCGTGGTGGTGGCGACCACCCGGCCGGAAACGATGCTGGGCGATGTGGCCGTGGCGGTGAGTCCCCGGGATGCGCGGTACAAGGGCGTGTATGACCGCCACCTGATCTTGCCGTTGCTCAACCGTGAATTGCCGATCATCACCGACGAGTATGTCGATCCCGCCTTTGGGACGGGGGCGGTCAAGGTGACGCCGGCTCACGATCCCAACGATTTCGAGATGGGGCGGCGGCATCAATTGACGCCGATCGACGTGATGCATCCGGACGGGCGCATGAACGAGGCGGCGGGTCCGTATGCGGGCCTGGACCGGATGGCCTGCCGCAAGAAGGTGGTGGCGGATCTGGAGGCGGGCGGATACCTGGTCAAGATCGACGATCACCAGCACGCGGTGGGGCACTGTTACCGGTGCGACACGGTGGTGGAGCCGCGGCT
>CAZCDO010000143.1:0-10764 GCA_964497135.1 uncultured Verrucomicrobiota bacterium
ATTGGATTCATGTCCGAGAGGCGGTCGGGGATCTGGCGGATAAATTCCTGGTCCTGAACAAGGTCTATCCCGATGGGTTCATGATTCCCCGGCGCTTCATCGGCGAAAACATCATCCACCTGCCGACGGTCAAAACGCATGTCTTTACGACCACCACCGGTGCCATGAAAAATGCGTTTGGCGGCTTGCTCAATGAGAAACGGCACTGGACCCATCCCGTGATTCACGAGACCCTGGTGGATTTACTGATGATCCAAAAAAAGATTCATCGCGGGGTTTTTGCCGTGATGGACGGCACTTTTGCCGGAGATGGTCCCGGCCCGCGCTGTATGATGCCGCATGTCAAGAACGTCATCCTGGCTTCGTCGGATCAGGTGGCGATCGATGCGGTGGCCGCCAAACTGATGGGATTCGATCCTCTGCGGGATATCAAATTCATTCGGCTGGCCCACGAACTGGGGCTGGGTTGTGGCGATCCGCGGGATATTGAAATCGTGGGGGATGTCGATGCGGTGAACGAGTCGTGGAATTTTGTCGGCCCGTTCAAAAAAATGACGTTTGCCAGCAAGATGCAGCACAAGATCTACTGGGGTCCCTTGCGCAAGCCGGTCGAGTGGTCTTTAAAAACGGTGCTGGCCCCCTGGGCCTATATCGCCAGTGTCCTCTATCACGATTCCTTCTGGTATCCCACTCACCAGGATCTGGTTCACGGCATCCTCCATAGCGATTGGGGGCGGTTATTCCATAATTGGGATCAGGTGGCTTTGCCGCCGGATGATTTGACCTTGCCGGGTTGGCGGGATGTTGGCGCGGACCCGCTCCTGCTCAAAAAGGAGAGCGCCAAACTCTTCTTCCAGTCCTTGAAGGTCTTGGGTACCTGTATCAAGGAAGCGCCCGAGTTTTCGGCACGGCGTCGGCGATTGGCATCGCCTCCGCCGAAAACTTGAGGATCTTTTGCCTGAAATCACGCCGTTGAATCCAATAGCGCCACCTTCTTTTTTACCCATGACCCGCGCCGAAATGGACGCCCGGGGTTGGGATGTTTGCGATGTGATCCTGGTTACGGGGGATGCCTATATCGACCACCCGTCTTTTGGAACGGCCTTGATCGGGCGCTTCCTGGAGAGTCTCGGGTATCGCGTCGGGATCATTGCCCGACCGGATTACACGTCGGTGGAGGCGTTCCAAGTGCTGGGCGCGCCCCGTCTCTTTTGGGGGGTCAGCGCGGGTAATCTCGACAGCAATCTGGCGCGATTGACCGTGATGCGCAAAATCCGGCGGGATGATCCCTATGCGCCGGGCGGTGTGGCCGGTGGGCGTCCGGCCAATGCGTCGATCGTTTATACCTCCAAAGTGCGGCAGGCGGCCAAAGGGGTTCCCGTGATTCTGGGTGGGCTCGAAGCCTCCTTGCGGCGCTGGGCGTATTATGATTATTGGACGGACAAGGTGCGCCGCTCGATCCTGCCGGACGCCAAGGCGGACCTGATTGCCTATGGCATGGCCGAGCGGAGTGTGGCGGAAATCGCCGCCCGGTTGCGGGATGGACGCGACCTCCAGGGCATTCCCGGAACGGCTGAAATGGTTTCCCAGATCGATCCTGTGTCCGGATGGTTTGAATTGCCTGCTTATGAAGAGGTCGCGGCCCCGACCGAGGAAGGCCGGACCGCCTATGCCCGGATGGCCCGTGAAATTCATCAGCGTACCGGAACTTCGGATACCCTGATTCAGAAACACGGCTCGCGCTGGGTGGTGGTCCATCCCCCGTCCGCCCCGCTGTCATCCCGCGACCTGGACAATTTATATGCCTTGCCGTTCACCCGTCGCCCGCATCCTGCGTATGCGAAGAATCGGATTCCCGCCTATGACATGATTCGGGATTCGATCACGACGCATCGGGGCTGTTATGGGGGATGCGCTTTTTGCGCCATTGGCGCTCATCAGGGGAAAGCGATTATCTCCCGTTCGACTCCGGCGATTTTGGATGAAATCCGGCGCTGTTCCAAGAGTCCCGACTTTCACGGAACCATCAGCGATCTGGGCGGTCCGACAGCGAACATGTACGGCACGTCCTGTGGACGTCGGGAAGGGCCTTGTTCCCGAGCCAGTTGCCTGTATCCGGAGGTGTGTGCTTCGCTGAAAGCCGATCAACGTCCGGCGCGGGAGCTGTTGGTGGCTGCCCGGCAACTGCCTGGAATCCGCCATCTGTTTGTGACCAGCGGGATCCGATTTGACCTGTTGGAGGGGGTTGGAGGGGTGGAATATTTTGAGGAACTGGTCCGCCACCATATTTGTGGACGACTCAAAATTGCGCCGGAACACGCGGTGCCGCAGGTTTTGGCGGCCATGCGGAAGCCGCCGCCCGAAAAATACCGTCGGTTTGTGGAGCAGTGGACAGCCCTGCAAAAACGGCATGCCCGACATGATCAATTGAACGAATATTACATCAGCGGGCATCCCGGCTGTTCCTTGGCGGATATGATCGAACTGGCGCGACTGCTGAAACGGATGGGCATCCGACCGGAACAGGTCCAGGATTTTTATCCCGTGCCCCTGAGCCTGGCGGGGGCGATGTATTATACCGGACAGGATCCTTTGACCGGGGTGCCGGTGCCGGTGGCGCGGACGGATCGGGAAAAAGCACTGCAACGGGCGATCATGTTATGCCACCTTCCCGAATTTCAGGCCAAGGCGCGGGAAGCCTTGCGGGAAGCCGGACGAACGGATTTGAGCGGCCGGGGACCGGAGGCGTTGGTTCCGCCGGGAATGGCCTGGGGACAGGTAATCTGTGTTTCGAGGTAGGGCCGTCTCGCCGAGACGGCCGGGGGAAGGGCGGCCATCGTCCGCCCCCACAGCGGGGGGGACGCCAGGATTACCCACCCCGGCCTGCGGCCACCCCTCCGCGGGAGGGGACCCAGCGGGAATTGGTGATCCCCTCCTTCGGAGGGGTCCGCGAAGCGGGGGGCCCTCCATTTTCTTTTTCCCCCCTCGTTTATTATTTGATAGAATGAGAAGCGGTTATTCAACAAGGAGTGTTTTATGTGGGACTATACCGGCAAAGTGCTGGATCATTTTCGTAACCCCCGGAATGTCGGGGTGGTCAATCAACCGGATGGTACCGGAGAAGTGGGTTCCCTGGCCTGCGGTGACGCGCTCAAGCTGACCTTCAAGCTGGATGAGAACAAGCGGATCCAGGATGTCAAATTCCAGACGTTCGGGTGCGCCAGTGCCATTGCTTCGTCCTCCGCCCTGACGGAAATGATCAAGGGCAAAACGATCGAGGAGGCGGAGAAAGTCACCAACCAGGATATCGCCGATTACCTGGGGGGGTTGCCCGAGCAGAAAATGCACTGTTCCGTCATGGGGCGGGAAGCCCTGCTGGCCGCCATCGAAAGTTATCGCACCGGCGGGAAAGCCCATCGGGTTCTTGAGGGCAAAGTCATCTGCAAATGCTTCGGGGTGACCGAGCATGACATCGAGATGGTGGTTCGCGAAAACAACCTGGCCACCGTCGAGCAGGTGACGCATTACACCAAGGCCGGGGGCGGTTGTGGGAAATGCAAGGGCGATATCGAGGTGATCGTTGAGCGGATCCGGGCTGAGCGGCTCAAAGCAGCCCCCCCGGCATCGGCTGAATCAACCGGCAAACGGCTGACGACGATCGAGAAAATCCGGCGGATCGAGGAAACCATCGAGAAGGAAATCCGGCCCATGCTGAGAAACGATGGCGGCGATCTGGAATTAATCGACGTCGAAGGTTCCCGGGTTCTCGTTGCCCTGCGCGGGATGTGCGCCCGGTGCCAGGTGGCCCAATTCACCTTGAAGGATGTGGTGGAAGCCAAACTCAGGGAATTCGTCAGTCCCGACCTGGTGGTGGAGGAGGTCTCCAAGTGAAAACCCTTTATTTTGACAATAATGCCACGACCCGCCCGGCCCCGGAAGTCATCGAGGCCATCCAGCCCTTTTTGACGGAGCTCTGGGGAAATCCCTCCAGCATGCACGTGTTTGGGGGGGGCGTCCGGAAATATGTCGAGCACGCCCGCGAACAGGTGGCGGCGTTGATTCATGCGGAGCCGGCGGAAATTGTCTTTACGAGTTGCGGGACCGAAAGCGACAACACGGCGATTTTGGGGGCGGGCACGGCCACGGATCTAAAGCCCAACATAATCAACACCCGGGTTGAGCATCCCGCGGTTCTCGGCCCGTGCCACGAACTCAAGGATCGCGGGTATAACCTGATCGAACTGAATGTGGATGAGGTCGGCCAGATCGACTTGGCCGAATTGGATGAAGCCCTGCGCCTGGGGCCGGCCGTGGTCAGTGTGATGTGGGCCAACAATGAGACGGGGACGATTTTTCCGATCGACGAAATCGCCCGCCGGGTCAAGGCCGCCGGCGGAATTTTTCATACCGATGCCGTGCAGGCGGTCGGCAAACTGCCGATCGATGTTCGGCGGACGCCGGTCGATTTGCTGGCCTTATCCGGACATAAGCTCCATGCGCCCAAGGGGGTGGGGGCGCTCTACGTGCGCAAGGGAACCCGGATTAAGCCGTTTCTATTGGGCGGGCACCAGGAAGATTCCCGGCGTGCCGGCACGGAGAATGTGCCTTTTATCGTGGGGTTGGGGCGGGCCGCCGAATTGGCCCGGGCCAATCGGGAAGAAGAGCAGGTCCGGGTGGCGGCGTTGCGCGACCGGCTGGAAGCCGGCCTGTTGCAGCGCTGTCCCGATTCCTCGGTCAATGGGGACCGTGCCCATCGGTTGCCGAACACCCTGAACATCAGTTTCGAGTATATCGAAGGCGAGGCCATTCTGTATTCGTTGAGCGATCTCGGGATCGCGGCGTCATCGGGATCGGCTTGCAGTTCGGGTTCGTTGGAACCCTCCCATGTTTTGCGGGCGATGGGGGTGCCGTTTACCCGGGTGCACGGTTCGATCCGTTTCAGTCTGTCGCGCTATAACACGGAGGACGAGGTGGATTTCGTGATTGCCCGGATGCCTGCCATTGTCAACCGCCTCCGGGAAATGTCGCCCTTTGTGCCACGAGACCGCTAGCGCCGAAACAGGTGGATGGGGTGGAGTCGGGGTGCCCTCACCCCGCTCTTTTTGGGGGAGATTGCGGGGTGGGGGTACCCCGGCTCCAGCGCGAGATTTGGAGGGTCGGGCTCCGTCCCGACCGTCTGCTAACCGGAGATAAGGCTGATGACGATGGATGGCGCACAGGCGATATCGACGATTATTGAGGCGTTGTTGTGGTATGCGGGGCTTCTTTTTTCCCTTTGCATTCATGAAGCGGCGCATGCCTATGCCGCGCTGTTGGGCGGGGACCCAACCGGGTGGCGAAGCGGTCAGGTCACGCTCAATCCCCTGCCGCATATCCGCCGGGAACCGATGGGAACTGTCTGGGCGCCCTTGATCTCCTTTTTCATGATGGGGTGGATGTTTGGCTGGGCCTCCACTCCCTATGATCCGGACTGGAGCGAGCGCCATCCGCGCCGGTGCTCCCTGATGGCCCTGGCGGGACCCCTGGCCAACGGGTTGGTAATGGTGGCCGCCTTTGTCCTGCTCCGGTGGGGTTTGGTGGAAGGGATTTTTTCGCCGCCGACGCATTTTCGACTCGACCAGGTGGTGCTGGCCGTCCAACCCGAATGGCAGGCTGTGAGTCGTTTGTTGAGCGTGATGTTTTTTCTAAACCTGATCCTGGTGGTATTCAACCTGATCCCCCTGCCGCCGATGGATGGCAGTAGCGTGGTGGGTCTTTTTCTCCCGGAAAAAACATTACGAGCCTACCGGATATTCATCCGGAAGCCCGGCCTGGGATGGCTGGGGTTGATTGTCGCCTGGTTCTTTTTCGGAAGTCTGTTTCGGCCTATTTTGGGGTGGGTGATGGGCCTCTTGTATCGCGGGATATGAATCGTTCCGTAGTCGGAACGATTCAGTCGGTGTCCGTTTCCGGGTGGCCCGACGCGCGTGTCTCGCCGTAGTGCTTGGACGAAGGCGGATCCCTGCGGCGGGATATTCTCGTCGTTCTTGATCAAAGGTGGGAGGGAATTGAGAATAACCCACCCCGGCCATCGGCCACCCCTCCGCTGGAGGGGACCCGGAAAACTTGATCCCCTCCCGCGGAGGGGTCCGCGTAGCGGGGGGTGGGTAAAAGGGAAATGGGGAGTTCACCGCGCGGAAATAAATGGAAATCCCGCGGTAAACCCGTTATTCTTACCCGTCATGAAATCTTTGCGATTTTTTTGGGTGCCCCTGGGGGTGGTGGCCTTCCTCGTTTTATTGACGGCCTGCACCACGTATCGCTCTTCCCGGGCTCTGCGGCGGGGGATCCTCCCGGTCGTCGCGGTCACCTCGTTCGAAAACCGGTCGGGGTTTGAAGGCCAGTGGAAGCTCGGCGATGGCATGGCTGACCTGTTGGTGTCCGAGCTGGTTCAAACCAAATGTTTCACGGTGGTCGAACGCGAACAATTCGGCCGGATCGTGGATGAAATCTCCCTTCAGAAGCACCCCTATTTTCGCAAAGAGGGCCGCACGGAACAGGGTCGATTAAAAGGGGCGCATTACCAGATCCGCGGGGTGGTTGGCGATTTTTCACAGGCGGGCGGGGCGGCGTTATGGGTGGCGATGCGCCAGTTGGCCTTCGGGGGACGAGGCCATGTGGCCCGGGTGTCCATGACCATTACCCTGGTCGAAGTGGAGAGCGGGCGGATTATCGATTCCGTCCAGTGTACGGGGACCGCGCGGGCCCGGCAGATCTACGGGGCAACGGAATACAAAAACGTTTCGTTTGGCGGCGAGATCTTTTTCAAAACACCCCTCGGAGAAGCCACCCAGGAGGCGGTTCGCCAGGGGGTGGCCGGGATCATTCGGACCATTCCCAGCCAACCCTGGCGACCGATGATTGCCGAAGTGCGCGGCAATCAGGTGGTGTTGAATGGTGGCCGGAACCGGAAAATCACCGAAGGACAGTTGTTTTGCGTTCGGCGTCCGGCCGACCCCGTGACCGATCCCGAAACGGGCGATGTGCTGGACTTTTTGCCCGGGGCCCGGGTGGGGATGATCCGGATTATACAGTCGGATAAAAAGCTGGCCTATGCCGAAGGCATTGAAGGTCAGGGTTTCGCGCGCGGCCAATGGCTCGAACCGATGGTTCCGCCGGCCGAATCCGGATCGAAAACGGTCGGTCAGCCGCCCGCGCCGGGAGTGCGACGATGAGTCTGTTCGAGGGTTTGATGATTTTTTGCTTTGGAGTGAGTTGGCCGGTTTCAATCTGGAAATCACTTCGGGCGCCTTCCGTCGAGGGCAAGAGTCGCTTGTTTTTAGGAATCATTATCCTCGGCTACCTCGCGGGAATCATTCATAAATGCCTGTATTCGCTGGATTGGATTCTGGCCTTGTACATTCTCAACTTGTTGATGGTTGTCACCGATCTGGCGATTGTACTCGTCCGACGGCGAAGAGGTGCCCAGGACTCGGTTAGAGCCTAGGAGTCTGTCGGACTTTGCCTTCGGCAAAGTTCACAGACGACTAAATGGCGAGGTGGGTATGTTACAAATCGGTGTGATTGGGTGTGGGTGTCATGCGCAATGGGCCGTGATGCCCGCGATTCGGAATTCAGGATGTTTCCAATTGGTGGCGGTCGCCGATCCCAATCCGCAGACCCCGCAAAAAATCGGGGATGGCTCGGTCCACTGGTATGCCGATGCCCGGCGCATGGTCGAAGCTGAAAAGCTGGATGCCGTGTTCGTTGCCACGCCGGTGGAAGCCCATGCGGCGATGTCCCGCTTGGCATTGGAAGCCGGGTGCCATGTATGTTGCGAGAAACCGATGGCGATGGACCGGCACGAGTGCGAGGCGATGATCGCGGCGGCCCGGCAGGGGAATCGCGTTTTGGCGATCGATTTTGAATGCCGGTATTTTCCGGGATACCGCCAGATTCGCGATTGGGTGGCCGCCGGCCAGATCGGGGCGGTGAAGGCCGTGCATGTGGATCATATGTGGGATGGCCATAAAGTGTTTGGCCCGTTGTCCGAGCGGCGCAAGGGTTTTTTGAATCGCAGTGGGTGCCTCGATTGTGGGGTCCACATGTTGGATATGATCCGGTTTGTGTGCGGAGGCGGAAACTGGCAGGGGGTTCGGGCCCTGGGCGAGTGGTTTGACGAATCGGTTCAATTCCCTCCCCATATTGCGGTTCAAGGACGGCTCGACACGGGTATACTGGCGACGTTAAATGCCAGCTTTGCCTTGACCGCCTACATGGGGAAGAGGATTCAACACCACTCATTTTTGGTGATCGGAACCCGGGGTTTGATTCGACGGGAAACCGACCCGGCTGGACGGGAAATGGTTTGTCTCTACACCGATGCGGATACCGTTTCCGTCCCGTTCGAAGAGGCGGGCCACGAAAAAACAATTGTTCCTCTGCTTCAGGATTTTGCGGCCGCCCTTCAGGGTGAACCGGGACCATTCGGTTTCGCCCGGGGCGAGGACGGGCTGGCGGCGCAAATCGCGATGGATGAGGCCAATCGGACGAGTGGGTGCCATCCGGTTGCCGAAACGCCGAAGAGTTGACTGCCTCTTGATTAGTCAGGGTTGATCCTGATGCCTGCAATTAGTTTATGTGGGAGGGGCGCTCCGTCGCACCGATCCGTCCGAAGAGGCAGCGTGCAGATTTAATGAAAGGCCAGTTATCCCGCTTTTACCCGCGAACGGGTAAAAACGGGTTAAGGTCATTATTGGGGAAAGGAGTAGATATTTGCGGAAGTTTCCGGTGGCTTTTTGCTCCTCCCTCCCCCCGGCGAGGGGGAGGGCCGGGGAGAGGGGGAATCCGCCAGAGCAATGTCGGGCATTTCTTTCTGCAGCGGAGGTCGGCACGCCGTCCCTCCCCAACTCAAATGGGAGGGCGGGGCATGTTGCCCGCCGTTAAGGGATATGGCAAAATCAAAAAGATCCCCCTCACCCTACCCTCCCCCTCGCCGGGGGGAGGGAAAAACTCGCTTCTCCTGCGAAACATGCGGAAGTTACTGGGGAGGGTAAACCGTGCGACTGATCCCGCGTGGAAGCGGAATCACCCGTCCCTGTTCTCCAGAAGCCAAGTGGAGAAGAAGATCTTTACTCTTACAAGACAGCCGGACGGGTCATTCCACGGGCTGATCACCCATCCTTATTCAGGGGCGAATCGATTCGGTGCATGCATGCGCCGCCATGTAGGGCCGCCGCTTGTCGGCGTGCCTGTTCCAAGACCGGCCTTCGACGAGCGAAGGCCCTACGATATCGCGAATCAGGTGCATGCAAGAAACTAAGGGTCCACCGAACAACAGATGCGACCCTTATTCAGAAAGAGCCCTCATTTTAATTGACGCAACAAAAAGGCTTCACTACTCTCGATCCACCCACCGATTAACAGGAGCTACCATGAATTCACTTCGTTCCCTCGTGCTGGCCTTCGTGAGTGTCGGACTGCTGATTTCGCATACCCTCCAGGCTCAATCCACGGATGACGATGTGATATGGCCCGGATTCGGGGTGGGCCTCAAAGTCGGTACGCTCGGATTGGGCGCTGATCTGTCCCTGCCCATTGTTTCTGAGCGGTTGAATCTCCGGGTGAGCCAAAGCTACTTGGATTTCTCGTATGACGGGACCGCCGATGACATTGATTACGAATTCACCCTGGAATTTAATCATTTGATGGTGTTGGCGGATTGGCATCCGTTCGGTAATAACTTCCGGCTGAGTGCGGGCCCGGTCTGGAGTCGCGACAGCACGGTGAAACTCAGGGGAACGCCCACGGATGATGTGACGATTGGGGATCATGACTATCCACCGGAAGCGGTCGGCACCTTGGATGGCGAACTCCTTTTCGAAAGTGTTGCGCCGTATGTGGGCATCGGTTTTGGGAACTCGATCGGCCCGTATGATCGGACGTGGAGTTTCGTGTTCGACCTCGGTGTGATCTTCCAGACCTTTGACTCAACCCTCACGGCCGATGGGCCGGCGGCCTCATCACCGGAATTCCAGGAGGATTTGAGGAAGGAACAGGAAGATCTGCAAGAGGATCTGGATCAATTCAAGATCTACCCCGTCTTGCAGTTCGGTGTGGCGTATCATTTCTAAGCCATTTCCCACGGCAAGCGCTATCCTCTAAACACAGGGCTGACCCTAATTCCCCGGAATCGTCTCTCATTCAAGCAACGGCCATTTGATGGACTTCTTTGTTGATTCGTGATGCGAGCGCATCGTCGGCAACATCGAGGTCATAGTCCATCTGGAGTCCCAACCAGAAACTGGCAGAGTTGCCAAAGAACCTGGACAACCGCAGAGCGGTGTCGGCGGTAATAGCGCGTTTGCCGTGAACGATTTCGTTGATCCTGCGAGGGGAAACCCCAAGCTCGGCACCCAGTCGATTTTGACTGAGGTTCAGAGGCTTAAGGAACTCTTCTTGCAGAATTTCGCCCGGATGTATTGCGGGAATCTTTTTCATGTCTTATCCCTTGTGATAGTCTACGATCTCAACGTCATGTGCGCTACCATTGCGCCAAACGAAACAGATCCGCCATTGATCGTTAATCCTTATGCTGTGTTGGCCTTTTCGGTTTCCGGAGAGGGCTTCCAGTCGGTTTCCCGGCGGAACGCGGAGATCGTCAACATTGATGCTACGGTTCAGCATCCGCAATTTCCGCAAGGCGGTCTTTTGAATAGCCGTAGGCAACCTTCGCGAATACTCGCGATGAAAGATCGACTCCGTTTCCCTACACCTGAAACTTTC
>CAZCDO010000144.1:0-10693 GCA_964497135.1 uncultured Verrucomicrobiota bacterium
CTGTTGGCGGCCTGCCGCAGGCTCTGGAATAGCGTGACCCGTCGGCGGATGTATATCACCGGCGGGGTCGGTTCGACTTCCATCGGCGAGGCATTCACCTTCGATTTCGACTTGCCGGACGAAACCGGCTATGCCGAGACTTGCGCCAATATTGCGCTGGCGTTTTTTGCCCACCGAATGTTGCAGATCGAACCCTCGTCCGATTATGCCGATGTGATGGAACGAGCGCTTTACAACGGCATTCTCAGCGGGGTGGCGCTGGATGGCCGAAAATTCTTTTATGCCAATCATCTCGCGGTTTGCCCCGCGGTGACCCAGGGGCTGAATGATGCGACCGCGCTCAATCGGCAGGAATGGTTCGGATGTGCCTGTTGCCCGCCCAATGTGGCGCGATTGTTGGCTTCTCTGGGACATTACATTTATTCTCAATCGGCTGATACGTTGTATGTGCATCTGTTTGTGAATGGGTCGGCCGACTGCGAGGTTGGCGGGCGGCGGGTTCACCTGGACCAGGATACCCGTTATCCTTGGGGGGAACGGGTTGAGCTGGCCGTCACGCCGGATCGTCCGGGCCGCTTCACGGTGGCGTTACGCCTGCCGGGCTGGTGTCGCAAGCCGCGTCTTCGGGTCAACGGTAAAATCCTGGCCACGCCTGGTCTGACCCGTAACGGCTATGCGATCATCCGACGCGAATGGCGGGCGGGGGATCGGATTTCGCTGGATTTGCCGATGCCGGTTGAGCGGGTGGAGGCGCATCCGGGGGTGCGCATGGAATGCGGCCGGATCGCCCTGCAAAGGGGGCCGGTGGTGTATTGTCTGGAAGAAGTGGACAATGGGCGCAACCTGGCGGATTTGATCATTTCCCGAAAGACGCCGATTCGTGCGGTCTTCCGTCCCACCCTCCTGGGGGGGTGTGTGGTTCTGAAGGGGCACGCCCAACGGCGTGATTTGAAAGGCTGGGAAACGGCGCTTTATCGGGCCGACCCGACGCCGCTAAAGAAGGTTCGATTCACCGCAGTGCCCTATGCCCTGTGGGCCAATCGGAAGCCGGGGGAAATGCGCGTTTGGATTCGGGAGGTATAATTCGATGAATTCACTGGTCAAGGACATTCAACAGGCACGTCCGGCGTCGGACGAGATCATGATTTGGGGGTTGGGCCAGCACAGTTTCGGGGTCAAGATAGGTTCCCGGATACTCTGGTTGGATCCCTTTTTAAGCGATTGGCCGGGCCGCTTGATTCCTTCGCCCATCCGGCCGGAGGAGTTGATTTGCGGGGAGTTGATTTTTGGCAGTCACGATCATGCCGATCATATCGACCGGGGTGCCTGGCCGACCCTGGCCCGGGTGTCCAAGGCCCAATTTGTGATTCCGGCCCTTTTGGCAGACCGCTTACCCGCTGAACTGAAAATTCCCGCCGAACGGTTTATCGCCGTCGATGATGGACAGACGGTGGAGGTGGCAGGGGTGCGGATCACCGGGGTGGCGGCTGCGCATGAGCGGCTGAACCGCGATCCGGCGACCGGGCATTATCCCTGTTTGGGTTTTCTGATTGAAGCGGGCGGTTTTTGTCTCTATCACGCCGGGGATTCCTGCGTATATGAGGGGCTGTTGACGAAATTAAAACAGGGTCGGCCGGATGTGATGTTCGTGCCGATTAACGGACGCGATGCCCAGCGGTTGTCCGCCGGGTGTATCGGCAACATGACGTATCAGGAAGCCGTCGATTTGGTGGGCGAGACGGGGCCGGGCCTGGCGATTCCAGCCCATTATGACATGTTCGAGGGTAACACGGCGGATCCGCAGTTGTTTCTCGATTACCTGCGGGTCAAATTTCCGGCGGTGGCCGGACGGATCTGCGGCGTGGGGCAGAAGCTGGTGTGGAAGAAGCCGGGCGCATAGGGCAGAGCGCAGAGGGGGGAAGATTAGGGTTCAGGGGGCAGGGTTCCGCCGTTGCCAAGGCTATGGCGGACAGGTCGGGGTTCAGGATGAGACCCGATATAAATCAGAGGGCATCTCCCTGACCCCCATCCTCCGTCCCTGCTCCTTCCCCAACAAACAACGAGCAACTTAATAACCAACAACCTGTCTTTTGCCCCAACTTAATCGGCGAAAACATGGGTTAGGCTGCCTTGAAATCTTTGAGTTCCCAGCCGGGGAAGACCAGTACGGCGGGATGGCAATGAAGTGCCCGCGCGAGAACTTTCGCTCGATCCACCCCAATTTTGATCCGGTCGTGCTCTATTCCTGAAATAGTGGATTGAGGGATACCGGTTAGCTTGGCGAGTTCAGCCTGACTGAGCTCTTGAAGTTCGCGAATAATTCGGACGGATTCGCCGACGGAAACCTTAACCGTCTTCTTTGCTTTGCGGTACGTATTCATCTTATTTCCTCCGGTAATCATGAGGGGTTATTTCAAGGACCTGAACATAGAGTTTGCATTTCTCCACGCGATAAATAATCCTGTATTGCAGGCCCAAACGGGAAGATCGGTATCCATGCCACTGTCCCTTGAGGGATTCGTCATGAAATCCTTTAATTAATCTCAGGCCTTCGGGCCCTGAAATACATACAATATCCTTCCATTTCTCATATCGCTTCAGGACTTCCAAAGGGAGTCGGAACAATCTTTTGATTAGCGAATGATGTTCATACACTTCCCACATGTCAAAAATGTACTATACCAGATATGGTATGTCAAGGTTGCTTTGGGAGTGGGGCCATGTTGTTAGGAGATGAAGAGTGCGGCCGATATGGGAGGGACAGCGTGACGCTGTCCGGCGGTCGGGTGACCCTTCAGGGCGATTCAGCAGGTGCGTAGCCCCTGCTGTTCTTGGTGAAAATGGGCAGACCCTTCGTTTTGTCTTCCTAAACCCTGAACCCTAATCTCCCCCCCGCTTGCGCTACTTGCGCTGAGCGAGGATACGGCGCATATTGCCGCCAAGAATCGGTTTCAAAATCGAATCCGGGATGTTCAGCGAAAGTAAGCGCGCCAATTCCCATTCGAACCCATGCGCCATGGCATCGGTCCCGAAAACCACCTGGCGCGGATTGACGCGTTTCAAGGTGTCCTCCCAGAGCACGGTCGAACAAAAACTGCCGCACCATTCCAGGTAGACATTGGAATGTTTCTGCGCCAGTGCTTCGGCTTCCTGTCGCCCCTGATCGCCGCCCCCGGAATGCCCCAGTAAAAACGATATGTTGGGATAGCGTTTGACCAGGTCCTTGAACATGGCGGGAGAATTGAAGCCGCCGTCCCAGGTGTGGTTCAGCACCGGCAGATGGTGACGATTGGCATAAACCCACATGGGTTCGAAGCGGGGGTCGGTGATATCCACCCGCCAGTAACTGCAGAGCGTTTTGAACCCCTTGAAAACCGGTCCCCTGAAATAGGCGTCGAATTTCGGCGTCAGGTCCTCCGCGTAAAACGGATTAAACGTCAGATATCCCAGAATCCGGTCGGAATGGGGGCGCAAGAGCGTCTCGATCAGGTCATTCCCTTCCTTTGGGCTGCCCATCAACGCCTGCAGGCCCGACAGGATGAAAGTCTGAATGCCGATCGCATCCATGGACTGAAGACAGGCCTTGAGCTGTTGGCGCTCTTCCTGTGCTTCCAGAACATAACCTCCGGAGGGGCCCAGATGACCGTGCGCATCCACCACGTCCACTCCCAGGGGTTTCCCTTCCAGGAAACGCGGCCAGAGAGTGTTGGCTTTCCAGGGAGCGGGCAAGGCCAGATTGTCGGACTTGAGCCCGGTCAATCGATCCAGGCTGCCGTGGGCGATCTGTTTCCGTTGGGCTTCGGTGATATTCGCCCGTGCCAGGGCACCGATCGCCGCGCCATTGTGAGATTTCAAGCCGGTCCCGAAGACCAGCCGGCCCGCGCCGAAATGTTTTACCAGGAGTTCGATGGACTGGAAGGTATGAACCCATGAAATATCGATGAGAATATTTTTACGGCGTCGCAACAGGTCGAACACGATGACACAGGGGCTCCACATGACATTGGTCAGGATCAGCGAAATGTCAGGGAATGCCTCCGTGAATTCCAGGATGTCAGCCACAGACGCCTGATCGTGTCCCATCACGATGAAGGGCTTCTGCTTGCGAATGGAGCGGATGACCGGCTCCAACTGCATCAGCGTCAAGCGTCCGAAGACATTGGTGAAACGGAGTGCACGGCAGGGCAGGGTCTGCATCTGACGGGTGAGCGACGCGATCCCATCGCGCTCGTAGATCATCAAATTGGAAACGGTCAGGGCCGGAACGATCCGGCCTTGAGCCTTCGGCGTGTTCCGAATCTCGTCCAACAACTTTTGATTGCTGGAGAGGGCATGATTCTGGACCGATTCTGCATTCCACACCAGGGCGCGGCTGATGCCCAGCCGGTCCATGGTGTTCAACCGATCCTGAATGGAGGGAAATTCCGCTTTCCCCGAAGACGGCTTCCCGAAGCAGGCGTTCGCATCGAACAATACCGGTAGAGTTTTCATGGCGACCTCATTCGTTGTTTATAAGCTTCGTGCAGTACCGGCGATTTCGCCTTTGCCAGAACAATTCGGCAATCTGTTGATCCCCCTCACCCGGGTCCGAAATGCCGAATCGGCAATCGGCCCCGACCTCCCCCTCGCCGGGGGGAGGTGAAAGAGGCACAGAATTGGACAGTGGAATAATATCAGCCCGTTGATCACGTGTTGGATTGGGCCCTTCCTCCTCCCTCGCCCCCTGCGGGAGAGGGCGGGGTGAGGGGTCGGGTGCGATCGGTGCCGATGATACTCTGGCTCATCGTGTTTCTGAGCATGCGTTGCGGATCGTTGAGATCGGACCGGTCATTACGGTTATTTCTTCACGGTCAACAATTCGGCGGTTTTCCGCAACGACTCCTCGCTGGGCAGGCTGGGCTTGTATTCCAGGCCAAAAAAGCCCTGGTAGCCGGCGGCGAGAATTTTTTGCATGACGAACGGGTAGTTCATTTCGCCCTCGAAAAGCTCATGCCGTCCCGGAACTCCGGCCGTGTGGAAATGCCCGATGAAGGCGAGGTTGGGGAGGGTGAACGCCAGATGGTTCCCATTCATAATCTGCATGTGGTACAGGTCGTAGAGCATTTTGACGTTCGGGAGATGGACGTCCTTGACGATCTCCAGTGAGACTTCGCGCGACTCGAGGAAGTAGCCCTGATGGTCCACAAGGGTATTGAGCGGCTCGAGGTTCAGCGAGAACCCTTTTTTCGCCGCCTTGGTTCCGGCCTCAATCAGGCAGTCGACCAGGTTTTTCCGGTGTTCCGCAGGGGATTGACCGGGGACGTGATTGCCGGTGGTCACGATGCCCGCGTGACAGCCTGCGGCCAGGGCGTTATCCGAATAGCGATCGAGCTGTTCAATGAAGGCCTTGCGATTTCCGGTTTTTACGGGCGCAACGGTCATGTCGCTCGGGCTATTCAAGACGACACTGACAAACCGGACGCCGTGTTGAACACACGCGTCGCCGATTTTCTTGACGACCGCGGCATCGCCGCCCTGCCAAGTCTCGATGGCCGAGTAACCGAGCGCCGCCACTTTGGAGACCCGCTGTTCCATCGGCAGGTCGCTGTAAAAAAGATCGATCAGAACATTGGTGTTGCGCAACATGATCAGGCTCCCTTGAAGAGGTTCTTGAGGTCGACGCTTAATTTCGTGCCAAACTGGGAGGCCCAGTCGGCGTCATAGCTCGGGCTGATCCGCGTGGTGGCCAGCCGCAGCATGATGTCTTTGGTTTTGGGGCACATATCGGGGGAGTAGGCCGGCAATTTGCCGACATGCGGGCAGGTGAAGGGACAGCCTTCCCGGGTGACGGTCTTCTGTTCGAGGATGTGTTCCCAACTCCAATAGACGTGCCAGTCCCGGACGCCCTGGGCGTTGGAGGCCAACCCGCCGAGTCCGATGCCGGCCTTGATGGCGGCGAGGGCCTGGGCCTGGGTTTCGAACAGGATGCCGAGGACATATCCGCAAACCCCGTCCGGGTCATTGCTCTCCACCCACTTGGCGCAGGACGGAAGCTTCACTTCGGCACGAAGCTGTTTCCAGACAGCGCGCGTACTGGCGTTGGTCTGGTCGAGTTTCTTGATTTGGGCGATGCCGACGGCGGCACAGAGTTCCGGCATGCGATAGTTTTCGCCGCAGAAGAGTTCGCCGGGTTTACGTTCGCGGGCATACCGATCCGGGCGCCAGCAGGCCGCTGCGTCGTGGAAACTCTGTGCCCGGGTATACATCCATTCGTTGTCGGTGAGGACCAAGCCGCCTTCGCCGGTGCCGATGACTTTGTAGGCGTCCAGGCTGACACAGCCGATGTCGCCGAGGGTCCCCAAATATTTGCCTTTATACTTGCCGCCGAAAGCTTGGGCCGTATCCTCGATGACCTTGATTTTGTGTTTGGCCGCAATGGCGCGGATTTCATCCATCTTGGAGGGCAATCCCAGCATGTGAACCGGTAGGATGGCCTTGGTTTTGGAGGTGATGTTCTTTTCGATGGCGGCCGGGTCGAGCGTCAGGGTTTCGTCGATCTCGGTGATCACCGGGATGGCCTTGGCAACCACGACCGCCGAGGCGCTGGCGAAGAAGGTGTACGCCGGGATAATGACCTCGTCGCCGGGGCCGACCTCTGCCGCGACCATGGCGGCGATCAGGGCGCTGGTGCCGGAATTGACGGCCAGGGCATACTTGGAGCCGGTCTTTTCGCAGACCATTTTTTCGAACGTATCGGTGCGGCTGTTGGGATTGTAGTACCGGAAGAAATTGCCGGCATCGGGTTGAACGGGGTCGCTGTCGACGATGGCGCGGATCTTGGCCCGACTTTCGGGGCTGACGTTGAACACGTTGATGACTTCCATCAATTCGTCGGTCGAATACTTTTTGTAACTATAATCCTTCATGGTCCGTCCTCTTTGGGGGGTTGCGAAAACAAATTGATTTGCACGAAAAAACTCTATAATAGAAACAGGAATAAGCCAATAGCGGGGATTGCAGATAACATACACAATCTTGCAGGACGGGCGTGGGATGGATCGTCGGCTGAAGGTGAGTTTTTCGTTTTTTGACGAGGGACGCGGGAAAGTCATTCCCCGCGTGTCGACGGTTTGCTGTTTTCCATTGAATGTCCGGCGTGTGGATCGGTGTCACCGGAATGCCACCTGGGCGTTGGAGTATCACGCCCGGAATGCGGGCACGGTTTTTTTCGGCTCCCTGTCCGGAAAGCACATCGAACGGGAGGCGGGAACGATCCACCTTTACGCACCCGGATGTGTGTATGGGGAGGACAGCCGGGAGGCGGATCTTCCGGCCCAGGAGACATACTGGACGTTTTCGGGCGGCGACGTGGTCGGACTGACCCCGTTTGTCGATAATGCCCGGCGCTTCGCCCGCTTTTTCGACCCCGATAATCTGATCGGCAAATTGATGCTGGAGTCCGCCCATTTCTGCAACGACCGGGGGCAGGGCGCCTTCTGGATGGCGCAGAGTCTGTTTGCGGAGGCGCTGTTCCATCTGTTAGGCAGTCGGAAAACCGGCCCGTTCGATTATCGGGTATCGGCCTCCGAGCCGCCCCAGAATTTCGGATTCCAAATCGAACAATATTTACGGCGAAACTTTTCAGAATCCATCGGATTGGCCGATATCGCGCGTCATATGAATACCAGTCCGTCTTTGCTCAGTCATAAGTTCAAGGATGAGACGGGCCTTTCGCCGATTGCCCGGCTTATCGAAATCCGGATCGAATATGCCAAAAGCTTGTTGCTGAAAGGCGAAAAGCTCAAGAGCATTGCCGCCTTGACCGGGCATTCCAGCGAATACCATCTTTCCCGCAATTTCAAAACAGTGACCGGAGTATCGCCGGCGACCTTCCGGGGAGGGCTGGTGGCCCCCCATCGGCGACGGGGTAAAACCTGACACCTTGGGGAATGAAGTCAAGGAGGGGGTCGGTTCGAAAAACCTGATTGTGGGGCTGGCCCCGCGGTCGATCGAAGTCTTAAACGAAAGGACTTGGAGTCGGGGTGCCCTCATACGTGTTTAAGGTAAGACTAGATTCCGCTGAAAAACCCGATGCGGAGACGGTCGGGACCCTTCGGCTTCGCTCAGGGGAGCCAGAGCCCGACCCTCTAAAATTGTTAAAATACCGCGGGTTTTCGAAAATGGAGGGACGACCTCTGTGTCGTCCATCGGGTTTTCAGCTTGTGGTAAAGGTTTCAGGCAGTGGCGGCGGAAACACCCGTCCCGCGTTCTAATGAAGCCAAGTTAGCGCCATAATAAGAATGGCGACCGAAAAAGAGAGACGGCAAGCCCTTTTTGCGTTATTTTTATCTTAACTTGACACGTATGAGGGCACCCCGACTCCACACCATCCACGGATGCGGAACAATTTTGCTGCAACGCCCGGCTGCTCGGAAAATCAGAGGAACGCCATGAAGACTCCCAAACAACGAATGTTGGATGCGTATCGCGGGATTCCCTCCGACCGCCCGCCGGTAGCCCCGGAACTGTGGTATTACTATCCCGCCAAACTGTTGGGCGTGGATATGGAGGCCTTTCGCCGGATTCCGTTCCACCAGGCCTTGAAAAACGCGTTTGCCGTGGTGGGCTGTGAAGGATGGGGGTGCACGTTTGCCGGCAATGGACCGGCCGATGTGGAGGTTCGGAACGAGGAGCGGCGGTTGGATGCCGATCGGATCGAATCCTGCAGTACGATTCGCACCCCCTACGGCACGCTGACCTCGGCGTACCAATCCGACCGACACGAGGCGGGCGGCTGGGCCCGGGAGAAACCGATCAAGGATTTTGACCGCGATCTCAAAGCCTGGGAGTATATGCGATTGGGGGCCGATCCCCAGGCGATCGATTTTTCCGGGGCCGTCAACGCCTGGAAGGAGACCGGCGAATCGTTCCTGTTGGAATTTTATGTCGGGGACACCTTTTACGATTGGTTCGGGACGTCGTGCCAGGGCGATTTGGAAATGGCGGCGGTCTATTTTCTGGAGCGCGAGAAGGAATTGGAAGCCCTGCAGGAGCGTTACATTGACTATATGATTCGCCGGACGAGGTCGGTCTGCACCCAGACGCCGTTTGAGAGCTTGTTCATCGGGTGCACCTGGAGCTGCATGTCATTGATCAGTCCGGCTACCTGGCGACGGTGGGACAAGCCGGTGATCCGCGCCATTTGCGATGAAGCCCATCGGCACGGGCGGTTGGTCCACGTTCACCTGCATGGCAAATGCCTGGCGGTGGTGGATGATTTTCCCGAAATCGGAATTGATTGTGTCTGTCCCTTTGAGCGGGGACCCGGGGGGGATGTGAATGGGTTGGCGGGTTTGAAAGAGGTGGCGCGGCGTCTGGCGGGGCGAACCTCGATGAACGGCAACATTCATACCGTCGAGACATTGATCCGGGGTACCCCGGTGGATGTCCGGCGTGAAGTGGCCGAAGTGTTGGACGCCTTTGCCGGCAATCCGCGGGTGATCGTGGGAACGGGTGACCAGGTGGGGCGTGAGACACCGGCGGAAAATCTGGCGGCGATGGTGGCGGCGGTGCGCGGGGAATAGGGGGCGTCGTCCCGGGGCGTCAACGTTTCGCGAAGGTTTTTTTTCGATGCGGGCTGGAAATGCGGCCCCGGGCAAAACGGCTGGCCGTCTGGCCCGTCACTTTTTTGAAAACCCGCATAAAATGAAACACATCGGTAAAATGAAACCGTAAGGCTGTTTCCTTGATGGAGCATCCGCCGACCAGGGCCTGTTTGGCCTGGGTAATGCGGTGGGCCATTTGAAAGGCTTTGGGCGTGGTGCCGGTCTGGGCTTTGAATAGGCGCCGGAAATAGGCCGGACTCATCCGGTTGTGGGCGGCCAGGGCATCGATGGAGAGCGGGTTGAGGGAATCGCGCTCCAATTCCCGCTGGGCTTCCTGGATGACGGCCTGGAGCGGGGGGGGCTTGTGGGCGGTCCCGGTCTCATCCAACATTCGGACCAGATCGAGAATCACCGCCTTTCGCTGGAGAAGCGCGGGACGGTCCTGCCGCGTCATCAGCGGCGTGAGCTGGGTAAAAGCAGCGCGAACGGCGGCGGAACGACCGAAGAGAATGGGATGCGTTTCGGACAGGCATCCGATTTTCAACAAAAGCTTCGCTTCCGGGCCGTTCCAGACCACCCAGTGGGTTTCCCAAAACCGGTGGGGGCGAAAGGACATGGCGAGCGAGGGGAACAGAATGAACGCGTCGCCCGGCCGGAGGGGCAACGGGGGGCGACCCAGGATCTCCAATGTTCCGCCGCCCTCCTCGATTGCCAGCGCGGCGAATTGACCAAAAATCCGATAGGTAAACGGGGATGAGTGTCCCTTGCGCGCGGCCCCGATCCGCTCGCGCCCGATTCGATCGACCCACAAACCCAGGGACCGCTCCATATCGAGCGGCGTTCGAAACCGTTCTTCATAATAAACCGGCGCTTTGGACGAATTCATCGTGTATCGATTTGTACATAAAATAAATCGATTCGTCCATTGAATTTGGCCGGCAATCCGGTAGGATTATCCCGTTTTTGAATCTTGAATCCTGGAGCGCACCAATGAATGGCCGTGAACGTCACCTGAAAACCTTGTTGTTTCAAAACCCGGACCGGGTTCCCCTCGTTCCGGGCTATGGCCGGAAATCCACCCGGGAAACCTGGCGTTCGCAGGGGATGAA
>CAZCDO010000145.1:0-10549 GCA_964497135.1 uncultured Verrucomicrobiota bacterium
AGATGTCGATTCTGCGTAGTGACGCCTTTGAGCAGTTCATCGAGGCGAAAACGTGACCGCCGAGCCGGAGCAATCACAATCTGGCCATCCTGAACAGCCACATCTACCGAATTTCCTGAACTTAAATGCGTATCCTGCGCAACGGACCGCGGAATTCGGACCGCCAGACTATTTCCCCATTTTTGGACTTTTGTGATCATGCTATTCATCTCCTCATGTATCTACTATGAAGATACACTCCCGGTCCAGTACTTGCAAGCGATTACATGATCTTTCTGGCGAACGTTGCCGTTCATGCATTCAAAAACCGCGGGTTTTCGAATCGCATTGCATGATAGCCCGAATCCCCTTTCCCGCGCGCTGGAACAGGGTTGCCGAACGGTTCAAACAATGGCTCGAAAAAAACCTGATCAACCATCGATCCGGAGCACTGCGACCTCGAGATGCGCCAGGGGGATGCCGGTGGCGATGAGCGCGCTTCCATTTTTGAAACGGGTCAACGGCGCGGCGACCTTCCGCCAGGCGCCGTCCGGGGTGAGCACCCGGATCCGCGGCGCGGGGCCCGGCAACCGGTCCACCAGCAATTCCAAGCCGGGAATCGGATCGGGATTGAGGTTGGCGACCCCGACGATCAGCCGGTTCGGTTGACGGATCAGCAGGGGATAGACGGACGGTGCCCGGGGAACGAACAGCGGCAGCGGGTTCCGGCCGGCCCATTCGAGCGCCGCCCGCATTTGGGCCTGGCGCGTCCAGCCGAGGAAAGAGGCCGAGATAAACGGGCGCACCGCAATGCCCATGTTGTAGGCGCCGGCGAACTGGGAGTCGAAGGGGTAGATGACGATCCGGCCGCCGAGTTGGTTTTCAAAGACGATCACACCATGGCCGGTGCGTTTCCCCGTATAATCGCGTACTGCCGAGAGGGGCCGCGCGCCGGCGCGGAGCGCAAACTGCCATACGGGGCCATCCCAGCGGAGATTCATGGGATCCCCCCGGTAATCGCCAAAGTCGGGGTCTTCCACGGTTTCAATGACGGACGGAGCATCCTTGATCCGGCGCTTTAAACCGATCAGAGCGCCATGTCCGAGCCGGATGAAGGTTTCGGCCGCGCGGGCATCGAGCACAACCCCCCGACTGAGCAGTGTCGGGATCTGTTCGTCCTCCAGGCACGCCGGTAGTTCGCCGCTGAGCTGGGTGATCGGGGCGGTTCCATAGGTCGTGGCGATTCCCAACAGAGGCAGAGCGGCGTCCAAAGGCCGCTCCCGGTAAATCATGATGGGACGCCCGCGCTCGCCCGCATCGCGGACGTGACGGCCGATTTGTTCGTGAAAGAAACAGCCCACCCCTTGCGCCTGCCCCGGTTCGATGTTCAGCGCCGCAAGGGCCTGGAGCCGGGGTTTGGTGTCTGCCAGCAACTCCGGCCAGATCGATTCGCGGCGCAGCTCCAGGTCGAGCCGGCCCCCGCCGCGGAAGATATTCAGGGTCGCCTCGCGGATGCCCATCAACTGGCCCATCAGGAGATCCAGACGCACATTCCGGGCCGACTTGGCGAAACGGCTGTGGGGATAATTTTCGATTTCCGTGGCATGCGTCACGGTCGGCGGCAGGGCCGCCACCGAGAGGCGGCAGTTGACCAGCGCCGAAGCCTGGTCCGCGGCACCGACTTCGGTGTAAGGGCCGATCACCGGTCGGGAATAGGGGGTGGGCTGGCCCAAGGCGGCCACCAGGTCGGCCCAGCGGCGGCCTTCCGCCCAATGCTGTTCGGGCATCGAATACATGAGACCGACATGCGTTTCCGGACTGATGCGATGCACCATCGACGCCAGCAGGCAGACGATCTCGCGTTCGAGTTCTTCCAGGCTGTCGAGCCAGGCTTCGCGCACCGGGTTGGGCGGATCGGCCATGAAGGCTGTTAAAAATGCGGAGCGATCGACGGGTCGGCCGAGGCGCCGTGCCAGATCCCCCAGACAGACCTCGCAGACACACGGGCACTGCATGTCCGCGCGCAGGGTCATGCGCACATCGTCGTCGATCCACAACCGGGCCGGACGCAGGGCCGCGAAGACAGCATACATCCGGCCCACCTGCCGCCGCCAGGCTTCGTCGCGCGGACAGGCCACCACGGCGCTGGGTTGTCCATTGAGATTGATCGCGCTTCGGAACCGGTGCCGGAATCGGCGGGCCTGGCCCGGGAAGCTGCTGAAGGCGACGGTCCACCAGATATTCAGGGAGGGGGTCACGCCGTGGCGGCGGAGTTGGGCAAACACGGGCTTGAGCCGTTCGACCATGCGCCGGTTTTCGGCCGCGGTGCCGAGTCCGAGCGAGGTCTCTTCCCCATGCGGCACGAAAAACGCCACCTCGTCGATCTGTCCACGCCGGATGACTTCCATCAAGGCGCGGGTTTCCTGGCGGTAACCGGCCGGGGTCAGGGTGAAGCGCAAATGGTAGCGCGCCGCCGGCGCCGGGGTCTTGTGTGCGGGAGCGGTCATCGTTAATTCCTGGTTGGTTTCGCGCGACTGGCGCGAAGCGAACGCCCTCATCATTCACGAAACGCGATATTTGGTCAAGGGCAGGGTGCGTTTTTTTTGTTTTTGACGCGCGCCCCAAAAGTGTAAGGTGTTCCCCGTTCGGAGGGCCGACCGTAATTCGTAGGATGCCGCGGAAAGGAATGAACATGTTGAATAAAACCGATGTCGCGATCATTCGTCAACTCGCCGCCGAAGTGGCGCACATTGCCGCTCTGCCGATCCAGGAAGAAAAAAAGGCGTTGTGGCGCAAGCTGAATGGCTTGAAACCCGTCCGTCCCATGGTCATGATCGACCAGGTGTGCTGGAACGAATTGAACGGCAAGGGAGAACTGACCCTCCAGTGTCAGGATCCCGAATGCCAGGATTATGAAGGCCGGCTTCGCCGGATCCTCTACCAGGCGAAATATTTCCCGGTCGACAGTGTGGTCGAGCCGCATATCCTGGTTTACAAGGCGATTCAGAATTCAGGGTTCGGCATTCAGATTCACCAGGAAATCGCCGTGTCGGACCCCACCAACGGGGTGGTGGGTCACAAATACACGAACCAGTTCGAGACCGAAGACGATCTCCAAAAAATAAAAATGCCCCGGGTGAGCCACGATACGGCCGAAACCCAACGCCGACTGACGGTGGCCCATGAATTGTTTGACGGTGTATTGCAGGTCCGGCCCTGGGGCTGCGATCCCGGTTATTTGTCGCTCTGGGATCCCATTTCGATGTGGATGGGGGTGGAGGGTGCGCTCTACATGCTGGTGGACCGGCCGGATTACATGCACCGGCTGGTTGAGCGTCTGACCGACGGATATCAAACCTTGCTGGATCAGTTGGAATCGCAGGGATTGCTCTGTGAACCCCAGGACACCATTCATTGCACCGGCGCGTATACGGATGAGTTGCCGGCCCCCGGATACGATCCCGCCCGGCCCCGCCTGAAAGATCTCTGGTGTTTCGGGTTGGCCCAGATGTTCTCCACGGTTTCGCCCGATATGTTCAAGGAATTTGAGGTCGATTATGTCAGCAAGCTGGCGAATCGGTTCGGGTTGGTTTATTACGGCTGTTGCGATCCGCTGGATGGCAAGATGCGCGAAGTCCGGATGATCCCCAAAGTCCGGAAGATTTCCATGAGTCCCTGGGCCAACGAGGACCGCGGGGCGGCCGAGATCGGGAATCACTATGTGTATTCCCGCAAACCCAATCCGGCCTTTCTGGCCGGCGAAGTTTTCCATCCCGACCAGATCCGGAACGATTTGAAAGCCACGGTGAAAGTGTGCGAGAAATACGGGTGTCCGCTCGAATTCATCTTAAAAGATATCAGTACGGTCGGCTATTGTCCGGAGCGATTGGCCCAATGGGCTGGGATCGCGATGCAGGTGGTCGGCGGGTGAAGGCCGAAAAAGGGATGAAGTTCAATCTGTGAGCCCTGGCATTCCCCTCTTTGGAGCCGGGGTGCCCTCACCCCGAAATCTCCCCGGAAAAGAGCGGGGTGAGGGCTCCCCCATACGTGTTAAGCTAAGACTATGAAAACGCCCCCATTGGTCGCGCTGACTTTGGCGGCGTCTTTGGTTTCCTCCCTCCCCCCGGCGAAGGGGAGGAAAAAACCTGCATCGCTTAATTGCCGATGTTCTCTCGGCTATACGGCCCCTGAAAAAGGGCGACGGCAAGCCCTTTGCGTTGTTATTTGATCTTAGCTTAACAGCTATGAGGGCACCCCGGCTCCAGCCTGCAATTTCCAGAAATGGCTTGTCCCCGGAATGGGGACGGTATAGGATGAAAAGCGAGTCAAGGGGCTCGGGAGGTCTTCAGGGCGGGATGAGAATCTAAAGGGCGCTCAGCGGCCAGCGGAGGTTTTTTACGGGGCACGGCGCCATACTGGTGGGAGCCGAGCAAATCGATGCCGACATGCGGATCCAATTCGAGCGCATCACAGAGTTGATAAAATTCACAAACATCCACCCGGCGTTCGCATTGCTCGATTTTTCCAATCCAGGTATGCGGGACGTTAAGCCGGGCGGCGAGTTCGCGCATGGTGACCCCGCGATGGGTCCGCGCGGTTTTCAGCCACTGGATCAACAGGCGATAGGACTCGGACTGAATGGTTTTTTGCATGTCGCACAATTATACGGGGAAGGCGTAACTGTTCCCAAATCGGGGACGGATGAATAAACAACACCGCTCACACATTCCAAGCAGGGGCGGGTGAAGGGGAGGCTGGTGATATGGATCAGAAAATTAAGGCGCAGGTGGTTCGGATTGAACGAAAAACTTTTACCATTTCTTTGAATGAAAATCCGCGGGGTCGTTTTGTCCGGATCATGGAGGTCACCGCGGGGAACATGAGCGACGCGGTGGTCATTCCCTCATCCGGAGTAGCCGAGGTGGTCACCGTATTGCAGGAACTGATGCGGTTCGAGCCGGAGACGGGCGGGGGAACGGATTTAAACGGGGATTGCTTTATTCCAGATCGGTGCGGGTCTTGAACAGACGGTTCTGCACGCTTTCGAGATACAGGAAGAGGGCGGGAGTCAGGAACAGGGTGATCACCTGGGCGAAGATCATTCCTCCGACAACCATCAGGCCCAGGGGGATGCGGCTGGAGCCATCCGCGCCGTAGCCGACCGCGATGGGGAGCGTTCCGAGGATCGTGCACAGGCCGGTCATGAGAATGGGACGGAACCGGACCACGCAAGCGTCATGAACGGCGTCATAACTGTTTTTCCCCTCCCGCTTGCGTTGCAGGGCGAAATCCACCATCAGGATCCCGTTTTTACTGATCAGACCGATCAGGACAAAGAGCCCGATATACGCGTAAAGCGAAAGCTCGCAGTGGAAGGCAAGGAGGGTCAACAGGCCCCCGACCGCCGCGACCGGGAGGCTGGTCAGGATGGTGAGGGGGTGAATCCAGCTCTCATAGAGAATCCCGAGAACGATGTATTTGAGGAAGATGGCGACCAGCAGGAGGATGCCGAGGCTGGCGATGGATTTTTGAAATTCCAGGGCATCCCCGGTGAAACTGCCGGAAACGCCGAGGGGAAGAATCCGGGCGGTAAGCGTTTCCAGGGCGCGGGTGGCATCGCCGAGCGCGATGTCGGGCGTGAGGCTGAAGGATAGCGTGGCGGATTCCTGTTGCTGGGCGTGGGGCACATTTTGCGGGCCGGCATCCTCGGTCCAGGTCGCCAGGGAAGAGAGGGGGATGAGAGCGCCGGTGACCGGCGAACGCAGGTAGAGCTGGGCCAGATCATCCGGCAGGCGTCGGCTCTCCTGGGCGGCTTCCAGGATCACCTGGTATTGGTCCTGGTCGGTGGTGAACTGGGTGACATAGCCGCCGGCATAGGCGGTGGCGAGCGCTTGTTCGATGGTTTGGGCGGTGATCCCCAGGGTCGAGGCGCGGTCCCGGTCGAGGGTGATGGTCAAGCGCGGCATGTTCAATTTGATGTTGCTCTGGACCCCGAAAAATCCGGGCAGCCCGCGCATTTCGGTTTCCAACTGGCGGGCGGCGGCATACACGGCTTCCCGGTTCAAACCGGTGAGCATAAAGGCGTAATCGCTCCCGGCGGCGGTGGAGTCGGCCCCGGAACTGATCTTAAGAACCGGCGAGGCCTGGAGAAAAGCAAAGCCATCCGGAAGCGACATCAGGCGGCCGGTGAATTTTTGGACGTAGGCATCGATCGGGAGCTTGCGTTCGTGAGGCGGACGCAAACGGATAAACATGAATCCCATGCTTTGGTCCGCGCCCGGTTGCATTCCCGTGACTGAGCCGACCTGGACGACATCGGGATCCTCAGTCATGAGGGCCATGGCGCGGGACTGGAAGGCGCGCATTTGTTCGGTGGAGGCGCCCTGGGGCATGACCAGCGCACCGCGGATAAAACCGCTGTCTCCCTTGGGCAGGAAGGATTTGGGCAGGATCAGGAAGAGGGCGACTGAGCCGCCCAGGCAGAGGAACCAGGACAGCAGGGCGATCCCCTTGTGGCGGAGTTGCCAATGCAGGGCGATGCCGTAGTGGCGGATGATGGCGCCCATGATCCGGGCGATCCAGCGCTCAAAGGGATTCGGGGTGCGGTCATGCTTGAGCGTTCGGGCGCACATCATGGGGGATAGGGTCTGGGCCAGGAGCGTGGAAACCACCATGGCGAAGATGACGGTGAGGGCGAATTCCCGCAGATTCCGGCCCACCGCGCCCTGCATGAAAACCAGGGGGATGAACACGATCACCATGATGGCGCTGGTGGAGACGATGGTAAAGGTGATTTCCCGCATACTGGTGAGGGCGGCGGGGATGGGTTTGAGTCCCGCATCCAAATGACGGACGGTATTTTCCAGAACGACGATACTATCATCCACCAGGAATCCCACGGATAACACGATACCCATCAGCGAGAGGGTATCCAGGCTGAAGCCGGCGATTTTCATCAGGACCAGCGTGCCCAGGAGGGAGACCGGCAGAACAACGCTGGGGATGAGCGTTTCGCGGATCCGGCCGAGAAAGAGGAAAATGACTCCGACCACCAGGAGCAGGGCAATGAGCACGGTAACCTGAACGTCGAGGAGGGATTCGCGGATGGGCCCGGAGCTGTTGAACATGGTTTCCAGCGCGATGGAGGGGGGGAGGGTCAGGCGGGCTTCCTCGATTCCCTTGGAAATCCGGTCGGCAACGGCGACGGTGTTGGCGCCGCTGATGCGCGAGATGGCCATGACCACGCACTTGTCACGGGGGGTGATGCCGACCTTACTATAGCGGATGTCGGTCACATCGGTGGTGATGCTGTCGACGCAATCGGCGATTTCACGCAGGCGGATAGGCGCCCCCTGGCGGACGGTGATGATCAGTTCGCCGAATTCACGCGCGGAGCGCAACTGGCCGTGGGGTTCCAGGGAAAAGGTGCGGGCTTCGCCGTTCAAACTGCCGCCGGGGATATTGACGGTGCCGGCCCGGAGCGCTTGGGTCAGTTCGTCGAACCCGATGTGCAGGACGGCCATTTTAGCGGGATCGAAACGGATGCGGACGGCCCGTTTGGACCCGTAAATATTGACCTTCGAAACGCCTTCGACCATGCTGAGTTTTTTGGCGAGGATCTGGTTGATGTAATCATACAGATCGGCATGGGTGAGGAATTCGGAATGGGCCATGACATAATAAATGGGCGAATCCGACGGGTTGAATTTGAGGTAGGCGGGGGGATTGGGGAGATCCTTGGGGAGGTTACTTTGGGCGCGGGTGATGGCCGCCTGGACATCCGGTGCCACCAGGTCCACGTCGCGATTCAGACTGAAGGTCAGGTTGATGGTGGTCCGGCCCTCCTTGTTGTCCGAGATCATCGATTGCAGGCCGCCGATCTGGGTGAATTCGTTTTCGAGCGGGGTGGCCACGGCGGAGGCCATGGTGGCCGGGCTGGCGCCGGGATAACTGACCGAGACCTGGATGACGGGATAATCGACAGTGGGCAGGCTGTTCACCGGCAACTGGAAATAGGACCAGACCCCGAAAACCGACAACACCAGGACCATCAACAGCGTGGCGATCGGGCGGCGGATGAAAAATTCCGAAAAGGTCATGGCGCCCTCCCGGCGGGCGGGCCCGGCGGGGCCGCTTCCGCGACGGTGGCGCCCGGGGCCAGCATCAAGTGACCCAGGGTGACGACTTTTTCACCGGAGGCCACGCCGTCGATAATCTGGATTCGGTTCCCGATCCGGGCTCCGGTTTTAACCCGGCGCAGGTCGGCTTTGTTTTCGCCGGAGATGACGAAGAGGTAGGATCCCTGCTTGCCGAACTGGAGGGCGCTTTCCGGTACCGTTACGGCCTGCGAGATCCGGCCGGCCGCAATGCGGATGTCGACGAATTGACGCGACCACCATTTCAGATCCGGGTTGGGAATCCGGCCCCGGAGCAAGATCGTGCCGGTTTGGGAATCGACCGCATTGTTAATGAAGACGAGGGTGCCGGTGCCCACGGTGAATTCGTCGTTGCGCGGGAAGATTTCCAGCGGGACCGAACCTGCGGCCAATGCCCGGCGCAGGGCCGAAAGATGCCGTTCCGGTACGGAGAATTCCACCTCGATCGGATCGTAACTGCGGATATTGATCAGACGGGTCTGGCCGGCGGCGACCAGGTTTCCGGTATCGACCAGTCGTTTGGCGCAAATCCCCGCGATGGGCGCGGTGAGCGTACAACGGGACAAATCCAAGCGGGCCTGGTCCAGCGCCGCCTGTTCGATCTGCAACTGGGCGGCCGCCGCATCCCGCCGGGTTTGCAGGCTCTCGAAGGTTTCGGAGGAGATCAGTTTTTTCTCCAACAGGCCGCGGTTCCGCTCCAGGGTGGACTGGCTCAGGTTGAATTGGGCTTGGGCGGCCGCCATCTGGCCTTCGCGTTGGGCCACCCGGAGGGCGTAGTCCCGCGGGTCGATGCGGAATAAAACCTGGCCGTTGGTGACAGTCTCGCCCTCTTGGATCAGGGTTTCGACCAGGAGTCCCGAGACTTGGGGGACCAGATCGATGCTGGCCCGCTCTTCAGTGATACCGAAGGAGGAGAGAAGGTCCGGAATATCCCCCGCGGTGGCCAGGGCGGTTTGAACCGTGACGGGCGGTCGGGCGGGGGGGGCGGTATTTTTGGGGGTGCACGCGGAGAGGCCCAGGAGGAGGGCGCCCAACGTGCAGAGGGTGACCGGGCGGAGGGGAGGAGGGATCATGGTGGGTTTTCCTTAGTGTGCGGGTGAAGGGGGAATCGAGGATTGGGAAGGATTGGATTCAAGCCCCAATTGACCGGTGGCGTAGGCCAGATCGGTCAGCGCGGTCAAGGCTTCGTGACGGGCCAGGACGAATTGGCCGCGGGCCTGGGCGACCTGACTCTCCGCATTGAGCACATCGAGAATCGAAACCAGGCCGGCCTGGTAACTGTCGAGTGCCAGTTGATAGGCGGCCGTTGAACTGTCGAGGAAACCGCTGGCGGCGGCGCTTTTTTTGAGGGCGGTGGTATAGGCGTGATACCGGGACCAGGCTTCGAGGGCGGCGGCCGATTCGGCCTGCTCGAGCTGGGCGCGGAGCGCATCCGTTTGGGCGCGGGCGATGCGGCGGGCATTGATCGTCTGAGCCCCGTCAAACAGCGTCCATTGCAGGGAAACCCCGGCGCCATAGGAGGTGTCATCATCCTGGAAGTCTTTGCCGCCATAGGTGTCATACGTGGAGTGGGCCAGGTTTCCATTGAGATACAACGAGGGCCAGAGGGAGGCACCGACCACATCGATCGAGGCTTCGCTGGCGGCCACCGCGGACCGCAAGGCCCGGAGATCGGGACGGCGGCGGAGGGTCTCATCGAGCAGACGGCGAAGGTCGGCGGCGGGGAGGGGCGGGGGAGTGTCCTGGGCCGGGACCGCGATTGGCAGAACGGTGTCCGCGGGAAAACCGATGGCGTATGCGAGCGCGCCCCGGGCGATTTCAAGCCGGCCTTCGGCGGCGGCCAGGACATAGTCGGCCTGATCGCGTCCGGACCGGGCCTGGAGCACATCGAGTTCCGTGCCCAGACCGGCTTTTCCTCGTTCTAGCGCGGCCTGCAAGATGGCGTCGGCATCGGCGCGATGGGTTTGGGCGGCGGCGAGGAGCGCTTCCGCAGCGATCCGTTCGTAATAGGCGGCGGAAACGCCCCGCAGGACGGATTGAAGGGTGCGATTGAAAGCATGGCCGGCGGATTGAACGGATTGGAGGGCCTGTTCCACCGCCGCTTTGCGGCCGCCGCCAAAATTAAAGAGGAGCAGATTCAACTGGAGGCCGGGACTGAATTTAAGGTAATCCTGATCGAAGGTTTCGGGATCGGCCTGGGTGGCTTGCCGTTGGAGCGCGGCTTGGGCGGTGAGGGTGGGCAGAAAATTGCCGCGGGCTTTGTCGACCTGGGCGGCGGCGGCCTGGGCTTCATACCAGGCTTGCCGGGTGTTTGGGTGTTGCCGCAGGGCGAGATCCGTCAGGTCCGCGAGGGAGAGCGGGGCATTCGTTCCGGCGACGGGATAGGATAAGAGCGGCGGCGGGGGTTTCGGAGA
>CAZCDO010000146.1:0-10537 GCA_964497135.1 uncultured Verrucomicrobiota bacterium
TCGCCGCCGGCCGGGGCGAGCAAAATCACTGTCTTGCCCTGTTCCGCCAGTTCGATCAGAAGGCGATCGAATCCCCGGTATTCTTTCAGATTCAGTCCTTCGCCGATTACGATGGTTTGGTGTGATGAGGTGCGAAGCGCTTCGGTTCGGGGAATGATTTCAACCTGGATTCCCGCATCCTTAAAGTGTTGAGCCGTCTTTTCGATGGGATCGAACAGCCCCAGATCGAGTTCCTTCATTAATCGGGACTGATCTGAAAACGCATCGGCAGGGAAGAGCCAGATTTGTGTGCGAATATTGGTGCTGACCTGGTTGGCTCCGGTCGCGATGAATGAAATGGACAGTTCGGCGGGATAGATGGCGCCAGATTTGACTTCCGGGAAGGTCACGGGCAATGAAAGGATTTGGGATTCACCCGGATTCAGGCTCAATTCCCGTTCCCGCACTTCAATTGAACGGGAATTCAGCAGTAAGGTGTGCCCCAATCGCCCGGAGACCGGCTTGTTTGCCGAAACCCGGATATGGACTTCGTTGGTGGTTCCCCCGAAATACGCTTGGCGTCCGATGGCGGATAAAACCGGTACCGCGTTTTGGGCTTGAACCATGCCGAAATTCAAAAGTCCCAGGATTCCGGCGAATACCCAACACAGGCCGATGAAAAGTTTGGGTTGGCAGGAAGGTCGGCGATTCATTAGCAGGGCCCTCTCTTGTGTAACTGTTCGACGGGGCGTGCGATCTGGAGAATCTCATAGTCGACGCCATCGCAAGTGAAGGAGCCAACTTCCACCGGATTTCCCTCCTCGACGATCTGCGAAATTCCACCGGTGACGGACTTCGTTTTGCAGACCGTCCACTGCGAATCCACAGCCAACTTACCCTTTCCCACGCGGCAAAACCAGGTGGAAAGTTGGATGTTATGAGTTAAAGCCGGCGGGATATTCACCCAGGTTTCATTGCGGGCGATGATGTCCGATTTCCAGACCACGCGGGTTGCTCCCTGTTGGCGGGTTACAAGGGCGATGGTCACCGCATAAGCCGCGTCTTGGGCTGATTGCGGCGCCCCGGCTAAAGGTTGGTTTTCAAGCCCCATCTCAACTTGTTGGCCCGATTGGGCAACCCATTCCAAGGCTCCACCGAAGAGATCTTTAGAAGCCTTATAAAAGGCGGCCAGGGCATAGGGCGGAGTAATCCAGGGTTCCGCGGTCGCTTGTGCAATGGAGGGTGCCGGGTGTTGTGCGGAGGGGGTCATCCAGAGCCATGCCATGACGATTAGGAGGGCAACGAATGCAAATCCAAGGGCTGCGCGCGGCATCCAGCCCCATCCGTAAACCGGCGAAGCAGATTGGGTTTGGGTGTCGGGAGTGGCCTGGCATTCAACTTCGCGCAGGATGCGATCGCGAAGGGCCTTGCGACGTTGCTCCGACGGAGCATGGGCCGTGTGCCATTGTTTCAGGAGATCATCGAGTTTGGTATTCATGAAGGAGCCTTGTCATTTGTTTCCGGGCTTGATGCACCCGCCAATACATCGTTGCCACCAAGCAACCTTGGATTTTAGCGGCCTCAGACACCTCTTTGCCTTCCATAATCGTCAATACCAGGGCGGTCCGCAAAACTGGCGATAATTGCCTCAAGGCTTTTTCAACAGCAGTCAGGGTTTCTCCGGCGATCAATCCGTCCGATGGCGTTTTATCCGAAACAACCTGTTGCAGCGGGTTTTCCTCATTCCATTCCACCTGACGGTCCCAGCGTCTGCTCCGGATATGGTTTTGGGCTGCATTGACTGCGATTCGGTGCAACCAAGTGGTAAAACTCGACTTGCGCTTAAATTGAGCCAATGCTTTATGGACTCGCCGAAAGACCTCCTGCGTGACATCGTCCGCATCGGCATCGTTCAACAGGATGGGATAAACAATGGCCCGAACCCGATCGATATGGCGCGAGAAGAGCGGATCCAAAGCCCGGGAATCCCCTTCAGCCTGATATCTGGCTATCAACTCTTCATCGTTCATCCGGACCAAGCTCATTCCCCTCTTTTAACCTATTAGACCCGGCATAGGGAGAAATCTTTGAATAAATATTTAACTTTCCGACGGACCGCCTAATTATTGCCAGCTTGAAGACAATCCGTCAAAATGACCGGCCACTGCAGAATACGACGGGTGTTTTGGGGAAATTGACTTGCTCCTCCACGTTTTTTGGGACAATATTATAGCATGAGTACTGTATTAGACCTCGGCAGACTGTCGCGCACGGAAAAACTTCGCGCAATGGAGGAGTTGTGGGATGACTTGAGTCGGTCTCAAGCGGAATATACATCTCCTGACTGGCACGGAAACGTGCTAAGGGCCCGAGAAAAAGCTCTCAAGATGGGCAGGGATGAGTTCGTGCCGTGGGAAGAGGCGAAAGCGATTCTTCGGAAGAAAACGAAGTGAGAATCGTGATCCTCCGGTCCGCCATTGAGGATTTGGTGCAGGGTCGCGAGTTCTACGAGAAGCAAGGCGAAGGTCTGGGCGCTTACTTCGAGGATGCCTTGGCGGCGGACATCGATTCCCTTCGTCTTTTTGCTGGCATCCATGTCATGGCACACGGTTACCACCGGATGCTGGCCGCCAAGTTCCCCTATGCCGTTTACTATGAAATTGTGACGGAGCAGATTCGGATTAGAGCTGTTCTGGATTGTCGGCGTGATCCCCAATGGATACACACCCGACTGCGGAATTGAGCGGCCAAGGGGGGAAATCTTCGCAATTAATTTAACTTGTGACCGAATAGGCGTCCGGGTTACGTTTACAGCCGGAGCGGGGATGCCCTGTATGTCCAAACCGAAAAACTCAAGAGGGAAACGATGCCCATCATAAAATCACTTCATCGGTTGGAAGAAACTACGGTTCGAGCCGGAGGCAATGGCGACAACTGGCACATGACCTGGGCGAAGGACGACAAGGTCTATACCGGTTTATGCGACGGCAAGGGCTGGCCTGGGATCCCGGGTTATAACGGGCTGGATTATAACAGCCGGATTTACGCGATTCGGGGCAATCCGCCGGATTTCGCCTTTGAACATCTGCCGGGCTTCCCGGACCTGACGACCGAGTGGGGAACGCCCCGATGCAGTCGCTATTACGGGTTCGGAATTCTGGCCCGAAATAATTTTCTTTATAATTTCTTAAGTACACCCAATCGTCCTTTCGATCAACCCGATCCCCGTTTTGTCGGGGTCAAGCTGATCTATTCCCCGGATTTGGGAGTGACCTGGAAAAATCAGGATGGTTCCCCCATTTCCTGGGAGCCGTGGGAAGAGCGATCAGAAAATAACATGCTCTTTTTCAATGAACCGGGGGACGCTTTTTCGCTTCTCACGGTGCTTCAGCGCGGGCGGAATTACGAGGCGCATCCCGATGGCTTCGTTTATGTCTATGCTCCCAACGGCAATACCGAGGGGACCATGAACCAATTGGTCATGTTCAGAGTTCCCCAGGATCGGATTCTGGATCGCTCGGCCTACGAATACTTTTCCGAACAGAAGGCCAATGGTTCCGCCGGGTGGGTTAAAAACATCCGGGATCGCGGCGTGGTTTACACCTTTCCTCGAGGCTGGGTGAATACCCAGGTGCATCCCTATGCCTGGCATCCCAGCGTGGTCTATTATGCGCCCTGTAATTGCTACTTGATGACCAATTGGGGGATGGGCTGCAGTCCTGAAGGGCGTTGGTTCGGCAAGCCGAGTTATCTGGGATTCTGGACCGCGCCACAACCGTGGGGGCCCTGGACCCAAGTGCATGAAGACACACAATGGATGCCGGCCGGGGATCCTTTGGCCCGCGCCTATCAGCCGCAGATTGCCCCCAAATGGATTGCCCCAGACGGCAAATCGTTTTGGATGGTCTGGACCGATTTCCAGCACATCAACGAGAAGGGCCGCATTTATTATGCCTTCAACGCCCAACAGGTGGCGGTGTCGTTGTAGATTGTTCCGTCAAAAGATGCGACGCAAAGACGGCGCGGAAGGGATGGCATGGTGCCGTCCGCGGCGCACAATATGTGCGCCCTCGTGGGAACGAAAAGTAGATCAAGCTTCCAGCTTGAGGTGGTGTGCAAGCAAGGATGCTTGCGCTACGGAGGGGGGGCGGCGACGCGACCCCCCGAATTCGGCCCCGCTCTATGAGCGGAAGACGCTTTTTCGTTTGGACCGCGTTCACTACACCATGCTGAGTAAGAGGATGTCATGCTCGTTCAATCTGAACAAACCGGAACGGGAGTCGCTTTTGCCCATCTGCCTTTTCATCCCGACGCGCCTGCGCCGACGCTTCTCCTTTTTGCGTCGACCGGTCTGGATACTTTGTCTGAAGAGCCCTTTTGCCGGGTAGGCCGGCTTTTGCATGCGCACGGGTGGAACGTCGTCTCATTGGACCTTCCCTGCCATGGCGCCGACCGCCGGGTCGGCGAACCGGAAGAACTCGCCGGCTGGGCCGAGCGGATCCGGCGGGGCGAGGATATCGTCGCCCCTTTTCAGAAGCGGGTGAATGATATCGTGAAGCACCTGGTCGACACGAAACGGGCCGATCCGGCCCGTATTGCCGTGGTCGGAACTTCCCGAGGCGGGTTTTTGGCTTTCCATGCCGCGATGGCCAATCCCACCCTGGGTGCCGTGGCCGCCTTTGCGCCGGTAACGGATTTGATTGCCCTCTCCGAATTTTCCGGACAAGCGGATAATCCCCTGGTTCAGCGCTTGGCCTTGATCAATCAGGCGGAGAAGCTGGCCGATCGCGCGGTATGGCTCATGATCGGTAATGCGGATTCACGCGTGGATACCCATAAAGCGGTCGCCTTTTCCAAGGCCCTGATGGCAACCCGTCAAAATCGCAAGGGGCGCTGCGACATCTCCTTTCGCCTGGTGGATGTTCCGGGCCATCGGAGTTTGCCGGAGTGGCATGATGAAGCGGCCCAATGGTTTTTACAGACGGTGAATTGATCCGACCAGATTCGCAACGCAAATGCGTTGCATCTGTTGGAGGGCGACGGGCCTCCGTCGCCGTGGCGCTATGGATGAACGGCGGCCGGGCCGTCCGCCCTCCAGATCGGGTGTGGGCCAAAATCGCCTTGGGCGGTTGATTAAGAAAACAGGCGAATTGGCACCGCAGATGTCCCAGACGACCGGGTCCTCAATAATTATCTTGTTCCCGAAAGGCTCACTCTATAGCCTTTTACGACATTGATTTTTAAAGGAGTAAAATATGAATCCTATCTACCTGGCCATTGATGACGTCTCGTTGCCGTTGCGCAAGAACGTTTGCCTTCATATCAACCAACCCACCGTGCGCCGGGAACCGGCCTTAGGGCCGAGTCCGTTGGACAGCAATGCCCCCGATAATCTGGCCGCCCATTTTTATGGTACCGTTCTCCATGATGCCGGCAAGTTCCGGATGTGGTATTACGCCTGTCATCGCGGCAAAAATCCCGATTGGTCGCCCCGGCTCATGCAGCAGGTGGCTAAAATGCCAGGCTGGATGATGGATGTGAAAGAAGGCAATGAAGTGTATCAAGGGCCGTTGTGTTATGCCGAGAGCGATGACAGCATCACCTGGACCAAACCGGCGCTCGGGCAGGTGTTGTTCAAGGGTAGCCGCGCCAATAACGCCCTCGCGTTGCCGCATGCCATCGTCAGTGGGGCGGCGGTGATTCGGGATGACGCAGAGCCCAATCCGGCGCGTCGTTACAAGATGGTTTATCAGTTCTTTCCCGACCAGACCGAGCCGCCGATTCCGGAATATGGAACCCTGCCCAGCATGGCTTGTGCGGTGTCGCCGGACGGCCTGAAATGGACGATGACCGGAATGCCGTTCGTCAACCAGTTCGTTGAGCATTGTTCATTTATCCGACACAATGGACAATATATCGTGCATTCACAGGCTTTCCCCGGCAACAGTTGGGGCGGTGGCGCCTATACCGAGGGCGCCGCCGCCGGCGGGCGGACCGGCGTGGCCCATGCCACCTGCGATTTCGACCGCTGGCCCGATTTCTGGCAGTGGGCCTTTGCCTTACCCGAGTCGCGCGATCCCGCCGAGCGGGGTGCGGATAAGCTTTACGATCAGGTTCATCTGGGAGTGGGAGCGGTCAGTCTGGGCAATGTCTGCGTGGGCATTTACGGGGTGTGGCACAATCAGCCGTTTGGCGAAAATTTTGGCAAAGTGACCTGCGACTTGGGGCTGGTAATCTCGAACGACGGAATCCACTTCCGTGAACCGGCGGCGAGTCCCGGGCAGGCCTTTATTCATCGCGAGGCCTCGCCGGCAACCGTCGTGCCCGGACGTGAGTTCAGCACCATTCTCTGTCAGGGTAACGGCATTCTCAATGTGGGCGACGAGACCCGCATCTACCATGGCCGCTGGCGTAATGTGGGCCAGAAGGCTGAGGATATTGCCGCCTTTTATTCGGCCGAAGTCGCCTTGGCCACCCTGCCGCGCGACCGGTGGGGCGCTTTGGCGCTTAATCCGGGTGTGGACGAAGGCGCGGTTTGTTCGGCGTCCCTTGCGCTTCCGGCCAACAACGCCAATCTGACGTTGAATGCCGACGGCGTTGCCGGTCTCACGGTGGATCTGCTGGACGAACAACTCCGGCCGATGCCCGGTTTCACGGAGGGGCAGATCGTAGGCGGCGACGGGCTTGATTGCCCGGTTCAGTGGCCGGGGCATACCTTATCCGAGTTGAGCGGACGTACGGTGCGTGTGCAGGTCAAAATGCGCCGCCTCGGCGAAACCAGTCCCCGCCTGTATGCGATGAATTGGACCTTTCCCTGCTCTTGACACGCCAACCAGCTTTACGCATCCTTACCGCCATGAATATTACACACGGATTGCTCACGGGGCAGGTTTTACAGCGAAACGAAAAAAACCAGGGCGCAGCAGCGATTACAGGGAATAGCCCGGAGACAGGTCCGGTTGAAGCCCGGGTCTGCAAAGGGGGCAAGCCGCTCAGGGGCTGGAATTGGAAGACGGTGGGTTCTTCCGTTCGGGATCAATTCAAGGCCAACCTCGAGTTCATTCCTGCCGGCGGTCCGTATGCGGTCGAATTGCGAATTATGACCGACGGCAAGATTCGGGAGCGCCTGGAGGTTCGGGATGTGTATGTGGGTGATGTCTGGTTCATGGCCGGACAAAGCAACATGCAGGGGATTGGGAATATGAACCAGGCGGCCAAGCCCCACCCGCTGGTGCGGTGTTTCTATATGCAGGATGAGTGGGGGATGGCCAAAGATCCGCTTCACCAATTGAATGTCGCGGTGGATTTCATTCATAACGGGGGGCAGACGATCAGTCGCGAACAGGCCGAGAAGGAACGGCGGGAGTCCGTGAAAGGGGCCGGCGTCGGCGTGTATTTTGGAATTGAAATGGTGAAACGCACCGGGGTGCCGCAGGGATTGATATCCTGTGCGCACGGTGGAACCTCCATGGCGCAATGGTCCCCCACGTTACGGGATGAAGGGGGAAAATCGTTCTATGGCGCGATGGTTCGGCGGTTCAAGAAACTCGGACAGCCGCTCCGGGGCATCCTCTGGTATCAGGGTGAATCCGACGCGGGCAAAGAGGCGTCCGCTATTTACACCCAGAAGATGAAAGAATTGGTGGCCGCATCCCGGAAGGATTTCAAGCAAGCCGAATTGCCCTGGATCATTGTGCAAATCGGCCGGTACACCAACGATTCTCCCGAATTCAAGCACTGGAACCATATTCAAGATCAGGAACGATGCTTGGTGGATAAGATCCGGAGTTTTGAAACAGTCCCCGCCATTGATTTGGAATTGGATGATGGTATTCATATCAGTTCCAAAGGGTTTGCGGTGCTGGGGCAACGAATGGCCCGAATGGCGGATCGGATCGCCCTCGGAAATGTCAAGGAACCGGGGAGCATCCGGCTGGATAAAATCCGAGGCCTGAGCCGTAAAGATCCGCGGGATCCGATGATGAATGGGATTGAAATCAGTTTCAAAAATGTGGTGGGTTCCCTGCAAAGCCCGGGTTTGCCGGCAGGTTTTGTTCTGCTTGACGGGGCGGGAAAATCCATGCCCATTTGCTATAAGACCCGCCTGGAAGGCAACCGGGTGATCCTCGAAACCAGCCTGTCCTCCACCGTGGTTTTTGAAGTGGCCTATGGCTACGGATATAACCCCATCTGCAATATTACCGATGCCCGGGGCATGGCCATTCCGCAATTCGGGCCGATTTCTTCCTGCGGACAGAAGGGATCGGATTTTTTGGTGAAGTGGAAAGTGAGCGGCCCGGTCGAGGGACCGAACCTCAAAACAGCCGCTTATCTCGCGGTTGACCGCCTGGCCTGGCGCGCTCCACATTCTGTTCAACCGGTTCTGGTGATGCCTCAGGATGTGTACCAGGCGAAGCCGGGGATTTTTTATTTGCGGACCTTTGTGCAGGTTTCGGCTGCGCGGCAATTGAAGCTGTCAATGGGGGCGGACAGTCCCTACCGAATCTGGATTAACGGTCGGCCCGTCGGGGAGAATCTCAAAGCCACCAATCCCAGCAATCCGGATGAATATCCGCACCGGGTCGAATTCCAGGCCGGCCGGAATGAAATCCTCGTGGCTTTCGATGGGCGTACGGGACAGGGGTGGGGGATCTCCATGCGATTTTTGGGGATCAAACCCAAGGAACAACTCGATTCGAACGCCGTGGTGGAAGAGAGCTGAGTGCTCTTCAACAACGGCTCGCAAGAATGCCCGCGCTCCTATTTGAGCCAGGGGAGGGACGGCGTGTCGCCGTCCGAGTGAAATACGTCCTCAGATGAGAAACTATTCGCGATGGTTATTTTGGGTGGCTATTGCAGGGGGGGCCATCGCTTGGATAGGCATGGCGAAAGCTACGGATCTCGTCATCGACGAGACCGGTGCGCTGTGCGAGATGAAATCGAACGGCGAGCGCATTGCCGTTCGAGGGGGGCTTCTTATTCCCGAGGTCGGTTGGGGGATGCTGGCTCGTCCGGACCCCGAAAGGGTCACCTGTCGGCGAAATGAGCAGGATCCCGCTCTTGGCCAATGGAGCGGGACTGTCTCGGTCGGCTCCAATGGCCTGTATGGATTCACGCAAACGGTGACCCGGGTGGGGGATCGGGTGATTACAGACTTGGGGGTGACACCCCATCGGGCGACTCCCATCCAAGGCTTTTATTATTGGATGGATTTGCCGATTGAACTCTTTCGCGGCGGTTGGGCTGAGGTGCGCATGGCCACGGGCGGCATGATCCGCGTGGATTTCCCCCAGCGCCTTCCCGAAAAACATCATTTTGCTTTTGTGACCACTTCAAATCTCGTTTTCCGGAACTCGCGAGGGACAGTGGTGGTGACGGTGGAAATGGATCGCGCCTTAGCCCTGACTTTACAGGATGAGCGGAAATGGAACGGAACCGACTATAACGTTCTGATCCCTTTTGGAGGGCGGGACAGTAATAAGGTTGGGCACCTCAAGCTCGCTCTGCAATGTGCGATCGAACCCGATCTCCGGCCCGCGCGGGTGGAGATTCTGGGGATTGAGTCCAACCGGCCATTCCTGGGGATGGGCGGCAATTTCTGTTTTGGGCCGCGCCATCCCGCAACCACGTATAATCTGGATCACCTGAATGTGAAATGGGCCCGGATAGAGTGTAATTTGCGGAGTTGGGAACCTCAAAATGACAATGATGACCCGGCCGTGCCGAATGAGGTGTTTTTCCAATCCAATGCCTTGGTCCAAGCCAAGATACGGGATGATCTGGCCATGGCCCGGGATTTGGTTCGGAGGCGGATCCCGATGGTGATTTCCACCTGGCAAATTCCCGATTGGTTGTGTGCCGAAAAAGGGGCGAATTGGGAGCATCGGCGAAAAATTCCCCGGGAACACTGGCCCGAGTTGGCGGAGTCGGTGGGGACTTATTTGTGGCACCTGCGGGAAACGGCCGGAGCCGAACCATTGGCCTTCAGTTTCAATGAAGCCGATATGGGGGTGATGGTGTTGCTGACGCCGGAGGAGAATCGGGATCTGATCAAATTACTGGGACAGACGTTTGCGCGGATGGGCTTGAAAACCGGCTTGATGTTGGGCGATACCGGGAATGCCCGGGGGTTGGCCTTCACGACACCGGCTGCGAATGATTCCGAAGCCTTGAAATATGTGCGCTGTGTGACGTTTCATTCCTGGAATGGGGGGAGCCCGGAGGAATTCGCCGGCTGGAAAACGCTGGCGGATCGTCTCGGGGTTCCATTGCTGGTGACCGAATTGGGGATGGATGCCGACTGGAGGCGCAAACCCTACCAGGTCCCCGGCTATGCCTTGCGGGAGGTGCGCTTGATTCAGGAGTTGATCCTGCAGGCCCGACCGCAAAGCCTGTTGCAATGGGAACTGACTGACGATTATGGACTGGTACCCCAGGTGGAGGGGAAACTGACGCCGTCCGATCGCTTTTATTTTTTAAATTCCTTTTATCGGTACGTGCCCACCAACTCGATTTATCTGGTAACGACCAGCGATCATTCAAAGGTGCTGATGACCGG
>CAZCDO010000147.1:0-147 GCA_964497135.1 uncultured Verrucomicrobiota bacterium
GAGCCATTCGACTCGGGGTGCTGGCGCACCCCTCGCTCATGGCAAGCCAAGGGATAGCTCAAGCCAGAACCCCGAGGCGAATGCCCTGAGCGAACGAGCGAAGCGATGGAGTCGAAGGGCTTTCGGTGAGCAATCGAACCACGCTGG
>CAZCDO010000147.1:157-3789 GCA_964497135.1 uncultured Verrucomicrobiota bacterium
GAATGCCCTGAGCGAACGAAGTGAGTCGAAGGGCTTTCGACTCTTGCCTTCATCCCTGCTACTCTCCCCCATGCCCTTCTACGTCTACATCCTCCGCATGCACGACGACCGCCTCTATGTCGGCCACTCGAACAACCCACCCCGGCGGCATGCCGAACACGAACAAGGCAAAGGCTGTCGAACCACCGGGATCTTCGGCGCAGGCGAGATCATCTACGTGGAGGAGCACCCCGACCGTCCGGTTGCGGCAAAGCGGGAACGACAGATCAAGGGATGGACGCGCGCGAAAAAGCTGGCGCTTGCGCAGGGCGACAAGCAGCGTCTCCATGTCCTCTCCAAACGCCGCGGTCCACCCTGAGCGCGCCGCAGGAGTTCGTAACCCCACTCGCCCCCTCGATTCGGGTTACGAACTTTCCCTGGTGCCCCGACTCGCCCCTCACGCCGCTACTGCTTCCAGCAGAGCACAATACAGCGGCACCGCCCCGAGTTCGGATTCTTCCCCGCCTCGCCCCCCCATACCCCCGGGCAGGGGCCGCCCTGAAGTGTGTCCGAAGCGAAGCGCAGGACTCGACTTCAGGGCACCCGGACGCTCACCCTGTAGAATCGCGGCGACGTCGCATTGGTATCGTTCCGCCAGAACATCCCACCGTTTCCCGCCACGGGCGTAACTCCAGGCGTGTTGGTCCACCCCCCCGCAATCAGGTTTGTGGTCCATTCCAGCAGGTAGAGCCGATTCGAGGATGACCAGAAGCAGACTGAGTTTGTCAGGGTAGTGTTCGAGACCGCGGTGATCGCGAAACTGGCGTTGGGATTGGTGGGGCAAAGGTCGGCGACGTATGCGTAGAGATTGTTCTGTCCCGTGGCATTGGTGGCGGAAGCCTGCCCGGCGGGGTTTTCGGTTCCGAAGTAGGCCACCTGCCAGCCGTCGGGGATCTGGTCGCTGTCGTACAGGCCGAAGTTGTCCGGATTGCTGTTCAACACCACGAGGGCGCCGGATCCCGTGACCCCGAGGTAGGCTCCGGTCACGGTGGCGGAGGTGTTGGCGTAGACGACGGCGGCGGAAGCCACGCCGCTGGCGTTGATAGCGGCCAACGGCCACGTGGGCGCGATCCAGTTGATCTCACTGCCGGTCAGCACGGTGACGGTGGCATCGTCCATGGTGGCGGCGCCGGAAAGTTGCGTGGTGGCGGTCTCATTGACAGTGGCGGGCGCACCGGTCGCTGTCATGCTGCTGACTTCGGTCAACTGGCCAACGTAACCGTGCCTGGCGATTCCGACTCCAGCGGTGGAAACGCCGGTGATGGCTCCGATGCTGCCGTCGTTGACGTAATTGGCGCTGGTTGCACGTCCGCCGCCGCCGTCCACCGCGGTGATAACGACGTTGGCAGCGAACGCCGCGGTGCCAAACAGGAGTTGGAGGAGAAGAATGTTCTTCATGGGCGCACGCTACTTGATGCGGATGATGGTGCAGGAGAAACTGGGCCGCGTCGTTCCCGTGCCCGTATTGGCAACCAGGGAGTTGTTCAAATTGCTGCCGGCGAGTTGGAACTTCAGTACGGCCCCGGAACTGATGACCGCAAGGAAGCCCTTCGAGAGAGGTACGCTCAGGTTCAAGATGCTCGCACTGAACGCGGCCTGACTGCCGGCGAGTTCCACCCCATCGAGCACGGCACGCAGAGAAACGGTTGAACTGGCAGTTGTGTCCGTAAGGACTTCCGCGTCAAACTGGATCCAGTACAGTCCGGTCTGGGTGCAGGTGAAACTGGCCGTGCTGACGGTATGGGTCCAGCCGTCGATCGGGCCGTTGACGTTACAGGTGATGTCCTGGAAAAGCGTCGTGTTGGTCACAGGTTGATCTACGGAAGAATAGGCAAAGGCATAGTCTCCGGACGACAGGAGATTAGTCAGCCCGCCGCCGTTGCCGACGAATGTACCGGTCAGGGTCACGCCGCTTGCGTTGTTGGTGACCACGGCAGCGGGTAGGCACCCGACCGCGAGCGTGCCGGTCAGATCGGCGGCGTCCAGATTAGTCAGCCCGCCGCCGTTGCCGGCGAATGTACCGGTCAGGGTCACGGCACTGGCGTTGTTGGTGATGACGGCAGCCGGCAACCTGGGAACCGCGATGGTGCCGGTGAGATCCGCCGCGTCCAGGTTGGTCAAGCCGCCGCCGTTACCCGTGAACGTCCCGGTCAGGGTCACGCCGCTTGCGTTGTTGGTGACCACGGCAGCGGGTAGGCACCCGACCGCGAGCGTGCCGGTCAGATCGGCGGCGTCCAGATTAGTCAGCCCGCCGCCGTTGCCGGCGAATGTACCGGTCAGGGTCACGGCACTGGCGTTGTTGGTGACCACTTCAGCGGGCAACCGCCCGACCGCGAGAGTGCCGGTTAGATCTGCGGCGTCCAGATTCGTCAGCCCGGCGGCGCTTCCCACGAAGTCGCTGGCCGTGAGGGTGCCGGTGGCAAGGATGTTCCCGGCCACCACGAGCTTCTGACTGGGGCTGTTGGTGCCGATGCCGACGTTGCCGTTGCCTTTGAAACGGACCCTCTCGGTCATGTTTGTGCTCTCGCCGTAGCCAAACGCGATGTCCGCACTGGCTCCGCCGCTGAAGATTTGGAGCAGACTGCTCTGGATGCCGAACCCGTAGTGCGCACCGGACTGGCCCCAGAGGGTGATCTTGTCGCCCAAGGTGTTCGGGAACGAAAGGGGAAAGCCCGGGCTGCTCTCACCCACGCCGACGTTGGGTGAAGCCGCCCGGATGACGAGCGACGCAGCCGAGGTTCCGGAATCCAGAAACGTGCGGAACCAAAAGTCATAGCTGGCGCTGTAGTGACAACGGCCACCGGCATAGTAATCGCCGTACCCCAACGCCCAGCGGCAACTAACGTCCGAATCCATGACGATGGTGTATTGCGTCCCGTTCGTCACAGCCACCGGCGTGAGCAGGGGAAACTCCCGTATCTTCACCGTGCCGTCGCCCGTGACCGTCTGGCGGGCGAGCAAGGCGCCGCCCGTGCCTTCCCCCTGGTGGATGGAGAGCGTGGCAGACCAGTCCGACACCGCGTCGGTCGCGCCGTAATACAGGGCCACGCCCACCATGGTTCCGTTGGTGCCAGCGGTGAACGACTGCCATTGGGCGTCGGCCCAATGCAGGGATGAGTTGCCGACGGTCTGTTGCTGTTCCAGCAGCCACCCACCGCTGGTCACCTCGAAGGGCGCTGTGAACGCCGCCCCGCTGGCAAAGCGGGCCGCGGGCATGGTTCCGGTGAGGTTCGCGGCCACAAGATTGGTCAACCCGCCCCCGTTGCCGGCAAAAGTGCCGGCGAGCGTGTTGGCGGCATTCGTAAGCTGCACCGCGCCCGCAAAACTGTTCGAGCCGGTGAATATCTGGCTGGCATCGAGGAGCCCGACGTTGGTCGAGAGCCGGGCATCGGCGACGGTACCGGTCAACTGGCTGGCATTCAGATCTGTCAGATTTCCGCCACTGCCCGTGAAAGAGCCTGCAAACCTCGCGGTGTAGTTCAGGGTGTTGGTCAGCACCGAGAGCGTGCTGGCATTGTAGTTGGCGCTGATGAGATCCATCCTCCCATCCCCGTTGACATCCGCCGCCGTGACCGAAGCCGGCGACCCGCCGA
>CAZCDO010000147.1:3889-10525 GCA_964497135.1 uncultured Verrucomicrobiota bacterium
CGCCCGGCGAGGAAGAGAGGGCAAAGCTGGCGTTGCCGCTGTTCGTCAGCACCGACAACGCGCCCGACGCGTAGTTGGCGCTGATGAGATCCATCCTCCCATCCCCGTTGACATCCGCCGCGGTGACCGAAGCCGGCGACCCGCCGACGCCCGGCGAGGAAGAGAGGGCAAAGCTGGCGTTGCCGCTGTTCGTCAGCACCGAGAGCGTGCTGGCATTGTAGTTGGCACAGATCAGATCTGACTTCCCATCGCCGTTGACATCCGCCGCCGTGACCGATGCCGGGCTAATGCCCACGCCCGGCGAGGATGAGGAAACAAAGGCGCCGCTGCCGTTGTTCGTCAGCACCGACAGCGTAGCGGCATTGTAGTTGGCGCTGATGAGATCCATCCTCCCATCGCCGTTGACATCCGCCGCCGTGACCGATGCCGGGTGGTTGCCCACGCCCGGCGAGGACGACAGGATGAAAGCGCCCCAGTTCGTCGCCCAGCCAATCGCCCCGTGATTGTTGGCCCACCAGGCTGACATTGGTCACCCCCGCGCCGTTGCCGGCAAACATCCCAGCCGATACGGTCCCGCTGATGGTCAAGTTGGAGGTCAGTTGTGCGCTGCCGACGGCGCCGGCCGCGAGCTTGTTGCTCGTGATCGAACCATCGGCAACGTTGGCCATCAGAGCATAGCCGACCGCGCCGAGTCGCTGGTCAGGACTGAGCTGCTGGGAACCGCTGACGCCATCATCGAACCACACCCGCAGCCGCACATCGGAGTTGGTGAAGACCGCCCCGGGCAGCGCGGCCATGTTGGCGAGGTTCGTGTCGCCCAGTAGCAGCGAATACAGGCCCTTGGTCACCGGCAGGGAAACCGCCGCGGCGCCGTTACTCCAATAGGTCTGCGATCCGCCATTGTTGACAAGCGCAAATTTGAACTGGCCCGTGCCGTCGAAGTTCGTGCCGCCCACCGCCACCCGGCCTTGGTAGCTGAGCATCTGCGGCACTTGCGCCTGCAACGTCGCGGTCAACGCGAAGAGCGCAAGCCACACAACCCTGGCACCGACCTTCCGGATACATCCTGCGGCAAACAACGAGCTTCTCATGGGCTTCATCTCCTTCTGTGAAGGGTTTCCCCCGAATAAAAACGGCAAGTATCTTTACATCTGTATAGTTCAGTGTCAAGATCACGAATTCTGATGACTGGACTCTGCTCGCCGGAATCAACACGAACGCGGCAGACATGGCATGATGTCGGAACCAAAGGAGGCCGCGAAATGAGACGAAGGAAGCGGGATGCCGAAAGGTCGAAGGCGGCGATCGTCGCCGCGGCCCGGAAGTTGTTTGCCAAACGCGGCATTGCCGCGGTCAGTATCCGCGATATCGCGAGGGCCGCCGGCGTCAGCCATGGGTTGGTCGAACTGTATTTCGGGACGCGCAAGCGCTTGATTGCCGCGATCATCCGGAGCGAGATTGAGGACTTCCAGAGGCAAGTCTTACCATCGGAGGCGGCGGCGGACGACATTCTTGGCGAACTCCGCAAAAGGCTTCGGGCCGGCATGCCTGGTTTTCGCCACTACGCAATGCTGATCACGCGGGCGGAACTCGCCGGATTCAAACCTGAGGAGCTGCTGGATCCTACCGTCTCGACACCGGCGATGAATCTAGCGAAAACCATAGGGGAACTTCAGGCCCAGGCGCCGTCAGGGGTTGACCGACTGGATCCTCGCCTCGTGAGTGCCTATATCAATGCCAGTCTGTTTGCCTTCGCCGTCATGTCCCCCTGGCTGATGACCGTCGTAGGACTGAAACCCAAGGATTACGAGGCGCGGTTTGCTGAAATCGCCGAGATCTCCGTACGGCTGATCGCGCTCGCCAGCAAAACCCCCGCAGGCCAGATTTTGCAGCCTGAATCGCGTAATAGGAGACATTGCCTGGCGTAACTGTTTTTAAAGATCCTGCGTAACTTATTTGCCGAGAAAAAGCGCAATTCCTGCCATGTTTTGAGGGGTGCAACGTAGCTAAAAAATCTCTTCTGGAAGGATTAGCAGACCCATGGTTTGGGTCACATGAGCCCTCTGTATCGGGTTCTTGCCTATGCGAGGGAGCGCCGATTCGACTACATTTGACTGAATGGCTTGCTCGTAAGCCTCGATTGGGCATGGAAAAGGATGGGCTATGAATGGTTGTGCGCCCCACCTTGAAAAGGGGATTCCGATGATGGCTTGGGGGAGGTCGTATTTCGGGTTAGGCTCCTGTCTGCGGAGCCATTTTTCAGGGATTCAGGGGATTTCGAGTGTTTTCGGTTTATATTCTCTTTTCCGCCACCTGCCAGCGTTACTACTGCGGCATTTCAACCGATGTCCAGCGCCGACTTCGCGAACACAATGACCCGCATTACACTCTCTCCCGCACAACCAAGGTCTGGCCAGGTCCCTGGGTCGTGCAATGGGTCCAATCCGGTTTCTCTCACGGAGAAGCGCTCCAGCGCGAACGGCAAATCAAAAAACGAGGGATCAGTCGATTCCTCGAGAATTCGGCATCAGTGAGTAGAGTCCTGCCGAGGCGGGATTAATCCGATGCCACTTAGTTCGGCTTCTTGTCTTAAAAACCCCGCCTCCTGACCCGTCCGAACTGATTCTTGGCTCATTCGGATTTGCATTTGGAGAGATCTGATCGTCGTCTTCCTCTAGTCGGCGCGTTCCGCCTTCCGCGTGGTCCATAAAAGTTTCTTGGCCTGCGAAATCAGCTTCTTGCCTTTAAACTTTTCCGGATAGATCGACCAGCCATACGCGAACGAATCCACCGCGTCCGGCTTGATGAACCCCGGTCCCTTTTTTTCGATCAGGCGGTGTTCTTCCCCGGGCGCCAGGTCAGCCATTTCCAGCAATACTGGCAGGTCCAGCCGATTTCTGGAATATTTTTTCCACTGTTCCCCATAGTTGGAAATCCGCAGGTCGCGCTGCGAATGGATGAAATCCATCATGCGCCTCGCCGTGTCCTTGGCCATCCTGATCTGGGCCCTGGAGCGGAGGGGTGCTGGGACCACCTTTGCCGGTCTTGCTCCCTTGTAAAACTGGCGGTCCCAAAAGGCGGAGGTCACCAGCCGGGTGGGGTGCGTATAAAGGGTCATGATCCCGCCGCCATCCCGGAGGATCTCCCCTTTCTTCGACAGGAACACCGTTTTGAATTCATCAAATCCAGTCTTTCCCTTATCGAAGAATCCATCCAGACCCAATTCCAGACTGAAACATAAAAGCCCGCAATACCAGACCGGCCCATGGGTTGTCTTTCCAAATCGATAGGCGCCAAATGTCTTTATCCCCATGCTAGCCATGGCGATCAGGGTCGCCGGCGTCCAGGAATCCCCGGGCGAACAATAGTTGACCGGGACACGGCCGAAGGTGGTAACCAGTTCGGAATAGCCAGGCGCCTCACGTTTCAGGACCCAGGAGATCTGGTCCTTGAACTCCAGTCCCTCCAGGGCGATCGGATGCGTGGGCCAGAGTGAATGATACATTGAATGGTAATTGATTTCGTGGCGGGAATATGCCCGGATAACATCCCTGCGGTTTTCCCGGTTGAGCTTTCGCAAAAGTTCGCCTACTATGTTGAAAGATGCGCATACGTCCCGGGCGGACAGTTCCTCCGCCCACCATTTTTCCGCGTCCATGGTTTCGTCTGTGAAAAAATCCTCGCAATCAAGAAAGAAAAGCAGGTCCATATTATGTATAAGTGCCAGGTGTACTGCGTTTCAGCCAGTACAGGCACACGCCCGTTTCGACTGGCCTGAAGAAGCGTCTCTATGAGGAAAACCTAGCAAGGTTTGGATGAAGGGACAAGCAGAATGCGGGTGCCACGTTCGGTCTCGTCCTGATATAGGTTGCCTCTTTGATGCGGGAAAAGGCGATCAAAGTGGGGACAAGTATACCGCCGACATGGTGCGGCACGACAATTTGTGTCACTTGTGGATAAGATGCTTTCGTTGACGCCGAAACTGCGCGTTGCAACATCAGCCTCTGAAAAGTCTGCATTGAAAAATGCCATTACGACAACGGACTTAGAAATTGACCGCTTGGTATATGAGCTTTACGGTCTGACAGAAGACGAAATCAAAGTCGTTGAAGGTTAAAGCTGACTGTATTTGAGAATTACAATTGATCCGCCCGACGTGGCAGCCATGCAGAAATGCCCGGCTGGACTCAGAGGACGGCGGCACGCCGTCCCTCCCGTGCAATCGGGATTAATGAACTTTAGTCTGGCCTCCCCTCTTCCCTTCCACTAAAGTGGCGCCTGTGTTGTTGATGTCCCAGGGAAACAGGGAGGACGCTCATGCTTGCCAAGATTCAATCCGGCGCCGTTTTTGGCGTCGATGCCTATCCCATCGAAATCGAAGTCAATACCAGCCACGGCGATCCTCAAACCGTCATCGTCGGCCTCCCCTCCACCGCCGTCAAGGAAAGCAAGGACCGCGTTTTCACCGCCCTCAGCAATTCCGGGTTCCGCCCCCACATGGGCCGCGTGACCATCAACCTCGCCCCCGCCGATGTCAAAAAAGAAGGGCCCGATTTCGATCTGCCCATCGCCATCGGCTTGCTGGCCGCCCAGGATGAGATTCCGCTCGAATCCCTTTTTTCTTTCGGGCTCATCGGAGAACTCGCGCTCAGCGGCGAAGTCCGCCGGGTCAAAGGGGTCCTGCCCATCGCCCTGCGCCTGCGCGAGGAAGGCAAGCAAGGATTCATCGTCCCCTACGATAATGCCGGCGAAGCTGCCGTCGTGGAGGGCTTGGCCGTGTACCCGGTGCGTAATCTCCGCGAAGCCGTCGCCCTGCTCCGCGCCGAAATTCATCCGGCCCCGTTTCAGATCGACCGCACCGCCCTCTTCTCGGCCCTGGAGAAATTCGATGAAGATTTCGCCGAGGTCCGCGGTCAGGAATATGCCAAACGCGCCGTGGAAATCGCCGTCGCAGGAAGCCATAACATTATGGTCATCGGGCCCCCAGGCACGGGTAAAACGATGCTTGCACGCCGCATCCCATCCATTCTTCCGCCCCTGACCCTCGACGAAGCGCTTGAAACGACAAAAATCCACAGCATCGCCGGCATCCTGCCCAGCCAACAGGCACTTATCGCCACCCGGCCCTTTCGCTCTCCGCACCACACCATTTCGGATGCCGGTTTGCTGGGTGGCGGAACCCACCCCTCGCCCGGCGAGGTCAGCCTGGCCCACCGGGGCGTTCTTTTTCTCGACGAATTGCCCGAATTTCATCGCAACGTTTTGGAAGTCCTGCGGCAACCGCTTGAGGATGGTTTTGTCACCATTGTCCGGTCAGTGGCCAGCGCTACGTTCCCCTGTCAATTCATGCTGGTGGCCGCCATGAACCCCTGCGCCTGTGGTTTTTTCGGCGATCCCCAGCGTGAATGCCGCTGTTCGCCTCACCAGGTTCAGAAATACCGCAATAAAATATCCGGCCCTCTGCTCGACCGGATCGATCTCCATGTCGAAGTGCCCGCGCTCAGTTTTCAGAAACTGACCTCGCTCGGTCAGGGAGAACCCTCTGCCGTGATTCGGGAACGGGTGGTCGCCGCCCGCAAAATCCAACAAACCCGTTTCACCGGACTGAAAAAAGTCCACGCCAACGCCGGGATGCGTTCCCGGGAGGTTCAGAAATTTTGCCGGTTGGATGCCGAGACTCAGGATCTGCTGCGCCAGGCCATCGCCGAACTGCATTTCAGCGCCCGTGCCTATGACCGGATTTTGAAAGTCTCCCGCACCATCGCCGACCTCGCGGGAACCGAAACCATCCGTCCGGAGCATGTCACCGAAGCGGTTCAATACCGGACATTAGACCGTCAATTGTGGGTTTAAATGAGATGGAACTACGAAATACTCGAATCACGCGAAAATCGAAAAAAGACTATCCTCCCTGGGTGTCAATCAATCGTCCCGCGTCTCGCGGGACGATGTTTCGCGTCTTTCGCGTATTTCGTAATTAAAAAAATCAAACACTGAATCGCCAGTTATGAGACAGATCGGGATAAAATTACATATCATACAGAAGGTTTAAAATGGGAATCGATATTGTATTCAGGGATGAGAGTTACAAAATAATCGGAGCCTGTTTTGCGGTATATAAAGAAAAGGGAAATGGATTTTTGGAAGCCGTTTACCAAGAATGTTTAGCTCTTGAGTTTTCCGAGCAACGGATTCCGTTTGTTGGGCAACCGAAGTTGCGACTTAAATATAAAGGCCAAGACCTGCGACAAAGCTATGAGCCTGATTTCGAGTGTTATGGTCAGATTATTGTCGAACTCAAGGCGGTAAAAAATCTCGCCGACGAGCACCGAGCCCAAATCATTAACTATTTAAAAGCGACTGGCAAGCAACTCGGATTATTGATTAACTTTGGCCATTTCCCCAAAATTGAACACGAACGGTTCGTGAATCAATCTTCTCGCGTCACGCGGGAAGATTTTTGCGCCGTTAGCGTATTTCGTAGTTGAGAGCTTGTAAGTTGAACTGCCACTCAGGGTTGCATCCGGGGATAGACCCCTTCGGGATTATTGCACACCTCATGCAGGAGCGTCATGAATTTGCACAGATTGGGAAAGGTGACCGGCGGCTGGATCCCGTGATCGCCATTGGGAAAAT
>CAZCDO010000148.1:0-10489 GCA_964497135.1 uncultured Verrucomicrobiota bacterium
CACCAACAGCCTTCTTAGGCGAGGAGTTGGGTCTTCCGCTCATAGAGCGGGGCTACATCTGGCAGTCGGTTATGGCGTCGGATATTTTGCCGCCCATTTCTCATGTACGCGCCATATTTTTAGTTTTTTTTCTTCTTCATACGAGAACATCACGGCAAAAAAAACATTTTCTATGCGGTAGGCCATCCCGTAGGCTTGGTCAGACGGCATGTCCTCTGTGTCGTCGGGCATTCCGAGCGTTTGCCGAACGGAGTTGGCTGTTACATTCCAGTCAAGTCCGAATGGGATTGGGCCAGTATACGAGTTGTTAACACCGGACTTTTCCAAATAACCTTCGACAGACACAATCCGGTCGTTGACCGGATCGGTTAAAAGAATGATACCCTGGTTCGTGAAGAAAAACTGTTTTCTCCCATTATTGCAAATGCTTTCCTTATAACCTGCCGGGTCCGCGATCAGGTTTTGTTCCACGAGAAAAGCGATGCCTTTCTCCCGCTGCATACCAAGGACTTGAACCAGCGGCACGCTCCGCAAAGTGGCCAGGCGCTGGGTATCGTCACGACCATCATCGCGAACCGCGGACATTTTGCGCGAAAACGGTTTTGAACCAGCCAACAGCAGGCGATCCATTAGGTTTCGCGCTTTGACCACATTCGGCTCAACTCCGTATGCATACAGATACATAAGAGAAAGATTGTACATGGCCCCCAGATTCCAGGCGATCGCGGCTTTGGTGTACCAGTACACGGCTTGTTCGCAGTCCTGAGTCACGGCCAAACCATCCTCATAGGCGGACGCCAGTAAAAACTGGGCTTCCGAATCTCCTTCGTCCGCCAAATCGATGATGTCACCGATCACATCTTTCGCCATTTTCTGTGCGGTATCCGGCTGCTTTGGCAGGGAACACCGGCCTTTATGGTAGAGCCGGGCCATCCATAAGGCACCCCGGGCATCACCGCCCTTGGCAATTTTCTCGAACGACTTGACAATCTCATCATTCGGCAAATCTTTATTCAGGTAATGCCGGCTCGCCACTTGACAAGGGTCCCCACTAATGTCCGGCGGCACATCGGTATGGGTGAACTGATTTGATTCGAATGGATCAACAATCTTTGGTCCGGCATCGCTCTGCCTGATGAACAGAGGCAATATCATCAACCCCAGGACAAGCGCCGATTGAAAAATCAGAGATCTACCATTTCTTTGCTTATCCATGATTCATTTTCCTCCCCTCGCCGGCAGACTGTGCATTTATCCCATATATGCAGGGCTTATTAGTTTGGATTCTATGCGGGCGCCAAAATTGAGTCAATGATTAAGCGACCCTTTTACAAAGCTTGGATTGCGGGACTTCTGTCCCGCCTTGAGGGGGAGGCGCAGTTCACTGCGCCGGGGAGAAGGCGGCAGTGAACTGCCGCAGTCCATAGGGGGAAGTGTTTTCCGCTCATAGAGCGGTGCTACATCTGGATTGCGGGGAGCTGGGTGTGAGGCTAATAGAGCGAAAACTGATTCTGCAACGTGTTAAACTGGAGCCGGCTCCACAACATCAACTTATTGCAGAACTCAATAATTTGGCTTTTCCTGCATTACTGTGGGTTACTGGAGTTCGAGCCATCTCAAAGCCATCAAAAAACGGGGAATTGAGATTTTGCTGGAGATATTGCACGCAGAGTGGCACAAGGTTCAGATAGAGTTAAGACCCGAGTAAAAGCCAGGGCCGTGCGATTCCGCCGCGGCGGGGGAATCACCCGTCCCGTTCTCTATGAAGCCAAGTGGACGAACGGTGGTTTAACTCTCAAACCAGCGGCGGACGGTTCATTCCGTTTATTTGCATGTGGTTGCCACACGCAAATAATCTACGAGAAACTCCCCGCCTGCCCCCCGAAACACCAATCACCCACACTTGTTCAGAATGAACTCAATAATTTCATCAACTGCTTCCGGCCTTTGGCAAAGTTGGGACTGTCCGCTTCGGCCGCGCCGCAGCCGGTCCACCACACCGAAGGCCGCCCCGGCTCGATCCGGCAAATCTCCAGCGTGCCGGGGATCCGCTTGAAAATGCGCCGGTATAATTCACGGGCGGGCAGGATGGAACCGAAGGTCAACCCCAGTTTCTGGAGCACCCGCAGATCGCGCATCTGGTTGGGCAATCCGCCCGAGCCCTTGTTGTTGACGCAGGCCCGGGTCGCCGCCACGCGATAGGGACAGGGCGCGCACATCATCCAGTCGGCATGCGGCGCCATGCGAATCCGGATGTCCGGCTTCTTTAAAATCATCTGGACCAATTCGGGCAGGTTATCCTCCGCAAATGGGGGCCGGGTTCCGGCGCCATATTGACAGAGCGAGCACAACAAAATGTGGGGCCGGACATCGATCGGCTGGGCCTTCTCCATATCCGATATAGATCGCTTTTTGTCGGCCCCCATCTCCGGGGCGGAGCGGACCGGAATCAAGGCCTGAATGCCCCGGCGATGGCCTTTGCGATAAAAGGCCTGTTTCGCCTTCGACCATCCCGCCCAGGCAGAGGATGTGGCCCGCCCGTAACTGCAAATGCCGGCGACATCGTCGATCCAGTCCCAGACGCGATTAAAGATGATCCGCGCCGGCAAAGTGGCGCCCGGAAACAAATTGAGTTTATGAAGAACCTCCAAATCCCGCCGGAGATTGAATTCCGCGGCATCCGAAGTGTTATCCGCGGTACCAGGGTCCTGATATCCAAACACTTCGCCCACATTACATTGCACGGTCAACGGCAGGTCCGGATTCGCCCGGACCGCCTTCTGAAGTTTCCGGATTTTGGGATTGCGGACTTCGGCGGGATCCCCACCCAGCGCGCAAACGACGCTCAACAATTGATAGGGCCGAACTTTTATTCCGGTTGGGGCGGGCATTACACACTTCCTTTTGATTCGGGATCAGTTAACTTCATGGGCGCCTGTTAAATCGGCTCCAACAAGGACATTCCCACCTCGACCATGACGGCCTGGCCGATCATTTCAACCGACAACATCACCCGTGTTCGCCCCTGCACGGTTGCCACCCGTCCTTCAATTCCTTGAAACGGGCCGCTTTTAACGCGCACCGACTGGCCCGGCTGAATCATCCGGCAGGCCCCCAGCGTCGGATCCACGCTCAATGCCTGGCGAATCTGGTCGAGTTCAAACACGAGTCGCGACTGGTCGAGCACGTCGAGCGTCCGCACCACCTGATGACTGTTGAGCAGGGTGATGAGGGAATCGTAATTGCAGGAAGCAAAGAGGTATCCCGAAAACAGGGGATACTCGAAGGTCACCTTCCGCCGTTGATAAATCCGGGTTTCCCGACGCAAGGGCAGATAATGCCCGATCCCATGCGACTCGGCATATTGGGCCAGTTTCTTTTCACATCGCGGACGGGCGTGAATCACCCGCCATTTGATGTCGCCGGTCGACGGCTGAATCAGGTGTGCATCGGTCATGGGGAGCATGGTAAAACAACAGAGCCTGATTCGCAAGCCCGGAGCCCGCCCCCCCGATCATCGCGTAAGGTCCGCGTAGCGGTGGTCCCCGACAAATTCGGGCCGCAGACAGAACGGCTCGCCAGAGTCTCGCCCTCCAAACGTCAAGCCATACAAGATGGATAGCTCTCCCCTGGAGGGCGAGACTCTGGCGAGCCGTGGGGGCCGGTTGTCGGCCCTCCAGGGATAGAATCCGTTGAATCTCATAATAATAAGCGGCCACCCGGGAACATGAGAGTCAACGCCTTACGGCGTCACTACGAACTGCGGTGTGATCCACTTACGGAGATTGCACTTCGATCCGGTAATAGGCACCCGGAACGGAATTCGAATCGAACCAAAGGTAAGTCGTCGGTTGTGTGAACCGCTGAAGGAGGCCCACCTCCTGCCAGGGCAGGGAAAGGCTGGTTTTTCGTCGGACGACAAACGGCGGCAGGCCGGATTCATCCCGGCTGACCCAGATCAAGTAGTTGGATCCCCCCACCACTCCCTGCCCGGTAATCTGGAAGAAGGAGTTGGGATCCGTCGGATCCGTACCCGCCAGGTATTCCATCCAGGCCGGCACGGTGTCGCCATCCGTATCACTCCCGGCGGCCTCTTCGAAATCCTCGATTCCGGAATAATGCTCCAATAACCAAGGAATCGAGGTGCCGCTCAGTGTGCGGTAGGGCGCAAAAAGGGCCTCCACCGTATGCCAGCCGGCCGGCACCGAAGTCCAGACAAATTCGAATCGCCCGGTGCGCTCCGTTGCGAAATCGTTCGAGATGGACACACCATTGGTGAACAGGTCAGTGATGTAATGGTAGGGTAAAGCCTGGACCTCAAACTGCGGCGTCCCACCGACCGGCACCTCCACGAGCGGTTCTGGAGAGATGGAGCCTGCTTCCGGGTCACTGAAAAGCGTGATCACCGCCGTCGGGATCGGCGCGGGATCGTAGGACGAATGGACATTGGACAAACTCCAGTCGTCCAGATGGGCGCGACCGGCCAGATGAAGAGACGACGGCGTCAGGCGCGCAGTGGCATTCGGACAGGGAAACCACGGTCCATTGCGCGGCGCGGTTTCATCCGGCGCGGTCCAGCCCGAAACATGGCTGAGCGGGCTTCCTCCGTTGATGCGCAGGGAAAAAAAGGCCGTATCCACCCCTCCCACCCATTGAACTGTTATCCGGGACCAGGCATCGGTAACGATCCCCGCCCCGCTCAGAACCGTCCAGAGATTGGAGGACGCCAAGCCGGGTTCCGCGGACCGCGCCAGAGCCAAATCCCCCTCCGGGGTCACATAAAACGAGCACAAGGCGGATGCCGAAAGGGCCGGGGGAGCGGCCCCGGTCCACGCCTGCGGGTCGAGCATAAAATCGAACCAGAGACTTTGCTCGCCGGTGGAGCCAAAGACATTGGAAATAGAACCGTTTAAAACCATCACCTGGGTATGGGTGACATCGGAAATCGGGTACCCGACCCCACCGTTAAAGGCCCAATCGATCAGCGCCGACGTGTGGACCGGACTATTGGTCACCCAGGCCTGGGCGGAACCGGCCACCCCCCACCCCTTGGAGCCGGCAGGAAGACTTCCGTTGGGCTGGAATTCAAAGGAATCGGACAGGGGCAAGGCGGCAGTCAGGGTCTGAGCTATCAGCCCCAAGCCCACTCCGCATCCCGCAATTGTGGCCTTCCAACTCATCTTCAGCTCCGTCATTCCACGACCCGGCGTGGATCCTTACAACCCATCGATTTCATAAATATGCAAAGCCACCGGCGCCGCACCATAGCCCAACCCGAAATCGCCACCGAACCGTTGATAGAGATCCTTGCCCGTGAAATCATCAACAAATGAACCATCGTATGAGGTCAAGGTCCGGTCTTCAAACACCACCCGAATCGGCGTTTCATCCGTCAGACCCGCCACCGTAATCCGGGTCTCAGCCAGTTGGGCCGGCGAATATTCGACGGAATTGCCGAAGAAAACCGAGGTCCGGCCTTCCGGATCGACAATCGTGGTATGGCTCCACCAGACCCTGCCTTCTTCATTATGGATGAAGGCCACGCCCTCCACCAGTTGTGTGGTGATCCCCATTTCGGCCAGCGGCACTTCGATCCGATGCCAACTGCCGGCGGCGGGCAGACTGCCGCGATCGACGGCCTGGGTCATGACAAATCCTTTATTGCCTTCATATAACAGGGCGCCCCATCCGCCGGCAAACGCAAAGCCGGGTGCGTTTTTGTGCAAACTCCGCAGGAACCACTCCTGCCGACTGGAAGTGCTGTTGAAATCGGGATTGAAGGGGCCCCACGAAACGCCATACAGCCACCGGCCATCGGCCTTCACCAAAAAGGCGAGATTGGTCGGGGGTGCGGCGGGATCCAGATATACCCATTGCACGAGGCGACTGCCCTCGGGCCAAACCCGACTATCGGGCATGTGGTGAATGCCATGCACCGTCGGCCCCGTTGAAAGCGGCTCCAACCCCATGCAGTAACTGTTGTCGTCGTTGCGCGCCTCGCTCCGACCGGTTGTGTATCGGCTGCGGCCGACGGGCGAACGCCGTGAATCATCCCAGCGATATTTGCCCAGGGTCAAGCCCCGCGTTGTGGCGGCGATGATGGTGGTCTTTCCATTGGCCCGGCGCACCCAGTGCTCCATCGGCGGATCGATCTCCACCGCCGGCCCGGAATCGTCGGAAAAAGCCGCCGGCGCCAGGTAGTCCAACTCGGCGTGCAAGCCGCGGAATAACGACATATCGCCGATTCCATGGGCCATTTGCCAACCGCGGCAGCCACGCATCAATTCCACATAGGTGTGAAACCGCCAGCGCTCATAGGGTACGTTCTCGTACATCTGGGGCCGCGCCCAAATGGTTTTTTGTTGGCCGCGGATCAAGGGCTGGATGTCGGTATGAAAATTAGCCGGGAACAGGGGCTCGGTCTCGGGATCGAATATATCGAAAAACGGAACCAACTCGAACTCGAATCGGTTCCAATAGCCGCCATGACTGACCATGATGGGTTTGTCGGTTCGATCCCGAATATATTCGGTCACCTGCCGGAGTCCGTCGATTTGTTCCGGCGTTTTGGTGACAAACTCGGAAAAACACTCTTCGATGCCCGGCCCAATCGAGGCCACCATCGGCGCCGTTCGGCACCAGTCCAGATAGCTATCGGCCGCCGTTTGTCCGCCCATCTTGGCGAACATAGTCGCCAGCGAATAAGCCGGATATCCAAAGGAAAAGGCCGTGGCGGCCTGAATATTATCATTGGCCCAATTATTGTTTAGGGTGGTTTTAGGGGTTTGCTCTCTGCAATAATATCGAGTGACATTAAAATCGCGCAGTTGTCGGGTCATGTTATAGGTTGCGAACCGCCACCCATACAGATTCCAAGCGGGCAGATTACGCAGGTCGCGATAGTTATTGGTAACCGCCGGCCCGTCATAGGTGGCTACATTTTGATATATCCGCCCCCAGGGAATATAGGGCCGGCCGTCGGCGAACAATAGATTATTGGTGGTAATCACGATGTTGGTCAAAGCCGGCTGGGGAGGTTCATATCCCATCCGGCAGAAGGGATCGGAATCGGCTTGGGCCAGGATTCCGCCCGTCGCGTCCAAGGCGAGCGCCCGCAACACCCAACGCCGTTCCGGATCGGAAAAGGGCTGAATCGGAAGGGCCGAGATATCCAGATCCTTCAACACCAGGGCACGGCAATCGTCGTACAGTTCGATGGGAATGTGTAGCCGTTGATCGGCCAAGGTGGCGGGGTTGGCCGCGAATTCGACCGACTGGGTCACCGCGCCGGTCGCCAGCCGTCGGATTTCCAGGCGAATCGCATTTAGGTTGGTCAGGGTCAACGACGAGAGGCCCAGGTTCATCCGCACATATTGGTTGGTGTATTGCGGCGGAGCATACAGGGCGCCCAATTGAATGTCGATGGGCGTGTCCCAGGTGGTGAACCACAATTCATTGGACGCCGCCACCCAACCCGCATAATTCACCACTTCCAACCGCCCCTTATACTCGGTGTAGGCCTTTTCCACGGGTTCGGTCAGCTCGTAAAACAATTCAAACGGAACCCGTCCGCCGGCGGGCACTGTTTGCAGGGCGCTTTCCTCGGAAACGGCAACCCCGGTCGGCGATACAAAACTCCAGCGAAGTTTAAACGGTTGCTCCGCGCCCGGATTAATCACCGTCGCCCTCAACCGATTCCGCCCCAACAACCGTTCGCCCAAATCCAGCCCGGCCACCTGAATCCCGGGCACTACATAGCGATTGGTTCCCCGGGTGACCCCGCGTCCCGCCAGTTCCTCAACCGTGCTTTCCGGCTCATACACCCGGACATCATCCCACCAGATCGTCCCCGCCGAATTGTTTTGGGGCTGTCCCCCCGTATCTTCCAGCGTATAGCCGTTGGCTCCCCGCGCGCACAGTTGCAGGCGCAGACTGGCCAGCGGCGCCTTCGGCATGAAAATCTGCCGCAACAAGGTCCATTCGCAATCCGCAACGATGGTGAATTGATAGGGACTGCTATTCGGGGGAACCCCCGTCACCTTGGCCTTTTGGATCACATAATAGCCCGGAACCTCGACGTTGTTTTGATCCAATGCGCCGATATGCAACATGGCCAGCCGATCGGTCTTGACCCAGACCCAGACCTCAATCAGCCGGTTGGTCGTCTGGTTCAGAACGAGGGGATCGGACAACACCCGCTTTTCGTCGCCGGACGGCATGATCATTTTGAGACTGCGCGCGCCGGAGTGGGTCACCATCGCATCGGTGGTCACCGGACCGCGATTATCACTGATCGCATTGTGCCAGGTCTGGAAGAGATAGAAGAGCTTGAGCGGAAAGCGCAAAAACTTGACGGGGGCGCTCCAGCCCAAAGGATACTGGGCGGCATCTACCGCTTCAAATCCGCCATTGGACAACAGGTTGGGCGAAGGCGGCCCGGGGTCGAAGAGTTCAGCCCGACCCAATTCGATCGAACCGGCGGCGTTGTTGTAGGTAAACCGGGTCAGGGCGAACATGGGCAACATCCAGGCCGTACCGCCCTGAATGGCCGGGGTAGCCGCCTTCCAAGTGGCCGCCGGCAGGGTCAGCGACATCCAGCGCCAATCGAAGGTACCGGTGGGCCACGGCGCCGAAACCCCGGCGGTCGACGCGGTGCTGCTCAACCGGAGATCCATCGAACCGGCTCCCGCCGGAACGTTTTCACCCCGGACGAGAACGCGCAAGGTCAAATCGCGCACCAGACTCAAGGGTTGGGTGCTGATCACCGGCAGGGCCAGGGGAAATCCGCCGTCATCGGCAATTTGCCCGTTGGGCGGCAATTTGGTGTCGTCGAAGACCAACGCCCAGTTGACGGCCTGTGAAATTACGGTGTTAAGCCCCTGCAACATCAGGTGGCGTTCGCCCGGCAATCCGTCGGCGTTGTCCCAGCGCCAGTTCCCTTTGCACCACCAGGCGTCGGGATTGTAATCGCGACGATTATAATAATCGGGCAAATAACACCAGACCAGCGTGTGGCTTTCCGGCAATAAACAAAGCCAATCCCCCTGAAAATCGGCATTCTGAAGGAGATTCCCGCCTTGGGGCTGGCCCTCGATGGACACCACGGTGGCCTGCGAGGTGGACATGAAGGCGCTTCCCAGCGCAAGCCCGACGGCAATCAACCAACCGAATCCAACCCGGCTTCGCCCCATGGACCTCTGTGTAAATTCGGTGGTCATTAGCCGTCCATTATAGTGTTTTCCGCGGGCCAATACACGAAAAAAATGAGTCGCAAAAAAGAGATTTCCGTCGCCCTTTCCAGGGGGCCGTATAGCCGAGAGAGCATCAGCGATTAAGCGATTCCGCTCAGAAGCGGAATCACCCGTCCCGGTGTTCTGTGAAGCCAAGTGGAGAAGAAGACCTTACCTCTTTAAAGAAAGCCGGACGGGACATTTCGCCGTTTCGACGAAATGGCACGGCCGCTCTTCGCTCTGCGAACAAGCGTCTGAACCCTGTGGAACTCTGCGAGAAACTCCCCGCCTTCCAGAAGAAAGGCCAATCACCCACACTTATCCAGAATGATCCAACATTTTTAAATTATTCCGCAGAGGATGACCCTACTGATTATTTCTGCAACCATAATGATCCCCCTCACCCCGCCCTCCCCCGCGCCGGGGGGAGGGAGGAACCTAAAGACACCGCCACGGAAAGCGCGACCAACGGGGGCGTTTTCATGATCTTAGCTTATCACCTATGAGGGCACCCCGGCTCCAAACTTGTTTTTTATCGCAGTTCCTGATGGTTGAGGTACTATTCATCCGCATGTGAAATCTGTCCGCCTATAGGAGCGTCCATGACTCAAACCTTTCGCGTCGTTAATGAGGGCATCAATGCCTGGACCGGCAGAACCATTCAACAAGCCCTTGACCAGGCTTCATCCAACGGCGGGGGGGTGGTTACCGTCCCCGCCGGAACCTATCTCCTCGACAACGCGGTCCGCCTCCGCTCCGGCGTGCATTTAATCGGCGAAACGGGCGACTGCCGCCAGGTCTTTGGGGAGCTTCTGAAACGCGGAGTGATCGTACGAACCGGCGACATCTTCGGCTGTCCCAACCACATCAGAGTCACAACAGGCACTGATGCTCAGAACCAGCGCTTCCTGGACGCGCTTACGGAGGTCCTAAACCAATGATTATCATTCTCTCCCCACAGGCCACTCAGCCGGACATTGATGAACTTGTCAGTAATCTGAAAGATCGCGGGTATGGCATACACCTGTCTCAAGGTGTTGAGAAGACTATCGTGGGAGTGCTCGGCGCGCACGATGACGAGAAGACGATGGTGGCAGAGCAGCTTTCGTCGCTGAGCTATGTTGAGCGCGTGGTCCCGATTCTGAAGCCGTACAAGGTGGTCGGCAAGGAGTTCCACCCGGACAAGACAATCGTCAAGGTCAGGGGGGTGGATATTGGTGGGCAGAAGGTCGTGGTTATGGCCGGGCCATGTTCGGTTG
>CAZCDO010000149.1:0-10472 GCA_964497135.1 uncultured Verrucomicrobiota bacterium
GTACCGGTACCCGGATCAATATTCCCAACGTCCCCGAAAAAGACAAAGAATATGATAAAACACACGGCCGGACGATAACAGGAGAAGCTAGCGGGTTACAATTGTTGCTGTTTATCCCCATATCAGTTAATGGACGCCAAGAGCAGGCTTACCGACAGCTTCTAGCGCAAGCCGATGGTGGTTTCATAACCGATGTGCAAGTAAAGGAATCGTGGACGTATTGTTTTGTTGGAACGTTGTATAGAACAACATTGACAGCTACCGTCTACCCCTACGTCGGGACAGGTGCTACAGGGCAAACAGCCCAAAAACCGCTTGAAGAACGGCTCAAGAAGTTGGACGAGCTGAAAGCTAGCAAGATTATCACTGACGAAGAGTATAACCAGAAACGGAAAGCGTTAGTGGACGGAATCTAAGTTTCTCACCGAAATAATTTACCCCTTCACCGGCCGTTGCCCCATCTGGGGCAACGGTTCGGAATGGTTGTCAGCCGGAATCGCTGAATGGTTGCTTCACTTGGTCCACCGGATTAATCAAAACATTATTCCATAGCGCCGATTTAGTATCGCACGGAATCACAATCATGGGCGGGAGATGTTAAATCCTGCCCATCCCCAATAGACCTGCATTCGCAGCCCGCATAAACACGTTCCCCACCGCTCCCGCCGTTTTGGCATATTTCACGGTGACACTGAATCCGAGACCGAAATGATCTTTGGCATCAGGGAAAGGGCACCTACTCCATTACGGATTCACAGACGGCTAGAGCACACCCCAACAGGGAAGCTGCGGCAGTTCAAATCCGATGACCGCCGATCAATCCCCCAACGCCGGCACGGTCGCGCCCGGCCAGCCCCATTGGACCTTCCAGGCGATCGGGGTGCCATCAACACCCTTGATGTACCAATTAACCGGTGGCCGTATCATAGACGGCCAAGTCAAACTTACCATCGCCGTCGTAATCGCCGGGTACCGGTTTAGCCGTGCTCCAGCCCCATTGCACCTTCCAGAGAATGGTAGGGCCGGCCACGCTCCGAATATACCAGTACCCGCCTGCCGTATCGAACACGGCCAGGTCATATTTGCCGTCCCCGTCGTAATCACCAGGAACCGGCTTGGCGGTGCTCCAGCCCCATTGGTTCTTCCAAAGAATCGTGGGGCCAGCCCCACCCCATTCGGCTTGGTTGTTGACAATAACACAGTTTATGATGATTGTGGGACAGTTATGTAACAATAGATGCCACCACCGGCATCGCTAACCGCATTGTTACGGCAAATTCTGGAAATTGTAATTCTTGACACCTCCCACCCTGGAAAAGCTAGAATTCAGCAAGTTGAAAGACACTCGAAGAAGTGAATGGGAGTTTTTTATGAATATCGATTCCGCCCTGTTGGCCGGCGCCGCCGAGGTCGACATCACCCCGCCCATTGGGTCTGCCATGGTCGGCGCCCTCGTGCCCCGTTTTTCCACCGGAATCGACGATCCCCTCATGGCCAAGGCGCTCGTCCTGGAATCAGAACGTGTGCGGATGGCCGTGGTCGCGCTGGATCTCGCCACGCTCCCCCGCCGGTGGGGCGATGCCTGTGTCCGCGCCGCCGCTGAAAAAACCGGGATCCCGCCCGAACACATCGTCTGGTGCGCCACCCATACCCATACCGGCCCCATCGCGGAACCCGAAGTCTATCTCGATGGAGTCCAGCCGTCCGACCTCGCCTGGCTCGAAAAACTCCCGGCCCAATTCGCCACAGCCGTCGCCCAGGCCCTCGCCCTCCGCCAACCCGCCCGCCTCTCGCGGTGCCGGACCTTCTGCGAGGGAGTTGCCTCCTGCCGTCGTATCCGTTTTAAAAATGGGCTCGACCTGAATAACTGGAATTTGAACGCCGCCGAACCCGGAGTCCAAAGCCTGGGCTTCACTTCGCATCCCGATCCCGAAGTCAATGCCCTCTGTTTCGATACGGAATCCGGACAACCCCTGGCCATTCTCTGGACCTTCGCCTGCCACACCAACGCCAATTTCGGTCCTAAATTCAGCGCCGATTACCCGGCGATCACCGCCGCCCACCTGCGTCGTCATTTTGGGAATACGGTGGTCCCCATCTACCTGCCCGGCGCCTGTGGCGATGTCAATCCACTGCTCAAGTGGAACGAGATGGGGACCCGCCTGGCCGACGTCTTGATTCCCGTCCTCGACGCGCGCCAGCCCGTATCCGGACCCATCCCGCTCCAGGTGATCAAACAGGAAATCGTGGTGCCGGCCCGCGCCTTTCGCACCGATGAAGCCCACCGGCGCCAGGTTTCCGGTTGGTCGGCCGACGGAATCACATGGTTCGAACGGTCTGAAGCCTTTCTAAAAAAACGCAATGAAACAAAATTGCACACCCTCCTGCAGTCCTGGCGGATCGGCGAGGTGGGGTTCGTGTCGTTGCCCGGCGAAATCTTTGTCGAACGGGGACTCGATCTCAAACGGCTCAGCCCTTTCCCTTGGACCTATCCCGTTGCACTGGGCGGCGACTATGTGGGTTACCTGGTCACCCACAAAGACGAACAGGCCGGGGGCTACGAATCTTTGAACTGCTGGGTGAGCCGCACGGGTCCCGAAGGGGTCGATCAAATGGTTGACGGCGGCCTGAAATTGTTGCAACAACTCTGGAGTGCCCCCCATGACGCCGGCTGACCAAAAGCGTTTCCCACCCGTGACCGTTCGGTGCAAAGACGGACGCCCGGTCATCCTCCGACCCCTGCAACCCGCCGATGGCCCGGCCTTGGGCGATTTATATGAAAACATTCCAAAAGCTGATGTATTTTTCTATTGCCCCCATCCTTTAACCCGGGACCGGGCTCTGCAAAACGCAGCCCAGGCCGTAAGTCCCACCGAAATCGTTTGGGTGATCGATCCCGGGGATGGAATCATCGGCGGATATGCCTGGACCCGGTGGGGCGCCGGGGCCCCCGTCTCGACCTTCGGCATCTGCCTGGCCGCCGCTTTCAAAGGCCAGGGCATGGGCGAAGCCTTGATTCGCCGCCTCACCGAGATCGCCCGGCAGGTCGGCCCGAAGACCCTCCAACTCACGGTCCAAAAACGAAATGCGGCGGCCGTGGCGCTCTACCGGAAAATGGGGTTTGAAGTCGTCTCCGAACAGCTTCGTCAGCCCGATCAGGAACCCGAATATGTCATGGCTCTGACCGTCAGCCTTTGAAAACCATGAATTTCCGCAAAATATAATTGATCGACATCGAGGCGACCACGTTGGCCCCAAAGGCGACGGTCGTCGACAGACCGAACTTTCCGATCAACACCGTTTGCAGAATCGACCCCACCACCAGGCTGACCCCGGAAACGGCGTAAAATAACCCCACCTCGATCCACCAGCGATGCCGGCCCCGCTCGAAAACCCAGAGGATGTTGAGCAGATAAGCCGTCATATTCGAAAAAACAAATGCAATCGCATTGCTTTCCAATGCATGCCACTTCCGGATTCCCTCCGCCACCGGAGTCACCGTCAGACCGAATAGCCGGACCAGCGGATCGTCGCCGCCCAGGGCCGGGAGGATTTTCCAGGCGCAGAGAAAGAAAATACTAACATGCACCGCCGTGGCCGCCCCGCCGCAGATCCCATATTTGATGAATTGCACGAGCGGGGTGTGCTGTCGCCCCGAGAATTGTCGCAGGATCGAAATCATGTGAATCTTTCGGCGACGCGCCCGGCGCCGCATGAGCGTCACCGCGGAATCGGGATGCCGCGTCGTTCAAACGTCGGAACATCCAGATTTTCGCCATTGACAATCGTGGGTTCCACCCCTTTAAACCGCCCTTTCCCGACGACTTCCAAAACCATTTGTTCCTGCTGAACGCGCGGTCCGGCCCCGGAGACGGAAGGCCGGCCCTCCGCTTTTCCAACCGGCACCGGTTGAGCCGGAGCCGACTCCCCCGTCGAGGGGCGATCCACCCGGCGGCCCGCCCAGGCCTCGCTGGCCAGGAGCGTGACCCGGATTCGCCCCTGAAGTCCCGAGTCCAAAGCCGGACCCAATCGAACCAAAGTCTCCTTGGACACGGCCATTTGAACGTCGGTCATGATTTGCGAAATTTCGGCGAACGTGACATCATGCCCGCCCGCCACGCTCACCAACACCGCCGGAGTCCGGGCCAAAACAGCACCGCCTTCGAGCAAGGGGTGTCGAATCGCGGCCTGAACCGCTTGTTGGGCGCGCGTTTCACCCTCGCCCTCCCCGCATCCAAAAACCAGGGTCCCTCCGCTTTGGCGTAAAACCGTCCGCAGATCCGCAAACGTGACCGCCTGGTATCCGGTTTGCACCAACAGGCGCCAGATGCCGCTCACCCCCATCATGAGTTCGTTATTCGCGCGGTTGAACGCCTCTTCCGCCGTTCCTTCCGCCCCGGCAAATAAGCGTTGATTGGGAATCACCACCACGCCGTCGGCGAACTCGCGCAAGGCCGCCAAACCCTGGTTCGCCACCTGTTGAATGTGCGCCCCCTCGTACTCAAACGGCAGGGTCACCACGGCCAGCACCAGCGCTCCGGCTTCCCGCGCCAGACGGGCCGCCACCGGCGTCGCCCCCGTCCCGGTCCCCCCGCCCAATCCGGCGACCAAAAGGACCAGGCTTTTTTCATCGAATAACCCGCTCACCTCCGCGGGACAATCCTCGATGGCCATCCGCCCGGTCGCCGCATCGGCGGCCGCACCCAACCCCTGGGTCGCTTTCGCGCCCAGGATGATTTTCACCGGAACCGGGGACTGGTCCAACGCCTGCCGATCGGTATTCAGTACCGCCAGAACCGGGCCGGACTCCCATTCCCGGCTGACCCGGGCGAGCAAATTTCCACCGGCATTTCCGATGCCCACAATCGCAATCCTTCGGGGATCCAAGGCGGTCGTCGTCATGTCGGCACCCCCAGGTTTTTCAGTAATTTCCGGACCCCGTGATGAATCCGGTCGGGCCACGTCGGCCCGGTGTCATGGGTCGCCGGATGTTCCACCGCATAGCGCAACATTCCCAATACGGCGGCATGTTCCGGCGCCTCCAGGAAATTCGACGCCCCCTTGAATTCCACCGCCTGTCCCACCGAACACGGACGCCCGAAAATCTGCCGGCCCAATTCACAGATCCCCCGCATCTTCGCCCCCCCCCCGGTCAGGAAAATTCGCGCCTGGGGCTGGGGATAGGCCCGTTCCCGCAACAACCCCTCGCGCACCAGCTTCAACGTCTCCTCCACCCGGGCATGGATGACCAGATTCGCCGCATCCCGCCGGATCCGCATTCCCGCAAAGCCATCTTCAGGCGCCAGGGTCACCCACTCGGAATGGGGCCCGTCGTCCGCCAGGGCCGAACCCTGGTTTTTTTTCAGCTTTTCGGCCTGTGCGGAGGGAATCGAAAAGGCCTGCGCCAGATCGTTGGTCACATGATCGCCGCCCACTCCGAAGGTCCCCGCAGCCGAGATCACGTCGCCGGAATAGGCGAAATAATCGGTCGTCCCGGCGCCCAAATCGATCACCACCGCCCCCGCCCGTTTTTGGTCGGGGGTTAAGACAGCCAGGGCCGAACACAACCCGCTGAAGGCCCGTCCGCAAATCTCCATGCACCCGATCTGCTTGACCAACCGGGCCGCATTACGAACCTTGGCGGCATTCACATGCAGGATCAACATATCCAGCGAGAGGTTCCGGGCCTCGATCTTCTCGGGCTTGGCCACCTGGTCCTGGCCGTCCAGATAATACCATTGCCGGATGCTGTGCAAAATCTGCCGGTCCGTCGGCAACGGATAATTCCGCGCGATCTCCGCCACTTCCTCCATATCCTCGGTCGAGACCCCCTCCTGGGGATTGGCGACCAGGATTTTACCCCGATTGACCACCGCCTGCGGATGCATCCCGGTGACCACCAGATGCAGTTCCTGGAAATACACCTTGGACATCTCCTCCGCCGCGCTCAGCGCGCCGCGGACACACACCAGGGCGTTTTCAAAATCGATGATCTCACCTTTGCGCACCCCGGCCGCGGGTTGCACGCCATAGCCGAGCAAGGCGATCGAATCGTCGTGGACCTCGCCCACCGCCACCGCGATTTTGCTCGACCCGATATCGAGGGCGATAATGTTTTCCGTTTTCATAAACCCGCTTCCCCGTCAGTATTCCTGGACCGGCACGTAGTCTTCGTTGAAGGTCAGATCGGCCATCGCCACCCGTTTACCACGCCCCGCCGTCGTCCGCAACACGGCCGAGAGTTGTTCCAACTTCGCGTTCAACCGGCGATTCGAGGGGTCGCTGTTTTCATTCATATGCTCCCACGCCAACCGGACCCGCTCGCCGTTGGCCAGGCGTAAATCGAGATATTCCCCGTTGGCGATATCGATGCTCTCCACCCGCAGGGCGGGGTTGTAGGGTCCCTTCCGGCAGGCCTCGATCACCTGTAAAGCGCACCGGAACATCCCGCCCGCCTGCATCCCCGGCCGCAGGTTGGCGTCATAGGCGCCGTCGATCATGGGCAACTCCCGCGACGGCGAACGCAGGTGGTACACATATCCGTCGGGATCGATCCCCAACGGCTTGAACCGGCCGACGCGCGCCACCGCCACCCGCTCGGACAACTGGATCTCCAGCGTGTCCGGCAGACGCCGGTTGATCGTCATCGACTTGACCGAGGGCGTCTTGCGTAAAAATTCTTCGCGCAGGGCGGCGATGTCGACCCAGAACAAATTCGTCCCCTCGGCGATGCCGAGATAATCCCGGACATGGGCCTCGGTGATCATCGGGCCGCTCGCCTGGATCCGCAAATGCCGCAGGGCAAACCGCGGATTGTGCGTAAACAACACCCGCCCCGCCGTCACGCCCACCCACCAGATCGTCCCCACCAATACCACCAGCAATAACGGGATCACCACCGCCAGCGTCCGCCACAAACGGCGCTCCGGCGCCGTGGTCGTCTCGACTTCCAGCAAGGGATCCTTGCGCCGTCCGCGGAACCACTGCCGGATTCCGCCCGAATTCCTGTTTTTTCGCGTTCGCATTCCGTACCACCGCCTATCGATCGATTTGCGCCTGTTGTAAAATCCGGTCGCACAGCATCGGAAATTCGATGCCGACCGACCGGGCCGCCTTCGGCAATAAACTGGTTTCAGTAAACCCCGGAATGGTGTTCATTTCCAGCACAAAAAACGCGCCCTCCGGCGTCAGACGAAAGTCCACCCGGCCCATCCCCCGGCACCCCAGCGCCCGGTAAACCTTCAGGGCCAGGTCCCGGCACTGCCGGCTCTGATCCTCGCTCAGCGGCGCCGGCGTCAAATATTGCGTGGCGCCCTGGCTGTGATATTTGGCCTGGTAATCATACCACCCCTGGGCCGCCACCACTTCGATCGCCGGCAACGCCTCGTCGCACACCAGTCCCACCGTCAATTCCCGACCCGGGATATACGCCTCCACCAAAATCCGGTCGTCGTATTGCAAGGCGTCCGTCAACGCGCCGGTCCAATCCGCCGCCGTTCGCACACAATGGATCCCAATGGTCGAACCCTGCCGCGGCGGCTTGACCACCACCGGGAACGGCAGGGGACACGGGTCTCCCGCGCGAACCATCGCCCACGGGGCGTTCGGAATACCGGTGCGGTCGAAGACGGTTTTACTCAGGCACTTGTCGCACGCCGTCCGACTCGCCTCCGCACCCGAGCCCGTGTAGGGAATCCGCCGGGCATTCAACAACGTCTGGACCTGGCCGTCCTCCCCGAATTCCCCATGCAAGGCAACGAACGCCGCCTCGATCCCCGCCGGTAAATCCAAGGTCCGCCCGACGACATCGAGCTCATCCACCGTGTAGCCCGCCGCGCGCAACCCGTTCGCCACGGCCGCCCCCGAACGCAGGGATATATCCCGCTCCGAAGACGGGCCGCCTTTCAAAACCGCCACCCGCTGAAAACGCTTGTACGCCATTGCTCCTGGTCCCTCTTGTAAAACCTTTTTAGCCTCCCGTGGAGGGCGCCTCCGGCGCCGTCCTCGGGCGGTTACTCCCAGATCGCCGGTTCCACTTCCAATTCCACGCCCCAGCGCGCCGCCACCGCCATCCGCACCCGCGCCAGGGCCGCCCAAACATCACCCGCCCGCGCCCCCGAGTCCGCCGTGAACACATTGGCATGGTGCGGCCCGATCGTCACCCCGCCGATTCGCGTTCCCTTTAATCCCGCCGCTTCGATCAACCGTCCCGCGAAGTCGCCCGGCGGATTTTTGAATACCGAACCCACGCAACGCAAGCCGGTCATCCACGCCCGCCGGGCGGCGATCTCGTTGCACCTTCGTTCAATACTCTCCCGTTCATCCGGCGTCAATTCAAAAGCGGCTTCGACCACTACAGCACCCGCCAAACCCGGTGCCCGGCGATACTCGAACCGCGCTTCCGCCGGCGTCAAAAGGCGAACCTTTCCATCCGCCATAATCGCCCGGATCCACGCCACCCGGTCTCCCACTTCGGCCCCCCAGGCCCCCGCATTCATGCACAAGGCCCCCCCCACCAAACCCGGAATGCCTTCTAAAAATTCCAACCCCGCCAATCCCTCCTCTCGACTGCGGTTCAGCAGGGCCGACAACGGAACCGCCGCGCCGGCGATCAACTGAAGGCCGTCCCTCCCGAGCCGTCGAAATTCCCCGCCCGCCAACCGCGCCACGATTCCCCGCACCCCCAAATCGCCCACCAAAATATTGCTCCCGCCGCCCAGGATCTTCAAGGCCACGCCCCGTTCTCCACTCCAGCGGATCAACCGCGCCAGATCCTCCCCGGTCCCCACATCGACCCACATATCGGCCGACCCTCCCACTCCCATCGTGGTCCGCATGCCCACCGGCTCGTTCCAGCGGCAACGGCTATTTTCGAAAGGCAAACGGTCCACCTCATTCATCCAATTCGGTCCCTCAGTCGGGAAGACCGGCGCCCTTCCGCCCCACTCCTGGCGCACCCAGGCCGCCAGCCGATCCACATCGCCGGCGCCCACAATGAGAAATAAATCGCCGGCCGCACGGGTGACCTTCCAATATTCCCACACCGCCTCCACGCTCCGTGCCAAAAGAACCGACCCAATCCCCGTCTCCGCCGCGCGAAAATGGGCATACAGATCCCCGCTGGACCCCCCTGCCAACGGCGGCTCAGAGGCCGCATATACGGGCACCAACGTCAATTCGTCCGTTCCCCGCCACGCTTCCGGAAAGTCAGCCCCCAACGCCAGCGTCCGAGTGTACCGGTGCGGCTGAAAAATCGCGCGGATCCGCCGATATCCCGCGCCCCGTGCAGTCCGAACCAGCGCCGCGATTTCCGCCGGATGATGGGCATAATCGGAAATCACCATCAACTCGGAATGCGCAAAAATCCGCTCAAACCGGCGTCGCGGCAATTCCACCCGCGCCAGGCCCGCCCGGATCGCTTCCACGTCCAAGCCCCACCGCAACAGGGCCGCTATCGTTCCGAGTGAATTGAGCACGTTATGTCGGCCGGGAATCGGCAAATCGATCCGGCCGGCCGGCCGGCCGTTTACCACCAATCGATAGGTCGATGACCAGGCGCCGTCTTCCACCCCTTCGGCCCGCACCTCGGCTTCGGGCGAGAATCCGTAAGCGGTGGCCTGCGCACAGGCTTGTCCCAACCGTCGCGCCGGTTCATCGTCGGTGCAATACACCACGTGTTTCGCTCGTCCGGCGAATGTCTGGAAACAGGCGAACAAATCCTCCGCCCCGCTAAAATGCTCCAGATGATCCCGATCGATATTGGTGATCACCGCAATCTCCGGTGCGTAGCCCGCCAGCGTGCCGTCGCTCTCATCCGCCTCCACGATCAGGCTCTCGCCACTCCCGGCATCCGCCACGCCGCCCAGCGGCGCGGATTCACCGCCGATGCAAAAGCCGGGCGTTGCGCCGGCCGAGCGGAGGACTTGCGCGATGAACGTCGAGGTGCTCGTCTTGCCGTGAGTGCCGGCAACCGCGATCGAACGCCGACCCTCCAACAATAGCGGAAGGACTTCTCCCCGGCGCAGAAGGGGCACGCCCCGGCGCCGGGCAGCTTCCAATTCGGGATGTGCGGAAGGCAACGCCGGCGAAAATATCAAAGCTTCCGTTGCGGCCTCGATATGGGCCGGATCGTGCCCGCCTGTCACCGGAATGCCGCGCGCGCCCAACCAGGCGGCGATCGGCGAATCCGCGGACCGGTCACAGCCGGTCACCCGCAATCCCCGCTGGGCCAGGTGAACCGCCAGCCCGGCCATACCGACTCCGCAAATACCCGCCAAATGAACCGAGCCCGAGCCGCGCGCCAGAAGGGCACGGACCGTTTCAAGGGGATCGTTTTTGACGGGGGACATGGGGGAAGTATGCGGAGCCCAACCGCGTGGGGTCAAGCGTTATGTTATTTCCGTGAGGATCCCCCTCACCCTGCCCTCCCCCGCGCCGGGGGGAGGGTTAAATGCGAAAGCGACAGCGCCGTT
>CAZCDO010000150.1:0-10352 GCA_964497135.1 uncultured Verrucomicrobiota bacterium
CCGAACATCTGGTCTTGATCGCCGGTCGCGGCGCGTACCCCTTGGAATTGGCGGCCTCCGCCAAACACCAGGGGGTGCGGCGGCTTTCGGTCATCGCCTTCAAAAAAGAGTCCGATTCCGAACTGGACCGGCTCGCCGACGACATCGCCTGGATCCATCTCGGCCAGTATGGCGCCATGCTCCAGGCCCTCGCCGCCTCCGGGGCCCACCACGCCGTCATGGCCGGCCAAATCACCCCCACACACCTGTTCACCGTGCGCATGGACAAACCCCTGCTCGACCTGCTCGCCCGGTTGCCCGTCCGGAATGCCGACACGATTTTCAGCGCGGTGGGCGAAGACCTCCGGAAAATCGGAATCGAACTCCTGCCCGCCTCCCAGTTCATGGAAAAATCCATGCCGGCCGCCGGTCTCCTCACCCGTCGCTCCCCGACGCCGGAGGAAACCCAGGATATCGAATTGGGTCTAAAAATCGCCAAAATCACCAGTCGCCTCGAAATCGGCCAGACCGTGGTCGTCAAGCGGGGCACCATCCTGGCCGTTGAAGCGTTCGAAGGGACCGACGCCTGTATCGCCCGGGCGGGCGACCTCGGCGGTCCCGGCGCAGTCATCGTTAAAGTGGCCCGCGAAAACCACGATATGCGCTTCGATATCCCGGTCATCGGTCCGAGAACCCTGAAGGGCTTGAAACAAATCAAGGCGGCCGTCCTGGCCATCGAAGCCGGACGGGCCATTCTCTTGGAACGTGAACAGACTATTCAAGCCGCCGATGCCATGAACCTGGCCCTGGTGGTGCTGGAAACGGGAGCGCATCATGGTGGAACGTAAAATCAAGGTTGGAGTCGCTGGAGTGGGCAGTCTGGGCCAGTGGCATGCCCGCGTGTATTCAGAACTCGCCGGCGCCGAACTCGTCGGCGTCTACGATGCCGATCGCACCCGGGCGGAAGAGATCGCCCAACGCTACCAGACCCGCCCTTTCGATTCGCTCGAAACCCTCGCCGAGGCGGTCGAGGCCGTCAGCATCGTCGTCCCGACCGACCATCATCTGGACGTCGCCCGGCTCTTTCTCGAGCGCGACCGGCATGTGCTCGTGGAAAAACCGATCGCCGATACCACCGACCATGCCGAGCAGATGGTAGCCCTGGCCCGGGATCGAAAACTCATTCTCCAGGTCGGCCACGTCGAACGATTCAATCCGGTCCTCTCTCATCTGGAAGCCCACTTGAACCATCCGCGTTTCATCGAGGCCGTGCGCCTGGCCCCCTACCCTCCCCCGCGGGAAGGTCTGCACCCCCGGGGTACCGAGGTGAGCGTCGTGCTGGACCTGATGATTCACGACTTGGAAATCATCCTCCATCTCGTCAAGGCGCCCCTCAAGGAATTTCATGCCGTCGGGGTCCCCGTCCTCAGCCCCTCCGAAGATATCGCCAATGTGCGCCTGGTTTTCGAAGGCGGATGCGTGGCCAATATCAGCGCCAGCCGTATCAGCATGGAACGGGTTCGAAAAATTCGGGTTTTCCAGACCGATGCCTATCTCTCGCTGGATTACCAGGCCCAGACCGGCATCATGCATCGCAAAACCGAAGTCGGGATCAAAACTGAAGAAATTCCCATCGACAAGGGGGAACCGTTGCTCAACGAACTCAGTTCGTTCGTCGATTGCGTCCGAACCCGCCACGAACCGGTCGTCTCCGGTGTTCAGGCCTCCCAAGCCCTGCAATTGGCGGTCTCCATCTGTCGACATATCCGTGAAGGGGGCTCATGACCGGCCGACCGCTCCGCCTCCTGATTGTCGCCGGCGAAGTCTCGGGCGATCTCCAGGCCGCCCGCCTGATCCGAGCACTGAAGCAACGGCACCCGGCCGTCGAGTGCTTCGGCATCGGCGGGGATGCCCTCCGCGCCGAGGGCATGGAAATTCTCACCGATGCGCGCTATATGGCCGTGATGGGCTTGACCGAGGTTCTCAAACGCCTGTTCTTTTTTCGGCGGGTCTTTTTTAATCTGCTGGATGAGGCCCGCAAGCGACGCCCCGATGCGGTCCTCCTGGTCGATTATCCCGGATTCAATTTGCGCTTCGCCGAACGGGCCCACCGGCTGGGAATAAAAGTCATTTATTACATCTGCCCCCAAGTCTGGGCTTGGAATCGGCGTCGTATTCCCCACATGGCCCGGATCGTCGACCGCCTGATTTCCATCTTCCCGTTCGAACCGGATGTTTTCAAGGGAACGGGATTACCAGTGAATTATGTCGGACACCCCTTCTTTGACGAGGCCCGCGCCGGGCTGGCCCTGCCACCGCCGGAACTTCCCTGGGTCGGAGCCCCGCGGCTCGCCCTCCTACCGGGCAGTCGCCGCCATGAAATCCAACGCCTCCTGCCACCCTTGCTCGAAACGGTCCGGCGACTGCTTCCCGTTCACCCTCAACTCAGCGTTTTAATCGCCGCACCCTCCCGGGAGATCGGCGAATGGGTGCACACCATCGCCGGACGGCACGGCGGCCTGCCGCCCCGCACGGAAATGGTCTGTGACCGGACTCGCGATGTCTTACGCACAGCCACCGCCGCCCTCGTCGCCTCCGGAACCGCCACCCTCGAAGCGGGGTTGATGGGTTGCCCCACGGTCATTCTGTATAAAATGTCCTGGCCGACCTACTGGCTGGGCCGGCGTCTGGTTCATATCCGCCATATCGGCATGCTCAATATCATCGCCGACCGCCGGATTTGCCCGGAATTTCTGCAGGCCGAGGCCAACCCGGATAATCTCCTGAACGCGATCCGACCTCTGCTCGAAGATACGCCGATCCGCCGGGAAATGATTACCGGGCTAACCGCCGTGCGCGAAATGCTGGGCCCGAGCGGCGCCTCCGAACGCGCGGCCGGAGTAGTTCTGGAAGAAGTAATGCCCCACTGAGTCAGCAATTTTTAATTCTTATTCAGGTAACCGGTCCCGGTGTCGGGTACGTCATCCCCCCAAACCCTTCGAATGGCGCGCGGAGAGCAGGGACCGCACCTCTGGTTCCGGCAGGGGCACCAGCCGGTCTCCCGATCGGAGGAGGATCTCACAAGCCAGCTCAAAAAAAACGGCATTCTGAATGGCATGGTCCACATCGCATGCAACGGTCGTCTGCCCGTGATTACCCATCATAACCAGATCGTGGTCACGCATCGCATCGGTAACGGCTTGGGCAAGTTCTTTCGTTCCGGGAAGGAAGAAGGAAATCGTGGCCACCGGTCCGATATAGAACGGAATTTCAGAGATGACAAAGAAATTGAGGGGTTTCAATGCCTGGCACGTCAGCGTGGTCGCACACGTTGACTGGAAGTGCAAGACGACATTCACATCCGGACGACTCTGTAGGATTCCCACATGAAATCCGATTTCAATGCTGGGTTTTTTACCCTCAATCAGAGAACCATCAGCAATCTGACAAAGCGAGATATCATCGGGAGTTAAGCGCTCCATCCAGCTTCCTGACGCAGTGATCAGCATCCGATCGTTATCCAAGCGCATCGAGAGATTACCCGTACTGCATCGCGCCAAACCATTTCGCCCCACCCGATGACAGGCCTCAACGAAGCCCTCGACGATTTCTTTCGGTATGTTTTTCATTAGGAATTTTCCCGTCTCATTCAAAATAATCCCGATTGATCCGCCACCCCCTATAGACCCCCACCATACTGCCGATCCCGCTTACAATAAACCCGGTCAGGAAGTTCAGTTTCGCCCCCAGCCACCAGCCGATCGAACTCATGACCAGAATGCCGATGAATATGCACAGTTTTCTCATGGTTTGGACTCACGTTTATCCTAATTTTTCCAGCCGGATCGTCAATCTCCAATATTTGCAGGACGATCCCTGCGATTGACAACTGCCCGGATTTTTTGTCACAGTGCTTTTATGAATCGTCCCACCCCGACCATCATTTTTCTCGGCGACGGCATGGCCGATGAGCCCCTGCCCGAGCTCAACGGCGCCACACCCCTCGAATATGCCCAAACCCCGGCGATGGACGCCATCGCCCGGGCCGGTCAATCCGGCTCCCTGCTAACCCTTCCCGAAGGCTTTCCCACCAGCAGTGAAGTCGCCAATATGTCCGTCCTCGGTTGCGACCTGGCGACGGAATATTGCGGGCGCGGGCCGCTCGAAGCCGCCGGACGCGGTCTCCCTCTTGGCCCCGGAGACATCACCTTCCGGCTGAATCTAACCTCACAGACCGATGGCATGATCACCGACTACTCCGGGGGGCACATCGATCCCGAGGATGCCCGCGTGGCCGTGCAAGCCCTGAATGAAGCGTTTGGATCTGAGGAGGTTCATTTTTACACGGGCGTCAGTTACCGAACCCTCCTGGTATTGAGCGGCAACCGTTTTTCCGCCCGCGTTAAAACCGAAAAACCTGACGATCACCAAGGGGATCGGGTCGACGCCTGTCTCCCCAAATCCCTCGAACCGGCCGGCCAGGCCACTGCCCTGTGGCTGGCGGACCTGATGCGCCAGGCCCCGACCGTTTTGGAATCCCTGCCCTTCAACCTCAAACGACAGGTCGACGGGCTTCCGCTCGCCAACGGCGTATGGCCCTGGAGCGGGGGGAAAGCGGGCGCGTTAAAATCGATTCAATCGAAATATGGCATCTCGGGCGCGGTGATTTCCGCGGTCGATGTCATCGTGGGTCTCGGCCGTTGCCTGGGGATGGAGGTCATTTCGGTCCCCGGCGCAACCGGTTATATCGACACGAATTTCGAGGGCAAAGCCGAAGCCGCAATCCGGGCGCTGAGCCATTTCGATCTGGTTTATCTCCATCTCGAAGCGGTCGACGAAGTGTCACACGAAGGACGGCTCGACGAAAAAATCCGGGCGATCGAGAATTTTGACCGGCGGATCATCGCGCCGGTGTTGGCCGCCTTTGACCCGGCGGCCCTCAATGCCGTTGTCCTGCCGGACCATCCGGTACCGGTCAAGCTCCGCAAACACACGCGCACCCCGGTTCCCGTCGCCGTCCGCAAGGTGGGTTGGATACCGGATGCTGTTATGACGTATGGGGAAAAGAGCTGCCTCCAGGGCCAATTAAGATTGATGCGAGGCGACGACCTGATGCGCCATTTATTTTTATGTGGCGGCCACACAAAAATAAATCAATAACAGAGAATATCCAGCCACTGCCGACCGTTCGAGCCGATTTCCCAAGTCGAACCGCGGTGCACGATCAGATGCCGCCCATTTCGGCCCAAGACGGATTCATTCACCTTGGCCACCACGGTTCGTTTTTTATCCAGCCGTTTTTTCTCAGCCGCATCCAGATTCCGGCCCTGGATCAAGACCCCACCCTCCGATACCGACAGGTGCATTCCCCGTCCATCATACGGCGGGCCCTTCCAGAGCGTGGGATACCGGGTGAAATAATCCAACGGTTTTTGACTTCGCAACAACAACTCGAATGCCGGCGACAACTGTTCGAGGTATTCGTCAAACTCGAAGGTGCCCTCCGAATCGCACCCCGCAAAAATGTCCAACGGATTCACCCCGGTCAGATTCTGCCCGTTGTAAATCCCATGATCCGGCGTCATGCGCTGGGCCCGAAACCAGCGATCGAATCGGCTATTATTGAGCAATCCCAGCTCGAAGTGAAGATGCGCCCGGGCCAGGGGAATATTGGCATTGGGCGTATTCCCCATCAATCCCAGCAGGGACCCCCGTCGGACCGGATCGCCGCTCTTCAATCCGGGCGCAACCATCGCCAAATGGGCATACAGCGAGTAGAGGTCGCCCACCGGATCCGGATGCATCAGCACCACGAATTGGCCATAGGACGAATTACCCGGCGCCCGGTTGATGTAGGCGACCCGCCCCTCCGCCACGGCGTAAACCGAATCCACCGGCCGCCGGGCGGCATCGCGGGACAGCGGCGCGATATCGATGCCTTCATGAAACTGGGAAATCAAACCGGAACCGGATTTGGCCGTGCGAACGGAACCATACAGCGCCGATTCGGGCTTGCCCGAGGCGGTCGGCATGAAGGCCTCGGGGTTCCCCGCCTGTAACTCGCGACGCTCCGTTGGATACCCCAGTCGGATCGGCAAAATCGGCGGGGAAATCGGCGTCGACACCGAGGGCTTACCCGCCTGCACTTTTTCTGACGCCCCTTGGTCGGAGGCCGTTTTACGATGGTGAAGATACCAGACCGCCCAAACAAGATCGATCAGGATGATCAGAATCACCCATCCCGCATGGGCCTTGAAAAAATTCGGCTTATCGTGCCGGGCGAATCTGGGTTTTTTCGGCATAAAGGCCCAGATTAGTACCGTTAAAGACGGTGGATGTCAACGCCGCAAAGTTTGCACACCGCAAATAGTTCCATCAAGAGCTGCGACGCAACGACGTCGACTCTTTGGGAGGGACGGCATGTTGCCGTCCGCGGCGCGAAACATGCACGCCCTCCCATGGGGTGCGCGAGTAACCGCCCTATGGAATCGGCAAATTTACACCGAATCGTAGAGGTACCCCCTGATCAATGCACCCTAAACCGCGTTTCCCCGGATATCTCCACGGTGACCTCGCGGATCCGCAAAATCCATTCCCCGACCCGCTCGTTCCGCGCGAAATTCAAATTGAACCGGGCTCGCCCCTGTCGCGCCAAAACCGTCCGACTATATTCCCGGTGAACCGACCCATCCGGGCGAATCACTTGTATCTCCAAAGGAAGTGGCATCGAAACCGGGCGGCTTTCCGCCTGGATTTCAACCGTGCAATCAACGGACTGCCCCCGCTTAACTGTTTTGGGAAAATCGATTTTGAGCCTATCCGGCGCTTGTGGATAAAAAGCCAGCAGGCGCCCCTGCCAGCCGGGAATCGCCAACGCAATTTCGCTCCGGCCATCTCGTTCCCGAACAACCGCCGGAGCATGTCGCCCTAGGACATCCGCTATCATCTGAAAAGAACCTGAGGGCACTGAAAATCGGGCGGGATACTGCGTGTGATCAAACTCCGCATAGGCTGTCAGGGGTTGCGTTTTAAATTCCTGGCCCGGCGCCGTGTGAATATGGGCCCGATCCTCCTCCCGGTTCATCAGATGAACCACCCACAGATAATCCACCCCATCCAACTGGCAATGCCTCAATAACAGATGAGGATCGTCCGATTGAGCCCACGGTTTAACCACCGTGTCTGTCTCCGCGCGGATTCGGGCAACCAACTGGGTGTCGCCATAGCCTCCATCCCGAAGCGGTTGCGCCAGGGCAAAATCCAGCCGTTCCAAACCCGGCCAATCGACCGCCGACCCGGCATCGGCAATAACCCGCCCACCCCGTTTTTGAAATTCACGCAATCGCCGGGCATTCCCCTCCGTCAACCAATCGACATCATACAACAGCAACGCGCGATACCCATTGCCCCGCTCGGGCAGTTCTTCCGGCCACACCGGCTCAACCTCGGCATGGGCCATCGCCAGGTTGGCAAAGGCATAGGCCGCATCCGCCGGATGCGAGGCGCGAAAACAGGCCGCCTCGAAGGGCATCACCAAACCCCATGGGCGCGGCGCCGGCTTGAGTTCACCCAGGAGATCCTTGACCCGCGCAATCTCCGGCCCCATCCGGTTAAACGCCTCGCGCGATCCCGGCGAGGTCCATTCGTAAATAAAATAGACCATGCCATCAACCCCGCCGGCCAGGAACATCCAGGCGTTCTGTAAATGGTAGGTGCGACGCAAATCCATCGTGTCGGGCATTACCCAGACCGGAGCCGTCCGGCTTCCCATCCGTGCCAGTTCGGCCCACCAGACCTGGGCAATCGCCGGAAACCAATAGCCGTTGTAATTGTAATAGGAATTCAAACTGAATTGATCCGGCCCGAAATTATAGGGAGGCCACTGCCCCGAGGGCAGATCGACCAATGGAATCGTGCCCAGGGTCCACGGTCCGCCGCCGCAGACCGGACCAATCCGCCCTTTGCCCGCCGTTGCCCGACGGACCGCATCGGCCAACAAACCGTTATACCGTCCCAAGACGTCACGGGAATTAAATGTCTGCCACAACACCCAGGGCTCGGTGTTGGAAATCATTCCGGTCGGGTGCGCCACCCGCATCGGATAATCCGCCGCAAGTGCCTCCGGCGGCCGCGGCGGCTCAAGTCCCGTCAGGACGCGAAAGGCCGCTACGTTGTTCGTATTATAATCCAATCCGGTCCATCGGTAAAAATCGTCGCTGGTGTTGATCATCGGCCAGAAGCCGGGATAGGCCGCCCATTTCCGCACCGCGATTTCCATCTGGGCGGCAGCCGCCGTTTGCCAGCCGGGATGCGCAATCCCCATGCGTCCGCTTCCGGGTTTCTGCGGATCGAATTCGAACGGAACCCCACGGGCGTTCAGGCGCAGGGTCGATTCCCGGTCGCCCTTGAATCCCCCCCCGTGTAAAATCGCCAATCCATTCAACCCCTGCCGCAGGCCGGCCTCCATTAATTCGGGCGTGGGCTGGTAGTGCATGACCGCCGAAAAACCCATCGCTTTCAATTCATCCAAATGATCCGATAGAACCCGGCCCCGGCGGATCGTTTCGTCGAGCATTCCATAAACGAAGCCCCGCCGATCCGGTTCGGGACAAATCCATACGGCGACATTGGTTTGAAACGTCTCTTGACCGGCCCTCGCCTGGATGTCCACCGCATATTCTCCGACCCGCCAAGGCGCGCTGTCCAGAACCACCACAACCGGCGGGATCCCGTTTGCCGGCCGGGGTATCGACCAGCTTTTTTTCCACAGCTCTTCGCCGCCGACCTCCCTGAGGCGAATCTCCCCATCGATTCGAACCACGCCCGAGGTTCGAACCTCCACCGTCAGAACCACCCGAATCGGCTCCCGGCGCACAAATGCGGAACGATCCGGCCCCTCACGGTCGCCCCGCAAGGCCGGCTTGATCCGCCAGGAGGGCACGGGGCTGGAAGTCGCATTTAGAATCGCTGCCCCGGCTAAGTTGGCCCCCCAGGCGAAAAGAAGCAATAACCATCGTTTTTTCATAACAACCTCAAGTGGAAGGGCATCTTATATCACAACCTATTCCATATCAATGCGATCCGTGCCGTCCGTGATGATCGTCTTGTTTGTCAAAGTTTTGAATGATTGAGGAACTCAGAAGTTTATGCCATAGTCCCCCTCATGCCCCATCCTTCCCAATCTGCTTTGGAATCCGCGCTCGCCGGCGAGTTGCCCGATATTTCCGCCATGGGCCGCATGATTTTCGATCCCATCTGGCAACAATCCATGCACCGGTCCGGCCGCTATGAACTCATCCATGTCATCCGGGGACGCCTGACCGTCATTCTGCCGCGCCGCCCAATCCCCGTCGGCCCCGGCGAGACCGTCCTCATCCCCATCAACACCCGACACCGGGACGACTTTGATCTGGCCGGCGGACTTGAAGTCTTCATGGTCAGCTTCACCTGGTCCGGAGGCCGTGCTTTTTTCAAGGCGCTCGGGCCTCAACCTATCCCCAGCCTCGCGCCCGTGACCGCCGCTGAAATCAGTCGTATTGTCCATCGGCTCCAGGCCGATTTCATCGCCGGCGGCGCCGGCGAAAAACTGGTGGCCCGCGCCCATCTGCTGACCCTGCTCCTGCTTCTGCTTCGCGAATCCCGCCGCCAACGCACCGGTGAAATCCATACCGCGCTCCACGCCTTCGGCGACCGCCGGCGCAAAGCCCTCATGCTCCAGGCCCGCCAATATCTCGAATCCCATTACGCCGAACCCCTGACCCTGGAACGGATCGCCTCCGATCTCAAGGTCAGCGCCTATTATCTCTCGCACGTCTTCAGCGAGGAAAACGATTTCACCTTGTTCGCCACCCTGACCACCCTCCGCATGGAGAAAGCCCGCGCCCTCCTTCGCGATGGACGTCTGTCAGTCGCCGAGACCGCCCGCACCGTCGGGTACGACAATAGCAACTATTTTTCCAAAGTGTTCCGCCGTCATTTCGGCGTGGCGCCCCGCGCCGCCTGCGACTTTCGCGCGGCCACGGTTCACAAATAGACGCAAAAAATCACCCGCAATAGCAACCTTTTTTATTTGTCTTGCGCGGCGCTTTGCGAAATAATGAACCCCGTTTTGCACGGTCCGGCACGGACACCGGACCGGTCTGTGTTTCATCAACCCTTGCCCCTCGGGAGACTCCTCATGCAACAACTCGCCATTCAAGGCGGCCCCCAAGCCGTCCCCGCCGGATTGATCAAAAACTGGCCCCCGATCGACGATACCGACCGCAAAAGCGTCCTCGCCGTTCTCGAACAAAAATCCCTCACCTATGGACCCAACAGCCAGGCCTTTCAGTCGGAATTCGCCGCTTGGAACGGAAACAAACACGCCATTTTCA
>CAZCDO010000151.1:0-10199 GCA_964497135.1 uncultured Verrucomicrobiota bacterium
GGACCCCGCCGACTGATGGGTCCACACGATGGAGTTCGTCAGCGATCCCTTGTCCCATTTTTCGCTGACTCTGGGCACCAAGATCTTGACCCCGGCAATTTTGAAGTCAGCCGACTGGCCGAACAGGTTTTCGGGATCGAGAACCGACTTCACCCGGATCCGGGCATAGCGGGTCGGCAGGGGGGGGACGGTCCAGACATATTGGTTGGTGAAGGGGGTATCCTGGCTGGCCACCGGCAACAGGGTGATTGGAATCCAGCCCACTCCGCTGTTGGTGGAGTAATCGATGTTGACCTCCGACCCGGCTCCCGCCGCCAGCCAGCGGATCGTGTAGGGCGTGTTCATCAGCCAGTTCGTTCCTCCGGCCGGATCCAGCAAGGTGATATCGGCGACGGTGAACTCCTCGGAAAGACCCACCAGCGCCGGATCGGAATTGGACGTGATCCGCAGGACCCCCAACGGGGTGGGATTGACATTGACCTGCCAGAGATAACTGTTTGCCCCGGCCACATTGGGAGCCGCGTTGGTTATCACAACAAACGGCCCAGCCGGTCCGGTGGCTGAAAATTCAATCTTCACCGACGATCCCGCCCCCGCCGCGACCCAACGGATATCGAAGCTATCGCCTTTCTTCCAGGCGGAAACCGAGGTGGGATCGGTGATGACAATGCCCGCCAGGATGAAGGGATTATCGGACACGTCGGCTCCGAAACCGGCCAGGGATTGCACCCGGATCCGGGCCGTCTCGGAAACCCAGTTGGCATAATAGCCGGGCGTCCGATTCGTAGAGGCCCAACTGAACGTGTTGCTCGTTCCTCCCAACCCCGCATGACCGAAAACGATGTTTCGGCTATAATTACTGCCGTCCTGAGAGAGATCGATGACCACGGTATTCAGGTTTCGCGCCGCTTCCCAGCGAATGAGGTTGGTCCGTCCGATGTACCACTTCTCCCCGCCGTTCGGCACCGTCACATTGAAACGCCACTTGATCTCGAAATCGCTATCCGACATGTCCCAGATGGTGGAATCGTTTAAATCGCTGATCTTGATCCGGACGTGATATTCCTCATCGTCCGTTGCCGACCCGGGCGGAGTCCACACATAACTGCCGAGATTGCTGACGCCGGCGGCGATCAGCGCCCAATTGGTTCCGCTATCGGTAGACCATTCGATCGCCAGGTTATGACTCACGGCCCCCTCGGTTACCCACCGAATCGTCTGGGGATACCCCACAATCCAGGAATGCTCACCCAGTTCTTGACCATTCGGCGACGTCACCACCAGACGTCCAACGGAATGAGCCAGGTCCACCTGGTCGAGTTCCACCGGTTCGCTCCCCTCGGAATGGAGGAAGGCCTTGAATTTAAAGACCCCGCCGGTATTGGGGTGGAACTGCTCGCGCAGTTCGCCGATATGGGTGTTCACTTCCGTCGCATCGTCGGCCACTTCATAGCCGAAGACGTTGGCGTCCTGCCAGGTGGAGTCCCAATAATACCAGTTCGTCCCATTGTTACCGGAAACGAAATAGCGCATGCTCCCCTGGTTCAACGGCCCCACGGTTTCAGAAAAACGCGTCAGGCGGCCGGGAAACACGAATCCGTCATTCGGAACCACCCAGGGATGGTCTGTGGGATAGCCGGAAGCATCCACCCAAATCCCATGCAGGCGGGGCGTCCACCGGTAATCTTCGGTCGCCAGCACGACTTGGTATTGGAAATTACGATTCAACCCGATCACCCCGGCCAGCGCACTCCCTTCCGCTGAGGTAAAATAGGTGTTCGGCGTGCCATCCGGACCGATGAAGTCGCCTTGAGGATCCGGATTCCAAGACCGGGCCTGGAATTTGAGCGTCGCCGCCCCGGCCAGGTAATGATCCCACATTTCCCCCGCGTTAAGAGCCCGTGCGGTTAATGCCACTTCGTCAATCCGCCCGCCGAAATCGCCGCCGTTAATGCGGTCCAGTCCGATGCGCAGCTCGGATGCCGAATTGACCAACGCGCCCGGCAACACCTCCTTGCCGCGGGCAATCCCATTGACATAGAGGCGCACGGAACTCCCGTCATATACCCCGGCCAGATGCGCCCATTGACCCGCTCGAAACGGTTCAAAGTCCGTTGCGGATGACCCATTAACCCAGAAGTAATAACGTCCATCCGCGTCAGCCCCCAATCGGAAGCCCGCCGACCCATCACTCTTGTCGATCACCATGAAATCACGGGACAGCGTCGGCTTGATCCAAGCCTCAAGGGTGAACTGCGGCGGTTCCAGCCGGGCATCGTCGGCGACGGCAATGCGCTGATCGGACCCTGCGGTGAAAGCCACGCAATTGCTGAATTTTCCTGCGTTGTCCAGCATCGCGCCGGTCACCACTCCGGTATGCCCATTACCGGTCACATCGGCAACTGCTCCGAGACTGATGGCATTCAACGGCCAAAGCGCGCGCAGATCGGGATCCGCTCCAGGCTGAAGGGGCTGGGAATAGAGGCCGTCTGTGATCCACCCCAGTCTTTCCCAGATGGCGGAGCGATCAACTTGAATCGGCGCCCCCGTAAACCTCGCAGGAGTCCGGGTATCGAACCCGGCCGCCGCCTGTTCCGCAATTTCCGCATCGGTCAACGCCCGGGTAAAGATCACGACTTCATCGATACGCCCCTTGTAAAAGACATTCCGTGAACCCATTTTTGCGAGAAATCCGCCGGCATCCCCTGGGCTTGGATAGGAATCGCCGATCTCCAGGGTTTTGATCCGCAAGCCGTCCAGGAAAAGATGCATCTGGGCGCCGTCGCGAACCCCGGCGAGATGGTGCCAAAGTCCATCGTTCAAGCCGCGACGGTCAGAAACGATGACCTTGGGCGTCGATCCATTGCTCAGAACAAACGCCACGCGCCCCGTGCTCGGCGTCGCCGTACCGTCGCTGTTCAGCTCCAACGCCAGGTAGGGGGCTATGTCGCTCTGATAGGTGGACAGGATCGCACAGCGGTTGGTGGCGGTGGATTGATACCACGCTTCCACGACAAAATCATCCGACCCCACCGGAATCGGCAGGGAAATGGCATCCAAATTGCCGTCAAATGACCCACACCGCGCACCCACTTTCGCATCCCCCACCGGTTGGGCATTGTCCAGCGGAATTCCGTGGTTACCGAAACCGGAGATATCTTTCACGGAATCGCTTGACGTCCAGCTTTCCTCATCCAGATGCCAGATGGCTGAGAAACCGCTAAAAGCCAATTCGTTCAGATTGGCCGGCCCGCGGGCGTAAAGATCCAAAGCGCCCATTTCATCGCCCACCCAACGGGTCCGATCAAAACTGCCCTTTGATATTTCCACCCAAGTGTCATCCACGATCTTACTGCTGTTATTATAAGTCACCGTCACCGAATCCACCGCCGGGGTGGACAACCCGTCGCTCTCCATATAGACCCGATATTGGAAATACCGCTGAATCTGGGACGGCGACGCCCCATTGGGATCGTCGAAATAGGCCGCCGGATTAATGCCACCCGGCCCGACAAACGGGGTCGTCGGAGGATCGGTGTTTCCCGACCGGACCTGCAACCGAACCCGCCCGCCAATTCGAGCCCGCCCCAAAGTGTAATTGGCCTCGATTTCACCGGGCGAAAGCGTTCGGCTATAGATGGCCAACTCGTCGATCTGTCCCTCAAAGAAATCGTCATTCGCCTCGCCGACAGCCAGGGTCAGGTTGGTGGTCAGAGATTCAGCGGCAACGACGATATGATTCCAGCCCGGACCCAATTGGGGGACCAAGCGCCCATTGACGTAAATCGAAACCGGAGCGTCATACCCCGTCGCCACAATCATGCGATTGGAAAGCGATAGATATCGGACATTGTCCACCAACTCCATCAGACCATCGATCGGGTTCTCCGCTTTCAACCAGAATTCGATCGATTGAACCTGCAAGTCGGTCGGCAGGGCAATCGAGGCGCGCGTCGTGGAGCCGTTGAAGAGTGCGGCGCGGGTACCGAGTTTGGGTGAAGTGGAATATTGTTCGGGCGAGGGCGGCGTGGAGACGCGCCCTTTGCCGGACGAATCGCCCCAATTTCCGTTCAAATGCCAGAGGCCTTCCAATCCCTGAACCCCCGCCCCTAATTCCGGCGCAACACTCCATTCAATCTTGTCCCAAGACCCACCCCCGTTATCGTAGACCGGGGATGTAAACTGACCTTGAGTATAATACCCGCCATTGGGTTGTTTAGCCAACCCGAGATAGGGGGTACCGGGTCGGGCCGGCGAGTTGGTCACATTCCCGGCAAAATCCCCTTGCAGAAAATCGATATAGGTGTTTCTTAGCTGATACGTGCGATCCTTGAACCAGGCAATCGAGCTGAGATTTGGAGCCAACAAACGGTCGCTGGTCGCATCCAATAAAGTCCGCACTTGAACATATTGATGGGTCACATCGAAACCTGTAGTATTCGTAACCAGATTATTGCCCGCTTTGAAATAGCTATTGGTCGTCCCATCCGGTCCGACAAAATCAGTGACGAACTCAGGAGTCGCCGAGGACCGGATTTGACTGTATGGGGGATCCCATAACCTCTGCGAGTTGGCCGATAATAAATACACTTCGTTGGAAGAAAGCGGACGATTAAAAACCATCAAATCATTCATCATGAAATTGCCTTGGTAGGTCGCCACCGCAAAGCCATTGATCATTCCAACCCCGATTGGAACTGGCTGAGTGAAGTCTTCGAATGTTCCCAAATCATAAACGGTTGAACTGTTCACCTTGTTTCCATTGATATAAATCATGGGCAGACCGCCGTTGATATTTTTATCGATTACGGTCATCAAAAAACACCATTGCCCGGTAACAATTGATCCAGCGGGGGTCTGAACCCGTTTAAAAATACTAGGAGCATATTCCGTCTGGAAACCGGCTAGAATTGTGCCACTGCCATTCTGCATAATAAAAAAACCGGCATAGCCCGCTTTATACATGCCGAGAAAAGCGTCGTTCACCCTGATTCGCAGAGGCTTAACCCACATGCCGATGCTGAACCCCGATGTGGTTCTGATCAAATTGGAATTAGCCAGATAGAGCGCATCCACTGAGGTGTTAATCGCTGGAAAATATCCGGCATATTCAGTCTTTTTTCCGGGGGAGGTAAAGCCCACGTTTCCCGCAGCCAGCCCAAATTTGCCACTCACCCGGTCCAGCCAGCTATCGTTATTCATGGGATAAAACGCCACGAGATTTCTCGTCAGGGGATCCTTGGGGTTCGTTGCCCGGACATTAAAATTGCGCCAGGCCCCGACCGATCCCCCATCGATAATTCCCGATATGTAATACCCTGCGCTGGGAAACAGGCTTCCCAATTTGGCCAGCGTAATGCTGTTATCCGGGCCGAGTGCCAATTGGGTTCGCGTCGCCGTGTTGCTGAGATAATCTAAGAACGAAAATTGGGTCCATTGTTCCGGCTGAAGTTTGAGTCGGGCAACTCCGTTGCTCACTTCGATCTTGACCGGATCGGACACCGTGTACTGCCCCGGGACGTTGAACGTCCAGGAATTGGTGGCGGTGGCTCCGGCGGACAACACCAGCCCGGCGAAGGTGAGTAGAAGACAGGCAATCCATTTTTTCATAAAGGCCTCATCAGGTGAGAGATATTGCAAGGAAACTGTATCATATCAGGATAAAAAAGATGTTAACAAAATGTCAAATCTTTTTAAGTCGAAACGAATGGATTCTCACGCAAAGCCGCGGAGGACGCAAAGAGTTTCAGAGAGTCTGCGCGAAGAGCCGCCCCGCCACGGGCCGGGGTTTCGCGCAGGCGTTTTCTGTCCGCTACCGTTTCGCTAAACACCGGGGAACCGGACGCGTGACGCACGATCCCGTTTCGGGAGCGCTCGTCGCGCGGCCCTACTTTTCCGCCTCTATCCTCCGCGATCTCTGCGCCTCCGCGTGAGACATCCCCTCCCCGATGATCCTCACGCAAAGCCGCGGAGGACGCAAAGAGTTTCAGAGAGCCTGCGCGAAGAGCCGCCCCGAGACGGGCCGGGGTTTCGCGCAGACGTTTTCTCTCCGCAACCGTTTCACTAAACAGGGACACCGGGCGCGTGACGCACGATCCCGTTTCGGGAGCGCTCGTCGCGCGGCCCTACTTTTCCGCCTCTATCCTCCGCGATCTCTGCGCCTCCGCGTGAGACATCCCCTCCCCGATGATCCTCACGCAAAGCCGCGGAGGACGCAAAGAGTTTCAGAGAGCCTGCGCGAAGAGCCGTCCCGCCACGGGCCGGGGTTTCGCGCAGACGTCTTGCGGTCTAAACGGAAACCTGGCGCGTGACGCACGATCCCGTTTCTGCAATGTGGGAGGCGCGCTCCGCCGCGCCGATTCCCCCCATACACAGGTCGGCGCGACGGAGCGCCCCTCCCACATTCCCAATCAACAACCAACAACTATTTTCGCGCCGCGCGAAGAGCCGCCCCGCCACGGGCCGGGGTTTCGCGCAGACGTTTTCTATCGGCTCGGGGGTCGCTAAAAACACCGGGAAACCGGCCGCGCGGTGCACGATCACGCCCCGTGAGCGCTCACCACGCGGCCTTGACCCCTCCCCCTCCGCGACCTCTGCGCCTCTGCGTGAGACCCGCTCTTCCCCGGCGGGTGTTCGCCGCATGGCCCGCTCCGCGCCCCATCTCATCCTCCCCGAAACGGCGGCCGACCTACCTCAAAATTCCGCCACGCGCCGGGATCCCCACTCTTCCCCGCCATCGCCGCCCGCACCAGATTCGCCATCTCCCGCGCCGCCACATAATGGAGCTGCCATTTCACCCCATCATTGTAACGCCGTTGTAAATCGCGATGAAAATCCACCAACCGTCCGTCGGTAAACAAGGACCGGCTTCCCGGATCGAAGCCATGGGTGTGCACCTTCACGAAAATCCATTCCGGCCGGCCGATCACATGAATCCCTTGCCGGACCCATAAATCCACCCGATCCGGCGTCGGCGGATTAACTCCGGTCAACGCCGCATTCTCCAGCCGGGGCAGGATCCCCCATTTGCGACGTTTCCAGTTCACTCCCAATGGGCCTTGGACAATCAGAAGATCGGATTCTGTCTCGCGCAAAGGCGCAGAGAGCGCGGAGGGAGATATCCAGAAAGCCGCGCGGTGAGTCCCGTCTCGGAGTCGGGATGCACCGCGCAGCGGGTCTCCATTTACCTGCGATGGCTCACAAACCGTATCCTCTGCCTGACCTCCAGGAACAACCGGCGTGCCCATTTGTTGGCGGGATGCTTCAAACCGACAAGAAATGGGCGCGCCATCGATGGATTGCTCTTCCTTGGCGACCTCCGCGGCTTTGCGTGAGAAGTTCTGAATCCCGGCTCCAACCGCCTCCACGCTGCAAAGGACACCGGAATCCGCCCCTCTCGGCCGCCCGCCGCGATCCCGGGCGAGGTAGAGCGCGTTGACCATCCGCGGCTGGGTCGGTGAAGGCGCGGAGGGGAAGGTGAAATCGGCATAACAGCCGGTTTCAGCCAACACTGTCAACTCATCGTTCACCCCGCACCAATCGCCATCCGGCCGGGAATTGCACAATGCCCAATTGCCGTGGATAAATCCATACCGGATCCGACCGGCGGCATCCGACCCCAATAATCCGTATTCACGGCGCAGGAGATCGCGGAATTCGTTCAGTTGGGCGGTCAGGCCGGCCGCGGTATCGTTCCGGTGATGTAGATGGATTTCAACTTCACCCAATCCGGCCCGACAGGCTTCCGCCAGCGGGGTTAAGCATTCCGGCTCGGACTCTTCGGCGGGATAAAAAAAGGTGTGCCGCGGGGTTTGTCCATCCGCATCGCGAAAGGGCACCATCGCCTCCCGGTAGCGCTGGAGCCAGTCCCGCACCGCCGGACCGCGTCGGGCGGCATCGGGCTCCCCATGGACCGGCTCGAAATGGTCCACCAGGCAAAAAATCAGATGGCGCAGTCCGGAAGTCTGCGGCGGACGCCGCAGGACCGAGGCCATATAGCCGGGGAGCCATTGATCGATTGCTTTGAACATGGGAGGGGGGAGAGTGAAACCTGAGATTTGAAACTGGAGCCGGAAATCAGAAGACCGGAGTCAGAAGGCAGAATTGTTGGGGAGGCATAGTGCAGAGGGCATAGGGGGAGAAGAATTCAGCCGATTCCCCGGCGGGTGTTCGCCGTCTCTCCCCCTCCGCACCTCCGCCTGCCCTGCGAAGCCATTCGGGCGTAGCAGGGCGCCTCCGCGTGAGACTGTTTCCCATCTGTTACCGAGTTCACCGACTCCTTCGTCGGCATGATCTCCTGTGACCTCTTGCTCCTTCAAGACCCAGCGCGGACCGGCTTGGCGCGACGCGCGCGAAGACGGGCCGCATCGGCTGGCCCCCTCCGTGCCTTCGTGGCTCTGTGGTAAAAATCAGAGTATCCTTCACTCACTAAGAACCAGATACATTTCGCTTCCTTTTCCCCTAGAACCTCGGGGCGTGCCATTCGGCTGCCGAATGGCGCGCCCCCTGTATTGGACTCTTCTTTGCGATCTTTGCGTTAAAATCGGATCTCAGATCTTTAACACCAAGGAAGCGATGGGCGGCCAGCGTTTGCCCCCACAGCCTTGGAAAGCGGATTATTCAAATGATTTCACCCGCCCATAGCCTCGTCAAAAATTCGCGCCAGGGAAGGATTTCAATCCCTTCCTCGGTTTTCCGGGGAACCCCTTCGTTCGACACCACCACCCGCTTGCGGCATTTCGCTTCCTCGCCAAAGGCCCGCAACCCGCGAAGCGATTCCAGATCGACCCGCCGCCCGCCCTTGACTTCAATCGCCACTTCGCCCTTCGCCAGCACAAAATCAACTTCCAATCCGCTTTTGGTCCGCCAATAAGACAGCTCGAATTCATGTCCGGAATAACGCCGATATCCGCGCAATTCCATCCAGATGAAATGCTCGAAGGCCTGGCCAAAATCGGCCCCCTGCTCGGCATTTAATACACGACCGGTCAAATGCGATACCACCCCCACATCTATCATGTAAAATTTCTCGGCGGCTGTGATCGATTCCCGCCCCCGCCGCGGCACAAACGGCGGCAGAAAATCGCCCAACAAAGTATCCACCAGAATATCGTAATAGGTCCGAACCGTTTTGGCATCCACTCCGCAATCCCGGGCCACATTGGCAAAATTAACCAACCCGCCATGTCCCAACGCCATGGCATCCAGAAATCGAGTGAATGCCGGCAAATTCCGGATCATCCCCTCCGCGATGATTTCCTCCCGCACATAATCCTGAATGTACGCCTGCAGGGATCGGCGCGGATCCGGTGAGGTGTAATGCGACGGCAATAAACCCGCGTTCACCACCCGGAGTAAATTCATCGTCCCGATTTCGGCGGATACCAGCGGTCCTAATTCATAACGCCAGGCCCGGCCGCCCAATAGATTGGCATGTCCACGCCGAAGTTTTCGGGCGCTGGAACCACACAACACAAAACGCAAACCCCGGGTCTCAATCAGTCCATGAATTTCATCCAGCAAGGCGGGAACCTTTTGAACTTCATCCACAATAATGGGCTGGGCCAGTAAATTCGGTGGCGCGGCCAGAATTTCCTCCCGAAATCGATGCGGTTCTTTGATGAATTTAAAGAAAACATCGGTCTGGAGCAGATCAAACCACAGGTTCGCGGGATATTTTTGACGAAGCCACGTGGATTTGCCGGTTTTTCGGGCTCCCCATAGAAAGGCCGATTGCCGCTCCGGCAACTCGATTTTCAGCAAGCGGTTAAACACAAAAGACACCTATCCGTTTAAGTTGAACTATTGAGGAATGTATTCCCTTTAAGAAGAACAGTCAAGCCAAACGAAGGCTGAAGTCTGCGCGAGAGAGCCAAAGGCCCTGCGTCTTCCCGGAGGCGGGGAGGCTCTCGCAGAGTTCCACGGGGTTCAGATCCTTGTTCGTCCTGCTTCGTCCCGCAAAGCGGGACTTCGCAGGACAGGCAACGTGAAGAACGGCCTGCCCTTCGTAGCCATTCAGGCGAAGTTGGGCCGTGCCATTCCACTCAAAGCTGTGGAATGACCCGTCCGGCTTTCTTTCAAGAGAAAAGGTCTTCTTCTCCACTTGGCTTCATGAGAACACGGGACGGGTGATTCCGCCGCCGCGGCGGGATCGCACGGCCCTGACTTCACTCTTGTCTTAACTCTATCTGAACCCAGCG
>CAZCDO010000152.1:0-10165 GCA_964497135.1 uncultured Verrucomicrobiota bacterium
GCGACTGGATGGCGGCGTTGATGAACGGAACGCCGACCTCGTGGGCGGTGCCCGAGATCATCGAACAGCATCCGGATACGGATGAACTGTTTGTGCTGGTGACCGGTCGCGCGTACATGATCGTTGCCGGGAATGGCAAGAAACCGGGCACGATCCACCAGTACCCGATGCGGCGCAATGTCTTGTACAATGTCAAGGCGCGGACCTGGCATATCAATCCGATGACTCCCGATGCCACGTTCATCATTATTGAAAAAACCGGGACCAACATCAATGGCTCGCGCGTGGTCCGGCTGACGCCGGCGCAACGGCGCGCCATCCGGATCGGAGGTTGATCATGCAAGCACTGGTCTGGCAGGGGGGGCAGGATTTTTCCATTCAGTCCATTCCCGAACCCCGGGTGGAACGCGGCCGAGTGGTGGTGCGGGTGAAGGCGGCGGCGGTGTGCGGCTCCGATTTTCATCTCGCGGATTTCAAGGAACAGGCCCCCTTGGTGCCGGGCCATGAAGTCTGCGGCGTCATCGAAAGTTGCGGGGCGGACGTTCACGGGCTGGCCCCGGGCGACCGGGTCGCGCTCAACCCGGTGCAATGCTGCAACGCCTGTTGGTGCTGTACGCATGGGTTGCCGCACCTGTGCAGTGCCTATCGGCATCTGGGCGCCGGCGGCGTTCCGGGCGGTTGGGCGGAGTTAGTCGCCATTGACGCGGTTAACGCGCATCGTGTCCCCGCCGAGGTGGACGATATTTCAGCGTGCCTGTTGGAACCGCTGGCCGTCTGTTACGAGAGTTTTACGCGAGCCGGACTGCAGCCGGACGATACGGTTCTCATTATCGGCGACGGCACGTTTGGATTCCTGCATGCTCAGATTGCCGCCGCGCGCGGGGTCCGGAGGATCCTTGTGGCCGGCCATTACGACACCCGTTTGAAACGCATTGCGGCCCAGGTCGACATCCTGCCCTGCAATACGCACACGGAAGATCTGGTCGACCGGGTGCGGGCGATTACCGGGGGGCGTGGCGTGGACGTCGCCATCGAAGCCTCCGGCGCCGGGGTTTCGCCAAACCTGGGGTTGCGCGCTCTCCGTCCGCGCGGCACGCTCGTGATCTTCAGCTATGTGTGGAAACCGGAGCCGTTGGCCATGGGGCTGATTCACATGAACGAATTAAATGTTCTGGGATCGTGCCGTTCGCTGGGGGCCTTTGATCCCTGCCTGGAACTCTTGCGTTCGAAACAGGTCAACACCCGCATCCTGGCGGACGTGATCGTTCCCTTCGATGAATGGCCGGTTGCCGTCCAGCGACTGGCCCGGGATAAAGCCCAGGTTTTCAAGGCCGTCTTCGTGCCGCGCTAAGGAGGAGCCGCCGTTATGCCCCATCGCCTTCAAGCCGAACACTCCGAGATCCCCCCGGTTAAATGGGCGCAGGAAAGCTGTGACCTGCGGGATGACCCGGTCAGCGGGGCGCGGATTATTCAACTGACCAGTGCGGTGGCGATCAGCAACAATATCTACGGCGAGCAACCCTACGGTTCCCCCGACGGCCGGCGGATCGTCATGGCCCGGTGTCAGGATTTCTGCTGGGACGAGACGGGGTCATTGCTGGTCCATGAATTGGACACCTTGCGGATTACCCGGGTCCCTTGCACCGTTCAGCGGGTTCGGGGCATTTCCACCAGCGCCTGGGGCGGATGGGTCTATTACTGGACCCCGGATCGCCAACTGATGCAGTTGTCGTTGATGACCCTGGAGCAGAAGCCGGTTTATGCAGAGGAGAGCGACGAGGATGGGTTTCCCGAATCCCCGGTCGATTATCTGGGGCGATTCGGCAACGCTCCCTTGCCCAGCGCCTCAGTATCTCCGGATCAGCGTTACCTCATCGGCATGGTTCCGCGGTTAAAGGGTCCTGGCTCCCCGGTGTTTCAGATTGTCCGGTTGGACTTGAAAAAGAAAATTCGCGAAGTGATCTTCGAGCATCCCGAGATTTCCAATCCGCATTTACAGTTTAATCCCGTGACCGGAGATCAAATCCTGGTTCAGCACAATCAAGGCCTCCGGTTGCGTCGCGATGGGTCGCTGGAGCGGGGCGCCCCGGTCGAGTGCCGGTTGTTCGTGATCGATTCCGATGGCCGGAATCAACGGGCCGTGCCCGCGGGGCCGCCGGTCACGGCCGGCGGGACCGGCCACGAGTGTTTTGTGGGAGACACTGGCCGCATTTTGTTTTCGGCGGGATGGGAGGCGCGCAGTTCCAGCGACTGGCGGCAGGATGCCCGAAACCCGCGGGGGAACCTGTTCACCGGTGTGCCGGGCGAAAAAAAGCCGGCCTGTTTCCCCGCACCCGAGCATCTGTTCAACCACGTCTGTGCCGCCCGGGATGGGATACATTTCGTAGCCGATTCGATTCCCAACGGACGTTGGTTCAAAAGGGGTGTCATTCAATGTGCCGCGCTGGTGGTCGGAAACCTGGACACCGGAAAATATCGGGTGCTGGTTGAAGACAGCGGCGCTTCCGGCGGGGGCAACCAGTGCACCCACACGCATCCCTATCTGACGGCTGACAACCGGTATGTGATCTACAATGCCGATCCCAGCGGGGTTCCGCAGGTGTTCGCCGCGCGTTTGCCGGACGGGTTCCTGGCCAGTCTGGCTTAACCCTGTGCCAGCGGCCGGAGATGGACAGGTCGGCGCCGGAAAAGCAGTAAAACCGCCGCCACCGGTCGCTCCCATGAATAACTCCGCCGGGACCGAATTCCGCCGGCCAGGGTCTGACGAGTTCTTCGCCTGAAATGATTTGAGATAACAAAGCTTGGAAGAGCGGGGTGAGGGCACCCCGGCTCCAGAGAGCGTTTTGTTGATTTCAAAAGGCGTCATAGTTTTTTTTCAGTTGGAGCCGGGGTGCCTTCATAGTCGTTCATCGATTCAGTTGGGGGGGGTGGATGTTCCGAAGGCGGTCAATTCCAAGAGGGCCGGGGTCATTCCCTGGGGCCAACCGGTAATTGTTAATCGGATCCGGCGTGCCGGCAGGGGCACAGGCAAAACCCGATAATCGATCAGAAGATCCTCGCGGTTATCGGTGCAATCGAGGGCGCAAGTCCAGGGTCCCCCGTCGGTCGCTTGAACTTCAACATGAAATTGGAAGGGGCCGGGGATTCGTCCCAACTCGTAATCGAGTTGGGGTTCCGCCCACAACAGTCGGATGGCGGCGAGGTTGAAGATGGCCTCGCCATCCACCTCGATCCAGGGTCGGGGATCGTTCGGCGCGGCTTCCCACCAGGTGCGAACCGAATTATCGACGGCATAAAGGGCGGTTCGACCGGGTGCCTCGCTGGAGGCGCGCGCGATGCGATCAATGGTAATCGGGAGGAGTCCGGCGTAATTGCCCGTTTCGGGAACATCGACGAGTCCCGGCGTCCATTGGGGAAAATCGGACGCACCCTTGACAAACAGGTTGCCGTTCGCATCCAGACCGGCAGGATCCAGTCCTGTCCGCCGTTCGAACACATGATAATTCCGGATGAGGCAGGTATAAAAAGCCCATAGCGTATTGCGGGGGCCGCGCACGATACAGCCATGGCCCGGACCTTGCACCAAACCGTCGGGATCGCGCAAAATCGGATTGCGTTGCTGATAGTGGAACGGCCCGAGCGGTGAATCCGCCACATAGACGCCGAAGGCGTAGGTTCGAAATTGGGTGCCGGGCGCCGAATAGGTCAGAAAATACCGACCTTCAATCTTGACCATCCACGCGCCTTCAATCCAACAGGTGGTCGGATCTTCATTGGCCGTGCCGTAACATTCCCAGGTATGCGCCGGATCAAAGCGGATGACTAATTGGGGGGATGTCAGACATCGGTTGGGCTGATGGGAGTCGAGTTCCGCGCAAAAGATACCGGGACCGCCGCACCCCCAGTAGGCATAGATCCGTTCATCGTCGTCGGCGAACAGCATGGGATCGCCCCATCCTTCGATGGGCCGTCCCTGGCAATCCAGGAAGGAGCCGATTTCGCGGAAGGGGCCAAGAGGCGTATCGGCCACATAGAGTGGCGCGTTGCAGGCGGTGAGGTAAAAACGGTCTTTGAATTTGAGGATGGTGGGGGCATACCCGACATCGTCGATATTCATGGGGTGGTGCTGCCAGGTGCGGAAGTCCGCGCTGACCCAAGCCATGCCGCAGGAGGGATAGAGATACCAACGTCCGTCATGGAAGAGGACGCTGGGGTCCGCGGTTTCACGAAAATCATGGCGGACGGAAGTTGTCCAGCCCCAGCCTTGGACGGTCTTGTCCCGACAGGCGCGGCCGCGAGGATAATTCGGTAGTGGCAGGGGGTTGCAGTAGGTGTTTCGAAAGGGGGATTCGGATGGGTTCATGGGACGGATCCTTTTGATGTAGAGGTCTAGACACGGGGTGAGGGGGCTCCTCCGAAAAGAGATCCGGTTTTCAAAAGTTCCCCCTCTGAGTCTTTGCCTGATAACTTCTCTTGATGGTTGCTCATCATCGCAGCCCTCGGGGGTCAGTTCGTTTTTTTTCAGGATAGTTTCTGGCATTGGGTCAAGAAATAGTCTCGAGACCAGAGTTCAAGCGAGCGTAGCTCCGAGGGCTTGACGAAGCGGCGGACATCGTCTCGCGCCTGTTGCCAATCCAGCGCATCGATGACGGCTTGCAACTGTTCGATGCACCAGGCGTTATTGGTGACGATGTGCTGGTCTTTCCAGGGACCGGTCTGTTCAAGAGAGGCGCTCAGCAACGCATGGTTCACAGAAGGTTTGCGTGCCGTGTACCAAATGAAGTCATACCAATCGCGGCCCTTCAGGTAGGTGCGGCACAGCAAGGCGTGAATCTTACCTGCAAACAGGCTGGGCAAGTCGAAGGTGCGGACAGCGGAGGGGAACGGGAAGTCCAGGATGGGCATGACGTACGAGGCTCCTGGCGGCGGATGAGTGTCCACTTCCACTTTGATGCGCAGTTTTCGCATCGGCCCAGCTTTGAGCGCATAGTTGAGGCGGAGCAAATGACCGACTGAATCGTCCTTCAAAAACGCTTTCTTGACGACCTGCCCGGCCTTTGACCGGTCGTCAATCTCCAATTCGTATCCGTAGGCAATGAGTTCGCGCTGAACACTCTCGAGATAAGGGGCGAGGGTGAAGGCTTCCTTGCTTTTACAGAGAGCGAAGTCCAGATCCTCCGAGAAGCGGTTGAGACTGTGAAAGATGCGCAGACAGGTTCCTCCCTGAAACCCGGCTTGTTCAAAGAAGTTCGTCCGGCCCAAGGCGGCGAGGACAATCTCCTGGGTGATTTCGCGCAGAGCCTGCTCTTCTTCGAGGGATGACCTGCAGTTATAGGCTTCCAGTTTTTCTTGAACGATTCTGACACTCATAGTCCCAAGTCCTTTCTAAGGCCCCGTAGAAAGCGTTGCAGGTGACGGCTCCGGTAGTGATCCAGCAGGGGTTCGAAAGAAGATCCGTCCAGTTCCTCCAAAGCCTGCTCGTCGACGCGGAGCGATTCGCGCACCGGGGTGGCAGAGTCCCATGGGCAATGATGGACATAGACATAGTCGGCCAACGCCTTAAGCGGCTCCGCCATCAGGAAGCTTCCGCCGTCTTCGGTGACGATCCGGTTGACCCCGATGTAGAAGCAGGACTGTGGAACGCGCGTATAGCTGAAGACGCCCAGGGGGGTAGCGAACGTGCGGGAGCGTTCCAGCGACGTGCTCGTCACCGTGTAGACCGCCTCGGGAATCCAGCCGTGGTAAGATAAGGCGGATTCCAGGCTGATGTAACTCGGCCCCTGAACGCGCTGCGCCAACTCGAGAGGGTTGATGCGGGTACGGAGAAAACGTGCATCCAGGCAGTAGAGGCCACGGACAATGCGCAAGATCTCTCCGCTGCCGACGGCCCTTTTGAGGAGGGCGTTTAAACGCGCTCCGCCCGCATTGATCCAACAGGCCGCCTCCTGCCGTGTGAACATGCCGCGGACCGCTCGCCCGAGCGCAACTTCTGTCAGTGTTTGCATGTGCAATATAATGTCATAATGTGACAGTTCAAAGCAATTTTAAATATGCAGATGAAAAGAAGATGGGATTAACCCGTCTTTCCCTGCTCAGGGGTGAAACCGGGCTAAACCTGTCAAAACTCTTCGAACTGCCGAATCCAGGTTCTGAGGCTATCCCGGCAGACCTGTCAAAGGGGCAGGGGTTGCGGCCGTCGTTTTTCAAACCGGGTGGTTTGGGTATAACCGGCGACGCGGGCAACGGCGATCGCTGTTTCGAATTCATGGCCGACCTCTTCCGGCCGGTGGGCATCCGATCCGAAACAGATCGGAATATTGCGTTCCCGGGCGAGGGAGAGGAGCAGGACGGCGGGATATTGTTCCTTGGCCGGACGGCGATAGCCCGAGGTGTTAATTTCGATGCCCATGCCAGCCGCCGCCACGGCATCCAGGGCGGGCACGGCCGCCGCCTTCAACGTGGTTTCCGAAATGCGATGTCCGAATTTTTTGGGCAGATCAAAATGCCCGACCACATCGAACAGGCGGGTGTTGGCCAGCCGGGTAACGCATTCGAAATAATGGCGCCAGACGGACGGGACATCGACCGAACTCCAGCGGTTGATTTGGTCCGGGCTGTCAAACCCCCACTCATCCAGGTAATGCACGGAACCGAGGACGAGATCGAAATCCTGGGCGGGCAGCCAGTTGCGCAGAAAGGCTTCGCATCCCTCGTAATAATCGGCCTCGATGCCGAAATACACCCGGGGGCTTTGCTCGTCCTGGAGCGCGGCGATCATCTCCCGATAGGTGGGGAAATCGGACAGGGCCATCCGGTGGCGGGCGTCGTAGGAATCGGGGGTGGGCACATGATCGGTGAAACAGATTTCCCCGATGCCCCGGGCCTGAGCGGCGGCGCGATACTCGGCGGGGGTCCCCACGGCGTGTTTGCACAACGGAGTATGGATATGATAGTCGGGCGGGAGGGCGAGGGGCATTAGAACTCAATCCCTTTCTGGGCTGGAATGCCTTGATCAAAGGGATGCTTGATCGCCCGCATCTCGGTTACCAGGTCGGCGGCTTCGATCAATTCGGGGGGGGCGTCCCGCCCGGTGACCACGAGATGCAGGGAGGGGGGGCGGTTTTTCAGGACCGGGATGATTTCGGTGGCGGGCACCATGTCGTATTTCATCAGGTAGGTCAATTCGTCGAGAATCAGCAGGTCGTGTTGGCCCTGGGCGATGAGGGATTGAGCGAGGGACCACCCTTCGCGGGCGAGACGGATATCCTCGGCGAGATTTTCGGATTTCCAGGTGAACCCGCGTCCGAGCGTATGGCATTCGAGCCGGTCCTTGAAGAGTGCGGCAGCTGACAACTCGCCGCATTTCCCAGGGCCCTTGATGAACTGGAGAATGCAGACGCGAAGTCCCTGGCCCAGGGCGCGGAAAGCCAAGCCGAAGGCGGCGGTGGTTTTACCCTTGCCGTTGCCGGTGTAAACGATGAGCAACCCGCGATTCATGAGGGGGGTTCTAACACGGTTCCCCCCGAAATTCAACGGAATAAGGGTTTGCCCTACCGCGTGGGGTGTAAGACAAAATTCTTCGGCAACGCCGTAAAAGTGTGAACTCCCATTATTCTCACGCAAAGCCGCTGAGTTCGCCAAGGTCCTGATCACCGCGCGACGAGCCCGCCGCCAGGCCGGCGGGTGCCTCGCGCGGCTGCTCGTTCGGGACCACCGCGCCTCGTTAAACGGGCTCAAACGCGAGGTGCACGATCACGCCCCGTGAGCGCTCACCCCGCGGCTTGGCTTTCCCCCTCGCGACCCTCTCTGCGACCTTTGCGCCTTTGCGTGAAAACAATCCGACCCGGAGAGCGGGGGGAGGATCCGATCCATCCCGGGGAATCCTCCGGCCTTCAAATCCAATCCCAAGACCCGGGCTGCGGTACCTCCGAGAATTTTGCGTTTGGCTTCATCCGGAATCCGCGCAAAAAGAACTTTGCCCAATTGGTGGGCCATGGAAAAAACCGGAGCATCGCTTCCCCAGACGATCTGGTCCGGCCCCACCGCCGCCACGATCGTCTCGATCATGTTGGTGTGCTCCCGTGAATAGGTGAGATCCAGGAACAGATTCGGCACTCGTTTGGCCGCATCGATATACGGCTGATACGCGAACCCGCTGCCGGCATGGGCGGCGAGGAAATTCACGTCCGGATTCTTTTCGGCCGCCGTGTCGAATCCCGTCAAATTCCCGCCCCACGTATGCGCGAGAACCGGCGCGTGATGCGCCTTGGCAAAAGCCCAAACCGGATCGTACAGGGGGCTGTCATACGCCGGCCCCACCTGGTACACCTTGATTCCTCGAAAACCCGGATTGCGGAAGCACCGCTCCAATTCCGGCAACATCAGTTCCGGATACACGGCGCTCACGTGACAATATCCGAGAAACCGCCCTGGAAAACGCCGGACCGCGTCCGCCACCTGATCATTCCCCTGCGTAAAATCAGCCGCAATCGCCAGGGTTGAGCTTACCATCGTCATCCTGATTCCACACCGGTCCATCTCCCGCACCTGCTCCTCCAGGGGCAAAGCATCGCATCCCAGCATGGAATGCAGATGGGCATGGGCATCCAAAATCGGAAAATCATCAACGGTCTTTCCCTGCCGGCCATACTCGATCAAGGGAAGGCTCATAGCCGCACCTCCTGCATGAGTTCCAGCAAGTTGCCGCCCAGAATCCGGGCCTTATCCGCCTCCGGTATATCCGCATATTGCACATGGGCGATCATCCCGCCTGGAGAAAATTCGGGGAGACCCGAGCCGAACAACAGGCGATCCGCCGTAAAATGTTTGAGGAAGCGCCCGGGATTGCCGGAGGGGATGTACATGTGCCCCAGGCAGACCCGCAGTTGCCGATGCTGTTTCAGCAAAGGATACAGAAAGCTGTCGGCGCCATATGAAACGCCCGTCAGGATCAGCCGCAATTCCGGGAACTCGGAGCAGAGCGTATGGAACAGGGTCGGATCGTCGTCTTCGGCGTGAAAGAAAACCGGGATCCGCTTCTCGGAGCAGGTGCGCAACCAGTCGCCGATCAACCAACTGGCGTAACTGCGGGCCATTCGATACGGGGTGGCCGGCAACCTCAACCAGATCGCTTTGCCACCCGCCGCTTTCAGGGCGGATAAGTAATCCCCCACCGGCATTCCCGTTTCATGGGGATGCAGGCCCATGATAAAGGCGGGAATCAAGCGGGGGTTCTTCCGGCAAATTTCGGCGATTTGGTTGTTGGCCTCGGGCGCCCAGCCGCAGAATTTCAACATATTGTGATACACCAGCGCCTTCTGAATCCCGAAATGATCCATCAAACCCAGGATTTCATCCGGGCGACCCGAAAGAATCGGGTCCTTGGTCGCCCAATCTCCCACTCCGCAAAAACAATCCAGTATTTCCATGGTTTCCTCCGTACCCGAATTCAACGATTTCGGCGCGCCGCAAACGTGAAGGATAGAAAATATTTCCGCCACGAATTTTCGGTGGTATGGTACGTGTTGGAGCCGCTGAAATAGTCGACGAGCATTTCCCGCATGCGGGCGATCTCCTTGAGGCGAGGGAACCCCCGCTCGGCGGCTAACGTCAAGTCGATTAGGTCCAACGCCCGCTCGTAGGCTTTTCGGCTATAGTCGGGATTTTGCCGGTTTTTCCAATTGAGCGCGCGCTCCACTTCGCTTCCAATGTTGGCCATTTGCTCGAGGAAAGAGAACTGGCCCCATCGACCTGTCGCTAGATCCGGGTGTTGTGAATTCATGGGACGATTCGCATCGAAACCACCTGCGTGGCGAATTTCCGACAAGGATATGCGATCGTCGATAATTTTCACGGCTAAGATTCCCGGGGCCCAAGGGGTGGGCTTGTCCACAACAACCCCCATAAAATGCCAGAATGACGCCCCAAACTCAAGCGGGGATATTCTCCCGAAATAACGTGTGTCGGGGTGGAAAATCCGCTATTAGCCCGGCTTTCGCAGAAAGCCGGGTTAACTCTATCTGAGCCCTGTGAAACTCTGCGAGAGACTCTCCATTCTCGGATTCCCGCCGGCTTTTCCACTCAGGCGATCGATCAAACGCTTCAATCCGCGATGACCGCTATGCCTCCCGGTCAACGGTGATCGATAAATACCAGGCCAGAGTTT
>CAZCDO010000153.1:0-10133 GCA_964497135.1 uncultured Verrucomicrobiota bacterium
AGATCAGCATTCCGCCACTCCAGCCGAGTCGGCCGGCCAGCCAGGGAAATAGGAGTCCCCGGAATAAGGTCTCTTCGAACAGCGGGGCAACTCCGACAATTGAAAAGACCAGCAACGCTTTCAGTCCCGGGTGCTCCATCCGACGAAATAGTTCCGCCACGTCCTGAAAGGAGAGCGGATAACCCCATCCGGTCAGAATCGCTTCATTGACGGTGGAAATCAGGAAGAGCGGGGGGATCAGCACCAGGTATGCCGTCAAAGCCCGGCCTAGGGTGGAGCCCAGCGGGCCGAGATCGACGAGGGCACGCCAGGAGATTCCGGATGCCCGCAGGGTTCCCGCGATCAACCCCAAGCCGATGATTTGAAAACCCAACGATTGGATGATCAGGTTGACGGATTCGATCCGGCCGGCGGTCCATGATGTTTCGTTTAACAAAAGGGGGATGGCCAGGCCGCTGAGCGTCCAGGCGGCCAGGAGCGCCAGTAGTAATCCCAGCATGGTGAATGATGGGAGATAACCCAGTCGTGAACCCTCAACACGGGAGGGGTGGGGTGGGGGGAGGGATCGGAAGGTCTGAACGGCTTGCGCGAGGGTTTTGTGTCCGATCAGAATGATCGCCAGGCCGAACAGGGTCAGCAAACCGAAAAGCCATTCCAAGGGGGACAAGAGTTCCATGTTTGGTTGTGTGCCCGTTGGGGGGGGTGTCCTATACCGGTTCGCGCCCTAATGACAATTGCGGCTGAGGAAGGATTCGTTCGCGAAGTGGATGGCGGCTTTTCGCTCTTCCCTCCCCCCGGCGCGGGGGAGGGTCCAGGGAGAGGGGGAGCCGACATATTCCTTTGCGAGTTCCCTTTCGTTCCCCCTCACCCCGCCCTCCCCCACGCCGGGGGGAGGGAGAAACCGGCATTAATTGCGAATCCTGCAGAGGTTGGGCGGGGATACCAGGTTTCGGACTCATGTGGGCTCGGGGGACTTGATACGGTCCCGGATCACATAAATGGGTTTATCCTGGGACTCGTGATAGGTGCGGATCTGGATTTCCGCGAGCAGGCCCATCGAGATGAACTGGATGCCGGAGAAAATCAGCATGAAGGCGGTCATGATCCAGAACGGGCGCTTGATCAACATGGACTCGAGGGCGAGATTGGCGATAATCATGCCGAGGATCATGAGCAAACCCGGGACCAGAAAGAAGAGTCCGATTTTGCCGAAGATCTGAATCGGGCCGGTACTATAGCGCAGGAGAAACTTGACCGTCATCAGATCGAGGACGACCCGGACAGTCCGGGCGATGCCATACTTGGTTTTCCCGAACTGGCGGGCATGGTGTTGGACGGGGACTTCCGCGACCTGACCGCCGACCCAATTCGCGAGGGCGGGAATGAACCGGTGCATCTCGCCATAGAGGTGGACATTTTTAATGACTTCCCGTCGATAGGCCTTGAGGGTACAGCCGTAATCGTGCAGGTGGACCCCGGTGATATGGCTGATCAGCCCATTGGCCAGGATGGAGGGGAGACGGCGGTTGATGAAGGTGTCTTTCCGGTCCTTGCGCCAGCCGCTGACAACGTCCACGGAATCGGTCATGCGCTCGAGCAACAGGGGGATGTCTTCCGGGTCATTTTGCAGATCGGCATCGAGCGTGACGACGATCTCGCCGACCGATTCGCGGAAGCCGGCGCTCATTGCCGCGGTCTGGCCAAAATTGCGGCGGAAACGGATGAGTTTGAAATGGGGGTAACGCTGGGATTGTTCGATGAGTTTTTCCCAGGATCCATCGGTACTGCCGTCATCGACCAGGACCACCTCGTAGGTCCGACCGATGCGGCTGAGGGTTTGATGGAGTTTTTCGGCGAGCGGGGGGATGCTTTCGATTTCGTTGAAAATGGGGACCACCACGGATAATTGAATCATGATCGACTCCTGTTGTTTTCGTATTGCGAAAATAAACATCTTCGGGTTTCAGGTTTCATGGGTTTCCACCGGATTGTCTGTTTGCTCGAGATCGTTTTGGGCGGCTTCGATTTGACGGATTGTCCGCCGATATTCTTCGGTCAACGTGCGGATCCGTTTTTCGATGTCGGCTTTCGGATGAGGGGGGGGCTGCAATTGTTCAAAGGCGGCTTGGGCGTCCCGCAATTCACGTTGCAGGCTTTGTTCCTGATAGCGCCGGGCTTTGAGCTGATCGAGCAATTCGGCGCGCCGGGCGCCGGAAGCTTTATCCATTTCGTTTTTGATCCGGATATTCTCGTCCACAAACCGGTTGAACGTTTGGACGGCTTTTTGGTGTCGGGCTTTGGCGGCGGCTTGGGCGGGGGTCAATGGCGGTTGGACGGCTTTGCCCAGTTCCGCCCGGGCGACGACGATCTGATTGCTGAGCGATGTGACCTGGTCGGTCAATTGGGCCAGGCGTTCTTCCAAACGGGCCCGGGTTTCCGCCGGAGTGGGCGGGGGCGGCGAAGGGGGTGGGGGCGGGGAAGATGGGGGGCTGGGCTGGGGCGAAGGTTTGGGCGTGGGCGGGGTTGGAGCGGGCGGGGTGGGCGGGATCGACGGATCATAGGGCAGGAAGAGATCCCAACGATTCAGGTCGACCAATTGATCCCGAAAGATCGTGAGGTCGGATTTTCCGGCATACGGGTTGACGGGGGGCTTGCTTTTAAGAGCTGGGAAGCGCTGTGCGAAGCGAACCAGAGGGGATACGGTCGGCCGGGGCGAACTGGAACTCAAGCGCCAGACGTCCGTCCATCCGGCCGGTTTTTGCGAGATGGCAAAGGCCTCATCCAGGTGCCCGGCCTGGGTATAAGCGCGGATCAAATGGCCGCGAAAGAGGGGGGTTAACTCGGGGAAGAATTCGAGCAGGGGGGGCAGTGCGAAGAGTTGCTGGATGGCCTCGCCGGGATTTTTCTGATCCAGCAGGAGCTCGGTCCGGAGGAGGGTGTGGGCGACCCGGTGGTATTGAAGGGTGGGGGTCAGGGCGAAAATCAGGAGGGTGCCCAAGAGTCCGACGATCCCGATGAGGGTGATTTTGACGAACCCGGCTGGGGGGGGCGGCTGGGGGGGGCGGACATTAAAAAGGGACGATCGCATATTCCTGAAAACGCTCCGGTCGTTGAGTTGCAAGCCGGCATCATAGCGGATGGAAGGCGGGACGACAAGCCCCCGGTTCCCGAACGCATCTGCAGTTCGGTGCTCCCTTTGGTTCTTGCATGCACCTGATTCGCGATATCGTAGGGCCTTCGCTCGTCGAAGGCCGTCTTGGAACAGGCACGCCGACAAGCGGCGGCCCTACAGGTCTGCGCAGGTATGCACCGAATCAGCGTTTGATCGCCCGAATGGTCGCCGCCCGTTGTTCGAGTTTTGCGGCTTCCTTTTTATTCTGGTCTTCCCGGTACACGGCGGCGAGATTTTCGAGACGGGTGGCCACATCGGGGTGGTCCGGACCGAGCGCCTGCTCCTGGATCCTCAGTGCCCGCAGGTGGAACGACTCGGCCAGTGCGTATTTGCGTTGAGAGCGGTTGATTTCCGCGAGGCTTTCCAGGCTGGTCACCAAAGCGGGGTCGTTTGGACCGAAGACCGTCTCCCAAATAACCAGGGCGCGCTTATAAAGCGGTTCGGCCTGCAGATATTGGCCCTGGGAGATGTAGAGGAGCGCGAGGTTGTTCAGGCTGGTCGCGACGGAGGCATGGTTCGGTCCGAGGGATTTCTCCAAGATCGCCAGGGCGCGTTTGTAAAGCGGCTCAGCTTGCGCGAAGTTCCCTTGGGTGCGATAGAGTTCCGCGAGGTTGTTCAGACTCGTCGCGACGGAGGCATGGTTCGGGCCGAAGGCCTTTTCCTTGATCGCCAGGGAGCGTTTGTAGAGCGGCTCGGCCAGCGCGTACTGGCCCCGAAAGTTGTAGATAACCGCGAGGTTGTTCAGGCTGGTCGCCACATCGGGGTGGTTGGGGCCGACCTGGCGTTCCGCGACTTCGATCGCTTCCTTGGCCACCACCACGGCGCGATCGTATTGGCCGGCATTCAGGAGTTCCATCACCTCCTTATTGAGGGTGTCCCATTCGATGCCCGCGCCTTTCCGGTCGTCTTTCCCGCAAGCGGCCAAAACCGCAAGGCCAACGACCAGGGCCAACGTTTTCATGATGTTCATGGGTGCCCTTTTTATTGTGAAAGCGGAATCGGTCTCCTCGCCGGCGCTTTATACACCGATCAACCGTACCTCCTACAGTGCCTGAATCGAGTGGCCTTGTCAATGGCCGGCCCGAATGGCCCGATGAACATGGGGGCGCAGGGAAGTTTGGGTTGCGTCCAACATAAACGGCCATGCGCCCGAAGCGGAGGATGCCGGTCTCAAGTTCCAGTTTTCTCACGAACCGGAGTACCGTCGCCGGTGCTTGATGCATTCGTTGGCGATGAAGGCGGTTTGCTCCATATTCAGGTGCGGATAAGCGGCCAAGCCGAAGATGAGGTTATCACCCGGGGCGGCGTCGCGGAACATTTGGGCGATGCTCTCCGCGATGGCGGGGCGATCGTCGATCGGGCCATTCATTTGAACCAGAGCGGCCAGGATGGTGATTTTGGGGCCCAATTTTGACTTGGCCTCCGCGATGGAATTCACATCGCCGATATTTTTCAGGCAGAGCGCGTCCACGGCATCCATCCGGGTCTGGCGGTAGAGGTCGAGCAGGTTGTTGATGTGACCGCAGGAATGGTGGGCGTAGAAAGTGCCGAATTCATGGCAGGCGTCGGTGACCCGGTCGGTATAGCCCAGGCAGAATTCCGCGAACATATCCGGACTGATCGCGGTGGTCGAGGTGTCGTCCGTGCCGTAGAGCACGTCGTAACCGAGCGAGGCATACAACCGGAACTGACGGAGGTGATTCTCTTCCATGACTTTGAAAAGCTGGTGCAGTTCGGCGCGGTGGTCGGCCCAGAGATAGGCGATCGTTTCAACGCCCGAATAAACGCGGACCATCATGCCCAGGGGCGTGCCGGGCATGTAACAGCGGATCAGGCCCTGATCGCCGACGAGCGCCTTGCGATCGCGCACAAAATCCGCGGCGTGCGGCTGGGGAACGAATTCCTCGTCCGCGAAAATGTCGGCCAGGATTGGCAGATCGGCCCCGGTTTTAACCAGGTGTTCCTGGCAATACGAGGTGCCGTCCTCGCGCACGCGCTTGTGGACCTCGCGTAATTCGCCGCGGGGGGTTTTATAGATCGTGGTCCAACCGTCGCCCTGGTCGATGGTCTCGACGGTGACTTTACGGCGGGTGGACGTGATGGGCGGGCCAAAAAAGTCCATCACATCGATTCCCAAATATTGGGAAAAGATGCGGGAACTCCCGTCGCCCCAGTGGACCGTGCCGAGCGCCTTGGCGAGTTCGGGATCCATCCCGTCGCGGTTGGGCTGGTTATAGGGATCAATGTGGCCCTTGACCGGGATCCATTCGGGTTTTTCGTGACGGAAGACTTTCAATAGATTTTCGCGGGGAGTGAGCATGGGGTTATTCCTTAAATATGCCGACGACGAACGGCGCTCTTGCGCGCCTACTACGAACGTCAGGCGGTTCGGCTTGTAGTAGCGCCGTGTGAGGCGCGTTTTGTTGTCCGGCGAAAAGGGACTGGATGGTCGGCCCACCGGGCGCTTTGTTCAAGGAGTTTTTCACCTTCGGCGCGGGAGGAGCAATAGGTGGAAAGCATCATGCGCGCCGGATCGAGTTCGCGAACAAGGGGTTCAATATTTTGCCAGGGCAGCTCGACATGGAACATTTTTCCGGCGGCCTGGATGGTGCGGTACATATCGAGGTGGCCGGGTCCATTGGGCGGCTCGTTCGGGGTGGGGGTATACTGGATAACGCGCAGGTAAGGCAGGGAGAGGAGGCGCGGGAGGTGTTGGCGCGCATCGCCGCCGTCGAGGTGATACCAGAGCGCGCCGACGTCCTGTCCCATGACTTCGAGTTCCGGCAGGACGAACCGGTCATACAAGGCGGGCGATAACATGCAAGATACATCGGACTGGGTGGCGATGAACGGTTCGGGCGCCCAGAACGGCATCCAGCCCGCGCAACCGTACCAGAAATCGTTATGGGTCCGGATGAGCTCCTGGAATTCCCGTTTGACCCGGAGTTGATCCCGGGCTCCGGTGACGATCGCATCGGCCATCCAGTCGGGGTGATCCATCAAGGCGAGAAGGAACGCTTCGGTGCCCATGTGCATGGAGAGCAGGTCATTGGCCGGGAGGCCGCCGGGTTGACCGATCAGGAAGTCATCGCGTCCGGCGAGGCGACAAAGGGCGAGGAGGGCCGCGCGGTATTTACGGGTCCAGGGATTATCGGGATGGTGGCGGAAAGGGGAGGGTTTTGAGAAATCGACCTCGCCCGTGTCGAACCAGATGGTTTCCGGGCTGAACCGCGGGGTCCCGCCGAGGCAATTGACCCAGCCCCCCTGAAGGAGGACGGACGGAACGGCTTCGCCGCCCCACCAGGTGGTTTCCAATTGGTGCAAGGCCTGGGGGACCAGGTATTCGGGATCGAGCCAGCGGGCCTCGTGGCTGGCCGGTGGCGGAACGGGGGTGGGGTGGTCCACCGGCTGGGGGGTTTTGAGGGAGATGCAGGGGCGATCCAGCATTTCGCCGTGCCAGAGAGCCGTCAGACGTTTTTGGGCTTCCGGCCAGTCGGCTTTATATTTCATGGGCGGGTTATCTCCGGATGCATTGGGGATGAATGATAGCGGGGTGGGGGATGAAGTCAAGACGGCTGAATTTTTCCAAATCCTCGTCTAATGAAGGACTACACCCGTCTTCGCCATCTTGACGACCAGGTAGGGCGGGTGTATAGGTGTCCGATCAGAGCAAACGATTGCGCGGGACGGGAGGCGATTCCCGCCAAGAGGACGGGTCGTCTTCGTGTTGTTGACGCATATCAAATCGGGACTGTCGCCGTGCAATCCGTCAAAACGCCGTCGTAAAACGGGTAATATCAACGAGGCATTTGACGCTTTTCATCTCCGGTATGATCCCGGACTTTGCTATGCTTGACGCAGATTAAAAGGTTCGCATAAAGATCATGAAGGGATACCGCCATTGGATTCTTGTAAGTATCGGCGCTTTGGTCCTGTTTGGCTTCCTGGTTGTCGAACGCCTTGCAGATCCACCGGTGCTGACCAACGTTGATACTGCACGCCGTCTGCTGCGGGACGTACACAAGGGGTTAGATTTATTCGAGACTGACTGTGGACGCTATCCAACCGAAAAAGAAGGACTGAATGCCCTAATAGTTGATCCACTGACAAAGGGATGGCATGGCCCATACTTAAAGCATTCCACAATTCCCTGCGACCCATGGGGAACACCGCTGCGGTATATGGCCACCAATGAAATGTATTACGTGATCTGTGCTGGAGCCGACAGGAAGTTTGACACAGCCGATGATTTGACAAAATAGGAATGATGCGAACAAAACAAATCCAGGCTATCGCCCAAAGAGGCTCAGCCTGATTTGGGTTGTTCGCATCAAAAGACAAATTGACACGCCGTAGTAAATGGTATAGTTTCTATACCAGATGAAATTCGAGTTCGACAACCGAAAGAGTCATGCAAACAAGACAAAACACGGCATTGACTTTGTCGACGCCCAAATCTTGTGGGACGATCCCGATTTCATTGAGATTCCAGCTCGTACAGACGATGAGCCAAGGTTCATGGTTGTCGGCAGGATTGGCGATCGAGTATGGTCGGGTGTAATAACCTACCGTGGCGAGATCGTCAGACTTATTTCTGTACGACCTGCAAGCCGAAAGGAGGTTGAGATTTATGAAGGCTAAGGAATTTGATGCCAAGTTCGATAGAGGAGAAGACCTTTCTCGCGCTCTCGATCTATCAAAGGCGCGTCGCCCTGGACAGGAACCAAAGCGTGTCAACGTTGACTTCCCAGAATGGATGGTCGAATCCCTCGACAGAGAGGCAAAACGTTTAGGCGTTACTCGACAATCCATTATCAAAGTCTGGGTTGCTCAACGTCTCGAAAAAGCCACGGCATAAGATGCGAACCAACGGATTCATGCGATTCTCAACCCTGCGGGTTTCGCGCACATGATCCTTGTCGTTTGACCCTGGGTTATCTGTCGAGCCGTCGTGATTCTGCAGTTTGCCGACGGTTTTTCGTTTCGCAGCGCAACGGCGGTGAACCATCGTTTTTTTCTGAACCCGTCCTACCCTTCGCCGTACATCTCCGAAATCAGGCGGCGCAGAGCGGAAACAGTCTCGGCGGTCAACGAACCCATCTTCGCACCCAGTCGGGCCTGGCTTAACGTGCGAATCTGATCCACAGCAACCTCGGCCTCCTTCCCGGCACACTGGATCTGAATTCGGGTCCGCCAGAGAGGATGAAGTTGGCTGGTCAGCGGGCAAATGGTAACGGTCTGTAGCCGCGCATTCAAAGTATCGAGGCTGACGATGACGACCGGTCGCTGTTTGCCCATCGCCGCACCTGCGACCGGGTCGAGCATGGCCCAATGAATGTCGTATCGCTTCATGTCCCGGTATCCTTGCCCTTCGATGACCGGGTCCTTCGTTTGCAGGGAAGTTTGGCCCCGTATGCCGCATTCGGTTCCGCAACCACCAAGCTCTTTTGCTCCCACTCGAGCGACTCCAATCCGTCAGCGGCCACAGGATCCCATGCACTCCAGTCTTCCTCACTGGTCTGCATCGCGCGTGCGGTATCCTCCCACGACAGTTTTGACGTCCCTTTTTCGGTGGATCTCAGAAAAATTCCATCGTCTCTCTCTTCCATCAGCACCGCTCCGCCAATGCGATATCTTTGTAACGTGGCAGCAGGGAGTCGTACTCCCCGCGAATTCCCAATACGTGCGACTTTGAGTTCCCTTGTTTTCATCATGTTATTACTGTAATCACATGGGTTGCGGCCGTCAATCCGATTCTAAAAAGGCGTTCATCTTGAAAAGAGCAGGTGAGGTCGCTCCCCCCGAAACACGCGAAAAGCGCGAAAGATAGGGAGACGGGGGCGAGGAGGAGATGGGGCATGGCGAGAATCGCCGGAGCGGAGTCCGGCTCCCACATTATTCGGAATGGCAAGTTGGAGACGGCGGTCCCCCGCCGTTTTTGCCTTATGCCCGCCTATTTTTTCATCCAAGCGGAGACCAGCCCTTCGGGGGATTCATCGAGGGGATGAATGGCGAGTTGGACATGGGGCAGCGCGGTGCCGAGAAGCTGGCCGGACTCGGATTCCGGCAGCACTTTTTTGCGGGCATCACAGGGGTTGATAAGCAGGAACCGTTTGTCGGTTCGCTGTCGAATCCAGTCGGGAATATCAAAATGTGGCAGCACTCCGGCCGGCATTTGATAGTGGGTCCACGCCGGTCGGGAATGGGTGGCGAGGAGTTCAAGACTGGCCGGGAACTGATTGAGGACGATATGGGTAACGGTGGGGTCCAGGAGTCCGGCCAGGAGAACGGGCAACGCCGCCTCACCCTGTCCATACAAAATGATGTTTCCAGAACTCCCTACGAGTTGGGATAATACCCGCAGAACGGTTTGAAGGTCACCGACTTGTTGGGCAACCGCCAATTCGCCATTCATATCCAGAAGATCGACGAGAGCCCGATCGATCCGGCACCAGGGATAGACCTCGTAATCGGTTGGTTCCGGCTGCAATTCCCCGAAGCCTCGCAAATCGGCACTGACCAGATGACAGGCGGAGAGCCCGAAGAATCCGGTGGCTCCCGCCACCAGGGAGAGTTTTCCTTGATCCGAACAGCCGAGGAGGATTTTGTTCGCCGGGGTTTCCCGCCGAACGACAAGGGCCGGAATGGGAAGATCCTCGGGGCGATGGAGGATAAATCGGTGCAAGTTGGGCGCGCCCCACGAGGTCATGGGGGGGATGAGTTCCACCTCAACGGGCTGGGGGGCGGGTGGTTGCAACCAGCGGCCGATGGATTCGGAAGAAGAATCCGGCGTGCGTCGGTCGGCGAGTTCTTTGCATCGGCGATCGATATAATCCTTCATTCCAAGGGTCAGTGAGGCCGTCTGGCAATTCAGGATCGTTTCGTCAAGGATTTCGGTGGCGGGGACGGAAAAGGGGGTTGTGTCATTTCGCAGCCAACGGCGCATCCATTCGACCGTTTG
>CAZCDO010000154.1:0-10005 GCA_964497135.1 uncultured Verrucomicrobiota bacterium
CGAAAGCGCCCTGTTTTATGCCACCGGATGATTCATGGTGGCCAAACTTCAGGGGCGGTTTCGCCGAAACCGCCGACGAGCGGTCCCAACCGTCAGGTTGGGAATGTCGTTCATCATCCGCATTTTCTCAGAATATAAGTCTGCGCCGACTGGGGGGTGGGCAAATGGGTGCGGACGCCGGTTTGGCGCAGGGCCTGGCCGGTGAAAACCACTGCTTCCGATTCTGGACGGTCAAAGGGGCGGACCGAATAGCTGGAACTGGAATCGAGGTCGGGCAGGCGCCACGAGCGATCGGCCTGAACATCCTGAAGGCGGAAGACATAGAGCAGGCTGTCGGGGTTGCCCGGCTGTTGGTAATGAAAGGCGAGCCAGCCACTGCGGTCGGATTTGGGCCGAGCGGGGACCAAGGGAGTAACCTCCGCCGTGTGAATGAATCGACGCCACACCTTGAAAAAATCGAGATGCAGACGAATCCGGTCCCGGACGGATTCGGGGAGATTCATCAAGTCGCCGCTCATGCCAAACATGCCCAGGCAGGCGACGTGCAGGGCGAAATCGGGATCGACGGTTTGGGCGGGGTCCCAGACGCCGCCGCAGGGGACAACGATTTTGGGCTGAGCCTGGTCGAGGGGTTTGCCGTAATCGGGTATAGTGTTTCCGATCGAACGGAGGACGCTCCAGAATCCGGAGCGGCCCGGAGGGAGTCGGAGCAGGGCGCCCTGGAAAATCCGTAATTGATCGACCGGATTGACGGTGTCGCTGATGAAATGAAAAGGATGCAGGCGGGCCATGGCGAGATCCATGCGCATGGCACCACTGGCACAGGCTTCAAAGGTGGTGTCCGGATAACGGATGGGAAGTTCGGCCAGCAGGGCGTGCCAGGCCTGGAAATAACCGACGTGCGCGGCCTGATGAGGATCGGGGCCCAGTTCAAAATTATAATCGATTTTCATCCAAGCCAGCCGGTAGGTCTCGACCAGGCGGCCGATTTCGCTCCGAACCCAAGCGTAGGCGTCGGGGAGGGTCAGATCGATGTGGGCAAAACCGCCACCGGCATCGACGAACCAGTCGGGATGTTGTTTGCGGATGGGAGCGCCGGATCCAAAGCGTTCCGGTTCCATCCAGAGACCGAAGCCGAGCCCGGCGGCGCGGACTTCATCGGCGAATTCGCGCATGCGGCCGTAAAAGGCGGCGGATTGTTTTTCCTCCCAATGCCCGACCAGCAGATGCCAGGGCTGATCGATGGCGCCGCCATACCAGCCGGCATCGACGGTGAAGATTTCAAATCCGAGTTCACGGGCCGTGGCCAGTTGTTGTCGCAGGCGGGGGACCTCGAGCGAATCGAAGGCATCAAACCACGTGTTATAGACGGAGGGAATGGGGCGGGGGTACGCGGGGAGGTGCTGGGTATGCAAGTGGCGGTGGAGCCGAACGCAGGCGGATTCGGGATCTGAGCCGGGGGCGGCCTGGATGATGATTTCGGGCAGAGCCAGGGATTGGCCGGGATTCAGGAGCGGCCGGAATTGGCGGTCCCCGAGTCCGACTTCGACGGTGATCTGACGGGCGGGGGAATCGAGAAGGGCTGGGATGGCGGAGCGGATCCGGATGAACCAGTTGCCGTTGGGCACGAGATGCCAGACGAGGGCGAGGCCGGAATCGTCATCGCGCAGGAAGAGATAAGGGGTATGGGTCTGGGTGGTGCGACCGCCTTTGGAATCGATGATCAGGGTTCCTCCGGCCAGGGCATGCCAGGCGCCCTGGTTTTCATTGGCCCAGGCGCTGTGTTGGACATAGGCGGAGTAACAGGCTGCGGGCAGCGACCAGCGGGCGGCAAAGTCGTAGATCCGGGCGGGAGTAGTTCCGGATCGGGTAACGGAATCCGCGCGGTGCCAGCAATCGGTGGCGGCGTCGAACGTCCAGCGGGTGTTGAACGACCACCCGGAATCGGGCCTGCCGGTCCAAGTGAAGAAGGCGGTGTTGGGGCCGAACTCCGTCCGAGTGCAAAGAAACTGAACGGGGGTCGAATCAGCCTCGAAGATAAAGCCGGGGGAATCGGGGAGGAGCGGAAGATTGCCCAGAAGGGGAAGATAGGGGGTTCCGTGATCGACCCGGAACTGGGTGGACGAGAACTGGCCCGGAAAGTCATGGGTGGTGGAGGTGGGGTTCATTGTTTTCTCTGGGGTGTTGTTTTACGCTAAATCCTTTGCCGCATAATTAGGTCGGGCGAGATCTCCGAGCGAGCCGCGGAGCAGATCCGACGGCTCCCCCGGAGGTGTCGCCCTGCCGATTCTGAATCGAAGGCGGAACTCATCAGGTTTTTTCGATGGGGTTGCCTCCAAAAACCCGGCAGGCATTATTCCAGGTTAATCGGGCGATTTCGTCGAAGGTGGAGTGGCGCAAACCGGCGAGGCGATGGGCCACCGCGCGGACGTTGGCGGGTTCATTGGGCGGACCGAGAGGCCGGACGCCATCGGGGTCGGGAACGGGTTCTGGATCGAGATCGGGGGCATCGGTTTCGAGGAGCAAGCGGTTATCCGGGACGGCGGGTACGGCAGCCTGCGCGCGACGGTTGTTGGGTCGGGTGATGGATCCCGAGAAGGAAAAATAAACATTGAAGGGCAAAAGGCGGGGGATGATTTCGGGCGGACCGGAATAAGAATGGATGACCAGGACGGGAGGCCGGCGGGGGGCGCTTTGGAGGAGGTCGATGAGGGAGCCCCAAGCCTGACGGCAATGGAGGGAGACCGGCCGCTGGAATTCAGCGGCGAGATCGATCTGGGTTAGGAAGAGTGCGTGCTGGTCGGCGTCATTTCGGGGCGAGACGGTGTGGTCGAGGCCGATTTCACCGACGACCACGATGGGGTTTGCGAGAAGCGCGCGAAAATGGTCAAGCCAATCGGGCGTGCGATCGGCGGCATACCAGGGGTGGATTCCGAGGGCCGGGATGACCAAGTCGGGATACTGTCGGGCGATATCGAGAACGGCGTTCCAATCGGATTCGCCGGTGGCACAGCAGAGCAGGCGCTGGACTTCGGCGGCCTGGGCGCGATGGAGGATGTCGTCCAACTGCGGGGCGAGGCGCGGATCCTGAAGGTGGCAGTGCGTATCGAAAAGCGGCATGGTTGGGATTGAATCATAGGGGGCCCGCAGATCAAAGCGGAAAATGGGGAAAATCGGGCTTGCCGGCGGTCTGTCATCATTTCAGCCAGCCCCTGACGGTGTTGGGTGTTTTTCTGCTCTATATTTGGAGGATCCGATCCTTTTCCTGATCGTGCGCTATTCCCGATGTCAAGTAAGGTTCGGTTTTATATTCGGAGATCATCTGGAGTTTGTGGAGAATTTCCGTAATTTCCTGGGTGGCTTTCGAGCACGAGGCCACCATTTCGCGCATCGGGGGGGAGAGGTCCGGCTGGTTCATCATTTTAAGCGCCGTGACCAGAACCGTGGTCGGTTGGCCGAGGTGATGGCAGGCCGCCCCCAGGCTTTCGAGGACGACGCGCTGCCGTTCGGTTTGCAAGAGAATCTGCGTCTGTTTTTCGAGGGTGCGAATACGCTCTTCGGTTTGAAGAACGATCTGGCTCATGTCCTGTTCGATGGCGGTCAGGTCCGTTTCGTTTTTGTCGATATTGATTGGATGGGGAATTTTGCCCTGGGCGAGGGCATCGAGATACAGGCGTAACCGGATAATATTGACGGGGTACTTGATGAGGAGACGCCAACCGAGGAAAGCCAGGACAATGGACAATCCGGCGAGCAGGTTCAGAATATCGAGCGGCAGGGAATCATTGGGGATAACCTCGGTCACCAAAAAAACGATGAGCGTGAGGGGAATCAGGGACATGAGGACAATGGCGACGGCGAATTGGTTGCGGACACCGCGGGAGATGAGTGAAATCGAGAAAACGAGTTTTTTAAAAATCATGTTCGGGCCTCTGCTCGGTGTTTCCCTTCCTGTTTCAACTGTTTCAATGTGGCGCCGATCGGTTTTGAAAAACCGGGAGCCAACTGTTGTCCTGAAAAACCGTATTCGTAGGCGCTTTCCACCTCGTATCCGCCTTCGACCAGATTGGCTTCGACCGGCAGATAGAGCCCCTGCCCATTACTGTAACCCAGCGGGATAACCGTACCGGCGGACCGGAACGCCTTTTCGATGGCCCAGCCCCAGGCTGCCACCGGCTCCCCTTCCAGCGCGACGAAGCGGAGCGATTCCGACAGGCGGATGGACTGGATCAGGATCGGGGCGACCGGGGAGAGTGCACCGCGTGCGGCGAGCAACTCCAATTGGCGTGTGGCCCAGAGGCGACGCAAAGCGTAGATGGGCTCGGGCGTGGATCGAAGCTGTTCGAGTTCTGTCGGGGTGGGGAGCTTGGTCAGGGGGAGCTCCACTTCGGTGAGAACGGTTTGAACGAGGGGATCGGGTTGGGCTTTGAGCCGGGGCAAAATCTTGAGGACGGCGTCGGCGACCAGTTCGCCGGCCCGGTGGATATCCTCCCACGAGCCGGAACGCCAAGAGACTTGGCCGGTATCGTCGGCGGGTCCATTGGCGACCACGCACGGTTTGGTATCGCCGCCCACGCCCTGGAGGAAAACGGACGCCGGCCGGCCAATGGCGTGGTCGATTAATTCCCGGGCGACGCCGGGGTAATCGGCGGAGATCTGGAGGCCGCCGGCGGTGGAGGGGTGACAGGCTACGGTGAAGATCAGGGCGATGGGGGTGTTTGTGGCGGGATCGTCAAAAGAGAGGACGGGCAGAGTGTCATAAATGGGGATGGCGGGCGCCGGCCGCCATTCGGCCTTGCCTTCGGTTGTGAGGAACCGGCGGCTGACCGGCAGGGTGGAGCGGGTTTTGCCGAAACGGAGGCGGGCGGGGCGGGCGGTATTCCGGGCCGCGACGGAGGCCCGAATCGAGGCGTCCACCAAGTCGTCCAGATAGGCCTGGTTTTTAAGCGGTTCGTAATTGGCAAAAGCCCAAGTCCCCGTGACCGGTCCGATATGCGTATGGGAGCAATTGATCAGGATCTGGCGCGGGGTCAGATCCAGAACCCGGCCGACCGCGCCTTTGATCCGGTCGGCCTCGGCGCGATCAAAAAAAAGAACATCATAGGCGAGGAGGAGGACGGGTTCGTTTTTTACGGCGATCCAGACCGCACGCACCTGGAGTGGATCGTGAATGGCCTCACAGCCGGGGCCCCGGTCCCGTCCGCCGAAACCAAAAAGGTGGGTGCCCAAGGGCGGGGTGATATCGGCAAGGGCGAAGCCGGGGGTCCAAGGCGAGGAGCGGGGGGCGGGTTTGGATTTTACGGGCATGGGCGTGGCTTTGGGTTAGAGATGATAGAGACGGCAGGCATTATCGTGCAAAATCAGGCGGCGTTCCTGGGGCGAGAGCTCGGCATCGAGATACAGGCCGACTTGGGAGGCGACACTGAGAAGGGTTTGATCGGTGCCGAAGAGGATGCGTTCCGGGCCGAGGATATCGAGGCATTCGCGCAGATGATGATGACTGGGGCGGCTGAGGCAGAATTCGACATGGATGTTGGGGGTGTCGGCGACGACCCGGGCCCAATCGGGATCGAAACCATGGGCGTGGATGAAAGCGAGGCCGGGGTGTGCCCGGGCCAGATCGCGTTCGGCGGAGGCATCGGCCCCGCCGGCGGGGAGGAAGAGAATCGGTTTGCCCCGGTGGGCGACGGCTTCGATCAATTTTCGGACCTGGGGACCCGCGGTGGGGGCGGGAATGTGGGAGAGTTCAATTTCGACGCCGACGAAATTGGGTTGGGCGAAATAGCGGTCCATTTCATCGCAAGAGAGTTCGAACTGGTGCGGGTTGAGTTCGACACAGCCCTTGAGTTCGGGGTGCCCTTCGATGGCGGCGGCGATGGCCCGATTTCCGGCGGCGATGTCATAGCGCATACTTTCATAGGCGGAGACAATGCCGGTGCGGATATTGAATTGTTTCATCCGGCGAAGCATGCCGGCGGGATTGTAGTCCTCATAAGGCGGGCGCTGCCAGTAACCGAGATGGGAATGGATGTCGATGGCGGGCTCTTCAAACCTCATCGGTTGATCGTTGGCGAGCGTGGGGCGCCCGGTCCAGAGAGTGGGCTCGAGGTGAAAGAGGCGGGCCGCGTTACCGCCGAGGATGGCGGCTTTGTCGGCAGGGGCGATGCGGGCATCGAGGATCTGGTTGAGGGCCTTTTGCATGGGGCGGAGCGGAGCGCTGGACCCATAGAGGATGCGGGCGGGTCCCACTTCCCCAACGACGGTATCGAGGGCTTCGGTCGTGGCCAGACCATTGGTTTCGATATAGGTATGGGGAAATTCGCGCAGGGTGGAGAGCACCTCAAACATATTGGCATAAAAGGTGTCGACGAAAACGACCGGCACCCCGAGGTCGGCGGTGACGGCGGCGATTTGGGAGGGAATTTCCCAGCCGGTATAGGAGTCGATGGATGAGAACATCAGGACCGAGGGCGTTCCGCGGACGATTTTGAGCAGGCTTCGGAAGAGGGTGGATTGGACCGACCAGTTTTGCTGGCCGGGAAAGAAGCGGAAAGCGTGGATGCCGGCGTCGCGACAGAATTCGAATTCGGCCGGGAAGCCGGGGGCGTCGCGGGGGTCCAGGACGGCGATGGGTTGGATCCAAGGGGTTTCCTGGCGGACCGCGAGGACTTCGCGATTGGCGGAGCGGCTGTCATAATCGGGTCCCCGCCGGCTGAAGGCCAAGGCGGCGGCGATCGAATGGCGGGTGAGGTTTTCGCGCAGGGCATCGGGGGTATAGCGGGGGTCTGAGTCGACCCGTTTTCCCCAGAAAGAGTGACAATCGATGACAAACATGGCCGGATTGAATGACATTTTGGGGTAAAGCTCAAGACCTTTGTTAAGGAATTGACCTGGGCCATTCAAAACGCCTAGAATCCCCACCTCTTATGGAAATATTAAGTTCGATTCCATTTACGCTCGATGCCGATCGGATTATGACCGAAGCCCGTGTTGAAGCGGGATCCGAGGATGCGGCCGATTTATTGGCGTTGATTGAAGAGGCGCGGAATATCGGCCGGCCGAAAGCCGCGTATGCCGTCAGCTTTGTCACCGCTCGGGAAGGCGACCAGGTCCGGATCGACGAGGTTTCTTTCCAGAGCCGGGTTCTGGCTCATCATCTGAAGGACGTGGAGCGCGTTTTTCCGCATGTGGCCACTTGCGGATCGGAAATGGACCGCGAATTTTCAGCGTCCGGCGACCTGGTGAAGGAATTCTGGTGGGATCTGATCAAGAGCCGACTTCTCGGCGCGGCTCACGAATACCTGAATGATCACCTGCACCGCAAATTCCGCCTCGGCAAGACGACCGTCATGCGGCCCGGCTCGGGCGATGCGTCGGTCTGGCCGATTGAACAACAGACGGGCCTTTTTGCGTTGCTCGGGAATGTCAAGCGGGACATCGGCGTCGAGCTCATGGCTTCCAGCCTCATGGCGCCGAACAAAACCATTTCGGGAATTCTGTTTCCGACGGAAACCGATTTTCGGAGTTGTGAAGTGTGTCACCGGGAATCCTGTGCGTCCCGCCAGGCGGCTTTCAACCAGGTCCTTTGGGATACGCTTCAACACGAGTAGCCGAGACCGTTTAACCTCGCCAACCCATGGAGAACACCGATGCACACAATTACGGGTCACCTTCCTTCCGGCCTGACTCATCCGGCCCCCTCGATTGAATGCTGGCTGCCCGAAGGGGCACGGTCGGCGATCGGGCTGATCATTTTTCCGGGGGGCGGGTATGGCATGTTGGCGGACCATGAGGGCTGCGGGTATGCGGAGCATTTTGTCCGGCAGGGGGTGGCCTGTTTTGTGGTGAAATACCGGCTGGGCTCCCAAGGTTTCCGGCATCCGGCCATGCTGGAGGATGCGCTGTCCGCGGTGCACACGGTTCGGAGCGCCGCGGCGAAACTGGGGGTTGATCCGCACAAGATCGGAGTGATGGGGTCTTCGGCCGGTGGGCATTTGACGGCGCACACCGTGACGGCCTGGGATCAATACGCCGGCTCCGTCAGTCTGCGTCCCGATTTTGGCGTTCTGTGTTATCCGGTGATCACGGCCCAAGGCGAGTTCAGCCATCAAGGGTCATACCGGAATTTACTGGGGGAGGATTTGACGCCAGCCCGACTGGCGGCGGTGTCCCCGGAATTATTGGTTAAAGCGGATACGTCGCCCTGTTTCATCTGGCATACGATGGAGGACGCCGGGGTCCCGGTTGAAAACAGCCTGATGTTTGCATCGGCCTTGCGTCGGGCAAAGGTCCCGTTTGAGTTGCATGTGTATACGCGGGGTCGGCATGGACTGGGTTTGAATACCCCGTTTCAATGGGCGAGCGACTGCCGGCGCTGGATGGAGGAGATCACCGGGCCGGAAGGCGTGCAGAAGAAGGGCTCTTTCTGAGTTGCTGTGGGTTATTGGAGTTCGAGCCCTTTCAAAGCCGTCGGAAATCTGGGAATGGAGAGTCTCTCGCAGAGTTTCACAGGGTTCAGATAGAGTTAAGACAAGAGTAAAGCCAGGGCCGTGCGATTCCGCCGCGGCGGCGGAATCACCCGTCCCGTTCTCTATGAAGCCAAGTGGACGAGCGGTGGTTTAACTCTAGAACCAGCGGCGGACGGTTCATTCCGCTGGCTTCAGCGGAATGAGACGGCCGATTCCCACTCTGCGAACAGGATTCTGAACTTGGTGCGACTCTGCGAGGAACTCCCCGCCTGCTCCCCGAAACACCAATCACCCACACTTATTGAGAATGAACCAGAAGAAGTAAGTCGGGCCTTCCTGCCCGACTGCGGGGAGAGCGGGGGATGTCAGGCAAGAATGAGTGACCTACTGGCGAGCACCATCGACTGCGCACAAGCTGAGCCATTTTTAGATGTCCCGCGGCGTCGGGCTTTACTTTGAGGGACATTCCGGATATAACTTCAGCCTTCCCGTTTTTTGAATCCACATCACAACGCGAAAGGCGATCGCATGAAACTGGAATTACGCAAGGGTTGTAAGTATGCGCTGGTGGTCCCCACGAGCATGGGCATTCGGATCACTCCGGTAAATGGTCAACCTGTTCACAGCAGCACCCAATATGTGATGCAGGCGACCAGTGCGGAATCCAATGTGGCCAGTGTGGCCTCGTATCTCGGTTTGCCGGTCAAAATCCTGACCACCTTTGTCAAGGGCAGTCCGATCGCCCAGCTCATCAAGGACAACCTGGCGAGCCGGCACATGGATTTCGAGGGCAAGGAAGTGGAGCAGGGCGGGCCGTGGGGCTATCGCCATCAATTCAATATCGCCGACAGCGGCTGTGGTTCACGCGGTCCCCGGGTTTGGAATGACCGGGCTGGTGAAGTCGGGCGGACGCTGAACGTGAAGGATTTCGATCTCGATCGCCTGTTCGGGCAGGAGGGTGCGCAGATTGTGCATTTGTCCGGTCTGGTGGGCGCCTTGTCGCCGGAGACGAGCACCTTCTGTCTGGAACTGGCGCGGGCGGCGAAAAAACATGGAACAAAAATCGCTTTTGATCTTAATTATCGCGCCTCATTCTGGAAGAAACGGGAGAAGGAATTGTCGGCCATTTTTGCCGAAATCGCGAGTGTGGCGGATATCCTGGTGGGGAACGAGGAAGATTTCCAACTCTGTCTCGGAGTGGAAGGTCCGGAAGCCGGCGGAAAAGGATTGGCGTCCAAGATCGATGGATTCAAGGGCATGATTGGACGGGTGAAGATGGCCTATCCGAACGCTTCGGTGTATGCGACGACCCTGCGCGAAGTGGTGAGTTCCAATACGCATCTCTGGGGCGCCGTCATGTCCGCCGGTTCCGAGTGGCATGTGGTCGAACCGCGGGAAATCGGCGTGGCGGATCGGATCGGCGGCGGCGATGGATTTGTGGGGGGAATGCTCTATGGGATTCTCAAAGGCTGGGAACCGGTCAAGTGGGTGCAATTCGGCTGGGCCAGCGGCGCCTTGGCGGCCACACTGATGACGG
>CAZCDO010000155.1:0-1626 GCA_964497135.1 uncultured Verrucomicrobiota bacterium
TTCCAGCTTGAGGGGGTGCAAGCAAGGATGCTTGCGCTACGGGGAACGAAACGGCCTGATTTTCTCACGCCAAGACACGGAGTTCGCCAAGGTCCCGATCGTGGGGGCGGACGGAAAAAGTCGGGCTACTTTACCGTCGGCCCGCCGATGTCGCCGGCTTCCGCCAGTTCGCGTTCCCATTCGGGTCGCATCGCTACACCTTCCCCCAGCAAATAGAAGGGCTTGGTTTGATACACCGGAATGGGCCGGGTCGGATCCATGTGCCAGTAAATCGTCCGGCGGTTCGGCCCGGAAATGCACCGCACGAAACTTTGCAGGGACCAGTTCTGAAGCGCCTCATCGGGATGCCCGCGCTCCCCGGCCACACAGATGCGGTCCGGAAACGGAACAGCGTGATCGAGGGCGATCCGCGCGGCGCCCAACAAAGTGGCTCCGCGCCGGTTCTCCTCATCCACCAGTTTCAGCAAACGCCGATAGCGCCGCTCACAGCCCTCCCAATATTTAAAGTCGGGGCTGTCCTCCGTCCATCCGCGCGCCTTCAGGGAGACCGCGTCCCGCTCCTTTTTATAGGCGGCCATTTCGGGAATCAGATAGGCGCAGGCGGTGATGGCACAGGCCCCATCCGTGGAGTACCGTACGCCCATCCGCCGGTTGGCCTTTTCAACCGCCGCAAACGTCAGGTCGGGATCGACGTAGATCTGATTGGCCGGCCCCCAAAAATCGCGGTAGCGTTCCAGAAAGTGGAGATGGTCCTTCACCGTCCGAATATCGGGCGGCATAATCCATCCCAGTTTCACCGGAAACCAGTCCTCCGGCTCCTCGTCGCAGAGCACGGACGACGAAACGCCGCCCACTTGCGTAACTTTCGTAAAGCGCTCGTCGCGCCCCCCCCCGGTCGGGGTCGGGAAAGAGGTGTAATTCTCGCGCACATCGTCGCGATTACAGCCATGAATCGGCCCGCCTTCGCGCGTGTGGGCAAACCAGAAATCCGTGCACTGGGCCGGCGGTGGAGTGCGCCCCACATACCGGGTGTTCAGAATGCGGCTGATAAACCAGCCCCAACTGTTGTGCATCGCCCATTGCAAAGGGTCCGGGCAGGCATCCGCAAAACCCTTTCGCTCCGCTTCAACCAGTTCGCGCAGGCCCCGGCATTCGGGAAACCGGGTCAGGTCCAAATCCCAGGCCATGCGTCGGCGGTCCAAGGCCAGCACTTCCTCCGCCAGATTCAGATCCCCAATGGCGGGGTACTGGATTCGCGCCCAGCGAAAGCCGTTTTCCATTCGTCGGGCAGCGGCCTCGGGATCCGCCGCAACGGCCTGACCGGCAGCCCGGCCCTGCGCATAGGCTGTTTCTTTCGTCATCTGAAGCGTCATCGCATTTCTCCTGGTTAAGACCGCTCCATGCGGTCGTCGAACGTGAATTATTTAACACATCCGGTCGGCCGGTAAAACAAAATTGCAGGGGGATCCCGTGTCTCCCGCTTCATCTTCTCTCAAAAGCGGGGAAGCTCTCGCAGAGTCCCACAGGGTTCAGATCCTTGTTCGCAGCGATTCCACCGCCGGCGGTCGGCGGATCAAACAGTCAAGAAACTCGAGACAGTTACGGGGGCGATTTGTATTTATTTCC
>CAZCDO010000155.1:1726-9970 GCA_964497135.1 uncultured Verrucomicrobiota bacterium
GATCAAACAGTCAAGAAACTCGAGACAGTTACGGGGGCGATTTGTATTTATTTCCGGAAGTTGCCGGTGGCTTTTGGCACCTCCCTCCCCCCGACGAGGGGGAGGGCTGGGGTGAGGGGGATCCACCCGTTCAATGTAAGGGATTCCTTGGAATAGAGTAGTTCTCTTGATCGGAACTCAAGGCGAGCTTCGAGCTGGTACACTGCGTTCGCATAAAAATAGCAAAATCTAAAAGATCCCCCTCACCCCGCCCTCCCCCTCGCCGGGGGGAGGGAGGAACCCGTAGCCAGGGAGAAACTTATGAACCTTATTGAGAATCTTATATAGGGTTCCGGAAGTTGCCGGTGGCTTCCCGCTGCTCCCTCCACCCGACGAGGCATACGTATTAAGCTATGAACGGTTCCTCCTGGATATCTGAATCTGGCGCCACTCTGCGTGCACTATCTCCCGCTTCATCTTCTCTCAAAAGCGGGGAAGCTCTCGCAGAGTCCCACAGGGTTCAGATCCTTGTTCGCAGAGTAAAGAACGGCCGTGTCATCCCACTCAAAGCCGTGGAATGACCCGTCCGGCTGTCTTTCAAGAGAAAAGGTCTTCTTCTCCCCTTGGCTTCAGGAGAACACGGGACGGGTGATGCCGCCGCCGCGGCGGGATCGCACAGCCCTGGCTTCACTCTCGTCTTAACTCGATCTGAACCTTGTGTAACTCTGCGTGCAATATCTCCCGCTTCATATTCTCTTACAAGCGGGGAAGCTCTCGCAGAGTCCCGACCTACAACATCCAGCAATTCTAATTAAGGCAGATAAACGCCTTACTGCGTCACTACGAACCGCGGGGTTTGTGGTGTGCCCGTGAGGGCATTGCCCCAGCACCCATTACTCCGCCTACTTGAGGATAAAGACCGTGCCCCCTGCGCCCGATTTCGAGGCAACCGTAGTGTTGCCATACGCGCCCAAATTCACCCGATGATGATTCGGAAGGGGCTCCAGGGCATAGGGACTGGTCGGGTCGCCGGCATCAAGACACGGACTGTAGTCCAGAGACTCCGCCCAGCTCCCGCCACTGAAGTAGCCGCCCACATAGTTCCCCTTGGTCGATTGCAGGTGGTAGTAGGTGGTGTCGACAAACAGGGGGTTGACGACCATGTTCTCTGTCCCCGCCTGCGCCTCCTGCGAACTGCTGAAGTTGACCGAAACATTGCAAAACCCACCGTTGGTATTGCCCCAGGCGATGCAGTTTTTCGCCGTGACCGTCCCGGAGGCGTTGGTGAATCCCCACCCGCCGTTATTCGCGAAGGTGCAGTTGGCAACCGTTGCATTCCCACCGTCCCGCCACAACCCATGGGTCGAACTGCGGACGATCAGATTGTTCGTCAGGGCAACCGTGCCGCCGCTGATATGAACATCGCCGTGATGGCTGCCGTTGCCGTTTCGCGTGAACACGCAGCGGGTCACGGACGCGGTCAGGCCGGCGCCAGTCAGATACAACGGACCGCCGCAGCCGCCACCGCTGTCCGCGCCGGCATAGTTGCCGGCAAAATAGGAGTCGGTAATCCGCAGCGGGTTGACCCCGAAGGCGTAGATCGCCCCGCCCAAATGCGTCACGGAACCGTAGGTACCGGCATCGGTGGAGTTCGTCGTGAAGGAACAATCGCGGATTTCGGCGCGCCCCCCCTCCAAGGCCAGCGCTCCACCATAGTTGATAACGTGCTTCGTCCCGACGGTATTCCCATTGAAGCGACAACCCACCGCCGTCACCACGGCGCCCGTGGCGTAAACCGCACCACCCTTGGCGTCATGGCTGTAGCCGGACCAATAGACCTTGTTGGTCTGGAACTCGCAGGCGAACAGGTCGAGCGTTCCCCCTCCGGCAAAAATGCCTCCGCCTTTTTCGATGGTGGCCGAAGCGGTATCGTGAACCCGATTATTAATCAGGACGCAGTTGGTCAGGGTGGCCCGGCTGTTCGTCAGGTACAACCCCGCCCCATCGCTATTGTTAAGATGCCCGTCCCGCAGGGTCACGCGATCCAGCGTCACGGTCGAAGCCGCCACGTACAACACGCGGGCATAGGTCGCCTCAGGCGGAACCGCCTTGAGCACACTCGGCAGATTGGTGCGATCGCCAGGGGTCCCGCTTCCCGCATATTCGCCGCGAATGATCAAGCCGGGCACATTGGACACGGCGATCTGGGTGAGGTTCGACCATGCGCCGTGGCGCAGATAGATCGTATCTCCGGGATAGGTGCATTCCAGCAAGGCGTCCTGGACCAGGCTATAGGCATTCGCCCAGTCTTGTCCGTTCATCGCTCCCGCGCCGCCCGGCGCCACGTAGCGACCGATCGGATCCGCGGTGAGCGTCGTGAAGTCGCGCGTATCCGACCACACGGCTTCGGCCGAGTTGGAGGCCAGGATCCGGTAGTGGTAGAGGGATCCCATCGACAAACTCGACAGGTCGGTGTAGAACGCGCCCGCTTGTTGGCTCATGGCCACAACAGACGTGGGTGAACCCGCATCCGGCCAGTGATAGAACCAAACGGTGGGATTCTGCCCCCCGGTTTCGGTGATCAGACCATTCAGGCGTGCGGAGGATCGGCGGACCAGCGTGGCGCCGGTATTGGTGACGGCCGGCGACGACACCGTGGTGAAGGTCTCGGCCGGATCAGCCGACCAGTCTTCACCCGCCGAGTTCGTGATGTAGCACCGATAGTGTGTCGTGCCGGAAAAGCCGGTGATGTTCGTCGTGAACCGTTCCCATTGTGCCCGGGTTCCCATGTCGATGACGTTCGCCCACCAACTGGTCGCCGTCGTCCCGGCATCGCTGGGGCCCCAGCAGAAATACACGGCCGGGTTTTCCTGTCCGCCGGTGTGGAGGACTTCGCCGTTCAACCAGGCGACCGAGATATCCACATTGGTGGCTGGATAACTGTGCACGGTCAGGCTCGAGAACACACCGGGCGCCTCGAGATAGGTCTTCGACGCAACCGGGGAGCCGCCGTACGCGCCGATGTTGATCCGGCGCCCGTTCGGCTGCGGCTCATCCCGCCACGATTCGGTGACATCGCCGGCATCGATCAGCGGACTGTCATTGGTCGTGACCGCCCAGGTCCCGCCGCTGAACCAGCCGTTGCTGTAGAAGCCCGCCCGGGCGGCAAGATGGTAGTAGGTCGTATCGGCGAACAGCGGGTTCGTCACCATATTTCCGACGCCGGCGAGGACATCTTGCGAGTCGCTGTAGGTCACGGTCGTGCAGTTGTACAGCCCGGCATTGGTATTCCCCCAGGCGATGCAATGTTTGGCCGTCACAGCGCCCGCCATATTCTGAACGCCGTAGTCGGCATTATCGGCCAGGGTACAGTTCACCATCGTGACACTCCCACCCGCCACGCGCAGACCTTTGGTGGTGCTTCGCGCCACGAGGCAATTGGTCATCGTCACCGTGCCGCTCACGAGGTAGATATCCCGATTCCGGAGAAAGGCGGTGGAGCTGATTTGTACGGTTTTACCCGCTTGGGCAAGATAGACGGCGCCGCCGAGGGCCGCCGCCTCGCTGTAATTGGTCAGGAACGTGCATCGATCGATGGCCAGAAGGTTGACGCCATTCGCATAGAGCGCACCGCCGTAGGGATAGGCTGAACTCGTATTGGCCGCGGTATATAGGTAATTGCTGACGAATGTACTGCCGGAAATTTGCGCGTCCCCCCCCGAGAGGCACACGGCTCCGCCGTAACAATCGGAATGCTTCACGTTCACGGAGTTGCCCCGGAACGTGGAATCGCGGAGGATTACGGAGGCGTTGGCGGAGTAAATACCGCCGCCCTGGGCGTAGACCGTGTAGTCGCCCGCCCAGTAAACGGTGTTGGTCAGGATCTGACAACCGGCGACGGTGAGCGAGCCGCCATAGTTGTAGATTCCGGCACCGGATCGCAGGGTGCTGTCACCGTTAAGCTTGTTGATGCGGTTGCTCACAACCGTGCAGTTGGTGAGAACCGTATTGCACCCGACCAGGTACAGCCCGGCGCCGTTATCGTTATACACATGTCCATTGCGAAAGGTGAGTCCTTCCAGGCGCAGGGCGCCCTGGCCGATAGCCATCAAAATACGACCGGACCACCGGGCATCGATGAAGGTGGTGGCCGCCCCGGCACCCTTCAGGGTCACGTTGGCGGTGTTGATCATCAGCGGGAAACTCTCCAGGGCGGCGCCATTCGTGTAGGTTCCGGCCGCGATATTAATCGTTCCGCCCGCCACCACCCGCGCCAAGGCGTTGGTCAGGGTCTTCAGCGGCAAGCCGGCAGACCAACCATTGTTACCGTCGGAGCCCGTGTCCGCGTTAACGTAGAGGATCAGATTGGACAGATTGGCACTTCCGTTCGTAGAGTGATAGCCGAGGTCCACCTGCCCGGCATCACCGCTCCCGTCTGTCAGCGTCGTGCGCCCGTTCAGACCCAGTGCGGCCGCGGTCCCGCTCCCGACATCGATGCAGGGGCTGGACACCGTTTGGGCCGGCAGACCGTTGGACGAGAGATAGTAGCCGGCGATAAAGAGCGGATCGCCCACGAAGTTAGCGGTCCCGGCGCGTGCCTCCTGGAGGCAGGAATACGATGTTGTGACCGTGCCGGTGATGCCGCCGCCCATATTGTTCCAGACAATGCTGTCCTTCAGGGACACCGTGGCGCCGGAATTCGTCACGCCCAACCCGCTATTGGCGGCGATGGTCGAATGGGCGATGTTCACCGTGCCCGCCACCACGTTCAGCCCGTGTCCGATGTTCTGGACGATCAAACTGTTGGTGACGGTCAGCGTTCCCGCTCCGGCCTTGATCACGCCGCCTGCCGTGCTGCCCTTGAGCGTGCAGCCGCGGAACGTTACGGCCCCCGCCGCGGACAGATAGACGTCCTCCGGCGATCCGGCGTAGAAGTTGTCGCGCAGGGTGCAGCCGTCGAACAGGGCATTCAGGGTCGCGCCGGCGAGGAACAGGACGTTGGCCAGCCGGTTGGGGCCGGTCGAGTAGTTGTCGGACAGGACACACGCCGTGACGACCAATTGCGTCACGCTGTCGGCATAGAGCGCGCCGCCGCGTGGCGCAGCCGAAGACTGATAGCCGCCGACGCTGTTGGCCGTGAACTGGCAGCCGGTCACAACCGCGTTGCCGGATAAAAGGTACAGCGCGCCGCCATACGCCGCTCCGTGCCGCAACCGGATATAGTTGCCATAGAACACGCTATTGGCGATCCATACGGTCGCGGTCTCGCAGGCAATCGCACCGCCCAACTTCGTGTTTTCCGTGTCGGCGCTGATGTAGTTGCCCGTGAACGTGCAGTCGCTGATCACCAGACTTCCGCGACTCGCATACACCCCTCCGCCCTTGGCTGCTTGCTGAAACCCATTGTTGACGATCGTGCAGTTGGTGAGCACCACAGCGCACCCGTTGGTGAAACTGCACGCGCCACCGTTACCGCTGACCATGAATCCCCCGCTGATCGTCAGCCGTTCGAGCGTCACGGTCGAGGCACTGCCGTTGAAGATGCGAATGGAGACCGCAGTGCTGCGAGTAACGACGGTGGGCAGATTGGTCAGATCGCCCGGCTCCGGCGTCGTGCCGGCGTAGCCGCCGCGGATGGTCAGGCCCGGCTTGCCGACCACGGCGACCTCCGCGCCGTTCGAGTAGGTCCCGTACCGCACGCGGATTTCGTCGCCCGCGCCGGCGCTCGCGTTGACCGCGGCCTGGAGATTCGTGAAAGCCGTCGCCCAGTTCGTGCCCGCACTGCCATCCCCGGCAGGCGACACGTACAAGTCCAGCGCCTCCGCTGATTGAGTCAGGATCGAGAGGGGCATCAGAACGGCAAAAGTCATCAGCCGAAGTCGTCTTAGCATCATCGTAATCTCCTGCTTAAATGGCCAGAGGGGATTTTGAAGTCACCACTCTAAAAGTTATGCTAAAACTATATCAGATTTCGCCTGAATTAACAATAGCTATAAATGACTTTTATCCAAAAATGTCAGCTGAAAAATGACTTTTCTTTTGACAATGGGGATGGCATACCGATCCCTTATTGGCAGTTATTGGCGTCGCTATTCCGTGTGCTGATTCTCTTCAAATCGCCAACTCGCGGGCCAGGCTGGTCATCGGTAGAACCCGGGCCCGGCACTTCGGCAGTTCATAGTCCTTTTGCCCCGCATGCACCTGGTAAAAGCGGGGAATCGGGGTCCGCTCCGCAAAATAGGCAATGTTCCGTCCAATCGCTTGCTCGCCGGTTTTACACTCCACGGCAAACAGCGGTTTGCCATTCCGTACGACGACGAAATCCAATTCTCTACCCATCGAATCGCGGACAAAGGTCAGAGCCATTCGATCCCCTTCGCCATCCTCGAGACGATGGCAGTACTTCAACAGGTTCGAGGCCACCAAGTTTTCAAACCGGGCCGCGGCATCGTCACACAGGGACCAATCCCACATGTAGAGTTTATTCTCCTTTTTGGCGGCTCGAAGTCGGGGCAGTCCGTACGGCCGGATCCGGAAACAGAAGTATAAATTCTCCAGAATGGTGACCCATCGGTCGGCGGTCTCGAAGGCGACGGACAAATCCTCGCGGAGATTATTGATGGACAAGGGCGACCCCACCCGGTCGGGCAGAATACTGGCGAGCAAATCGATTTGAGCCACCTCCTTGACCTGCTCCAGGTTGACGAGATCCTCCTGCACCACCCGGCTCTGCCGTTCCTTCTGCCATCGTTTCCAGTGCCGTTGTTCACCCTTGAAAAACGGTTCGGGAAACCCACCAAACCGCAGGAGATGCTGGAAATCGGAGGGCGTGGGAGTTGGATTAATCTCGTAAAGCGACAGCGGATGCAGGCGATGGTAATGGTATCTGCCTTGCAACGAATCCCCGCCGCGACGATAATAATCCAGTCGAGCCGAACCTGTTACCAGAAACCGCCGGTGCGATTTATTGACGTCGTAGAACCCCTTCACAAGACCGCGCCACCCCTTATACTTGTGAATTTCGTCAAAAATGACCAGATTCTGATCCGGCGGAAGAGCGCCCCTCAACAGGGCTTTCCGGGCGGATATATCGTCCCAGTTCAGATAGGCCGGATGCTCTTCATTTCCATTCTTAAGCAGGCTCAACGCCAAGGTGGTTTTCCCGACTTGCCGGGGCCCGCCGAGAAAGACCATCTTCTCGTCCAGGTCGCGCTCAACCGCCGTTTTTAAGTACCGTTCCATCGATTTTTCCATTGTGTGTGTTTTCGACTGAACTCTAATATATACATGCATAATTTAGAGTCAACTCGAATCGCAACCAGCCGTTCGCATCCTGAATCCTGCTTGGTCAGATATCCCACTTGCCTTGCCCTATAAAATAGCAGATAATGACTTATTGTATGAAAAGAAAGCGTCAAAATGACTCCGCTCCGCTAAACTTGCGGGCGACGCCCATGGGCCTGCATTTCTTTCGAGCCGAGACCAAATGGATATCGAGTCACCGCAAGGGCGAATTAGCGGAGCTGATCGTCATGTTGAGCGGCGTGTATATCGCCAGGAACTCGTCGTCCCGCGACGCCGCCACCCTCCGGGCCACGGCCGGCGATATCGTTTACTGGCCGGCCAACACGGAGCGCACCGAAGAGAACGATCCGGCGAATCCGACCGAGTGTATCGCCCTCTATTTCCGGTGGCCGGGCGCACCCGCCGGGCTCCCGCGCAAGATTCGCGATTCAGGCGGGATCATCCGCCTGCTCGCGATCCGCCTGCTGGCCATCAAGGAGGAGCCCGTCCTCGTTCCCGTGCCCATCTGGAGGGCGTATCTCGGTACCATCCTCGGCGAGTTCGTACGCTTGTCCATGGCCAAAGAGGATCCTTTGGTCGCCCAGGTGGCCGACTTTATCGAACAGCATCTCGCCCAGCCCTTTACGCTGGACGATCTGGCCGCCGCCGTCGGGTTGAACCGGTTCTACCTGGGCCGCGCCTTCAAAGTGCGAACCGGCCTCACGCCCATGGACTACGTGAAACGAAAACGGGTCGAACACGCGCTCGGGATGTTGGCCACGGATGACCGGTTCAGCCTGCGAATGGTCGCCGCCCGAGCGGGCATAAATGACGACGCCCAACTTCGGCGTCTGCTGAAACGCTACACCGGAATTAATGCGCGGACCTTGGTCAAGCTGGCGCGCGAGAAACGGACCGAGCCGTATCGCTGGCGAATCACGGATCCGCCGGCAAAGCCGGACTGGCAGCGGGAATCTTAAG
>CAZCDO010000156.1:0-9943 GCA_964497135.1 uncultured Verrucomicrobiota bacterium
GCATTCCTGCCCGACTCCGGGGGGGCGGGGATGTGTCAGGCAAGAATGCCTGACCTACGGGGGCACTGGTTACGACGTGCACCGAATCGCGGATGCGCCCGCCCGGCGGTTGGGACGCATTTACACCTAGACGGCGGCACCACCTGATGCAGAATGCTTGCTTTCAGATCGTTCATGGGAAGGTCCACATCGGAGGAATACATGCCGGCCCTGCGGGATACCCAAACCCTGCTGGTGGATCTCGTCGAACGGCCCGAATGGGTCAGCCAGTCCCTGAAGACCATTACCCGTCGCTATTTCGAGGTCTATGACCGAACGATTTTATGATTTCCATGCGGGCCAAAGATCCATCTCGCGCCGAAATCCTGCTGGCCATTGCCGGGGAATAGAGCTTGAGCGCACTGAGAATACGACAAGAAAATACCTGCCGTATTCATCAGAGGCCGGCCCCGTTGCCTGGGTAAAAATTCCTCGCCCGACGGACAGCGACACGCTGTCCCTCCCTTTTCGGATGGCCTGAACCCCGACCCCCCCATCCTGCAGAAAAAGCCGGAATAAAAAAGGCCGACCCTTTCGAGCCGGCCTTTTGCCGTCATTTCAGATTCCGAATTCCGCCCGCTCAATCCACGCGCTTGAGACAGAGGGAGGCGTTGTGTCCGCCAAATCCCAGCGAATTATTCAAACAGGCGCGAATCTTGAAGTCGCGCGGGGTGTTCGGCACATAATCCAGATCGCATTCGGGATCGGGCGTGGTGTAGTTGATCGTCGGCGTGACAACCCCCTTCGCAATCGATAAGGCGCAGATCACGGTCTCCATCCCGGCGGCCGCACCCAGCAGGTGTCCGGTCATCGATTTGGACGAGCTTACCATGACTTTGCGCGCCTGGTCCGGGCCCAGGGCGGTCTTGATCGCCGCCGTCTCGAATTTGTCATTTAATTCGGTGCTGGTTCCATGGGCATTGATGTAATCGATATCGGCCGGGGTCACCCCCGCATCCTTCATCGCCATGACCATCGCCCGGGCCGCGCCTTCCCCGCCCTCCGCCGGGGCCGTGATGTGATTGGCGTCGCAGGTCATCCCAAACCCGGCCACTTCGCACCAGATCCGGGCGCCGCGCTTGCGGGCATGCTCCAGATCCTCCAAGACCACGACCGCCGACCCTTCGCCCATCACAAATCCGTCGCGATCCTTGTCGAACGGCCGGCTGGCCTTCGTCGGATCGTCGTTTCGCGTGCTCAAGGCGCGCATGGCCGAAAAGCCCCCGATCCCCAGCGCACAAATCGTCGCCTCGGTGCCGCCCGCCAGCATCACATCGGCATCGCCCCGTTCGATCAACCGCATGGATTCACCGATCGAATGGGCCGCCGTCGCGCAAGCCGAAACCACGCCAAAATTGGGGCCTTTCAGCTTCAGGTCGATCGCGATCAACCCGGAGCACATATTGATGATCATCTGCGGGATCATGAAGGGCGAACACCGGTCCGGGCCCTTGTCCCGTAAAATCGAATGCTGGGTTTCCAGCGTCTGCAGGCCGCCAATCCCCGAACTGACGGTACACCCACACCGGAACAGATCCTCTTGACTCAAATCCAAACCGGAATCCTTGACCGCCATTTTGGCCGCTCCCACCGCATAGTGGCAGAACGGATCCATGCGCCGCTGTTCTTTTTTGGAAACAAAGGCATCCAGATCGTATTCAATCACTTCACAGGCAAAGCGGGTCGGCATCTTCGACGCATCGAATTGAGTGATCATCCGAGCCCCCGAATACCCGGAGGTCAGGCGTTTCCAAATCGTCTCCAAATCGCTTCCCAGCGGGGAAACAACTCCCATTCCGGTAATCACTATGCGCCGCTTGCTCATGGCCATTCTCCTCGCTCCGATGATGTCTGCCATCAAGAAAAGCCGAGGAGATGGGAAACCCCATCTCCTCGGTATAAACCAGCCGAATGATCGTCAGTCGGCGATATTCTTGCCCTTGAGGTATTCGATGACCGCGCCGACGGTCGTCAGCTTCTCGGCATCCTGGTCCGGGATTTCCTGTCCGAATTCCTCCTCGAACGCCATGACCAGTTCCACGGTGTCCAGCGAATCCGCGCCCAGATCCTCGATGAAGGAAGCCTCGGGCTTGACCTGATCCGCATTAACCCCCAGTTGCTCAACAATGATATCCCGAACTTTATCTTCAAGCGCCATGTTTCGTCTCTCCTTACCTTGTACCGTTCCCTTGGGTTCCCGACATCCTCACATCGCCATTCCACCATTGACGGATAAAACCTGACCCGTCAAGTATGCGGAGGAATCGCTGGCCAGGAACAGCACCGCATGGGCGATGTCCGCCGGCAAACCGAATCTCCGCATCGGAATGGCGTCCAACATTTTTTTCCGGATCTCCTCCGGCAAAACTTCCGTCATCTTGGTCTCGATAAATCCCGGCGCGATCGCGTTCGCCCGAACATTTCGCGAGGCCAGTTCCTTCGCCGTCGACTTGGTGAAGGCGATCACTCCCGCTTTGGACGCCGCATAATTACACTGCCCGGCGTTTCCAATCAAGCCGATAATCGAGGCGATGTTGACGATATTGCCCGATTTCTGCTTCATCATCAACCGGGCCACCGCCCGCGTCATCAGGAAGGTCCCCTTGAGATTGATGTCCAACACCGCATCCCAGTCCTCCTCCGACATGCGCGCCAGGTACCCATCCCGGGTAATGCCCGCGTTATTCACCAGAATATCGATCCGCCCGCAGGCGGCCTGCACGGCCTCCACCGCCGCATCCACCTCGGACGCCTTGCTCACATCGGCGGCCGCACACACGGTCTTGCGGCCCAGGGCTTTCACCGCCGCCTCCGTCTCGGCCAGCCATTCGACCTTCACGTCACAGAGCGCCAAGTCAGCCCCTTCCGCGGCCAGCTTTTCCGCCACTGCGCGCCCGATGCCCCGGCCCGCGCCGGTCACCAATGCCACTTTTCCGTCCAAGCACCCCATGATTATTCTCCTTGCCGACCCGTCGTTTCCGGACGCTCAAGCGCCGCGAACCGCGGCCGCCGTGGTTTTCAGGCTCGCTTCGTCTTGTATAGCATAAGCCACCGCCGACTTGTCAATACGCTTTATCAAACCCCCTAAAATCTTTCCCGGTCCGCATTCGACATACTGAGCCAGCCCCGCCCCCTGAAACCACTGGATGCTCCGCACCCATTGAACCGGGGAGGTGACCTGCCGGACCATCGTCTGCTTGATCTGCGCCGGATCGTGCGGGAGCCCCGTCACATTCGCCACCGCCGGAATCCGCGGCGCCTGGAAGGAAATCGGCGCCAAAAAGGCCTCCAACTGCCGGGCCGCCGAACTCATCAGCTTCGAATGAAAAGCTCCGGCCACGTTCAAAACCACGGTCCGCTTCGCCCCCGCCGCCTGGGCCAGCCGGTCTGCTTCCGCAATCCGGTCCTTCGCGCCCGATAAAACCGTCTGTTCCGGCGAGTTGAGGTTCGCCACTTCCACGCCCGCCTCGGCACTGATCTTTTCCAGCGCCTCCGCCGTCAGGCCCATCACGCTCACCATCCCCCCGGGTTGCTCTTCGCACGCCGCCTGCATGAACCGGCCGCGAGCCTCCAGAATCCGCACCCCATCCTCGAAACTCAATACCCCCGCCGCATACAGCGCCGTCCATTCCCCCAGGCTCAACCCCGCCACCCCCCCGACCGCCAGGTTCGGACAGTCCGCCCGCAACAGCTCGTAACAGGCCGCGCTCATCGTGAAAATAGCCGGCTGACACCGGTTCGACTTGGTCAATTCCTCGATCGGCCCCTCGAAACAGAGCCGCGCCAGATCGAACCCGAGCACCCCACTCGCCTGGTCAAACAAGGCCCGGCAGGCCGGATGTCCGTCCGCCAGATCCTTGCCCATTCCCACCGCCTGTGCGCCCTGCCCGGCAAAAACAATCGCGTATTGCATCGGTCGATCCTCCTCGCTCCTTAAATCTCCAACACCGTCGCGCCCCAGGTGAATCCTCCCCCGAACGCCACCAGCACCACCCGGTCGCCCTGCTTCACCCGGCCGGTCCGGATCGCCTGATCCAGGGCCACCGGTACCGTCGCCGACGACATATTGCCGTACTGCTCCACATTGACAAAAACCTTCTCAACCGGCAGGCCCAGCCGGTCCCCGATCGCCTGGATGATCCGGATGTTGGCCTGATGCGGAATCACCAATTGAATGTCCGCAAAGGTCAGATTGCATTTGGCTAAAACCTGCAAGGTCGCATCGGCCATCGCCCGCACCGCATGCTTGAACACCTCTTTACCGGCCATCTTCATGTAATGCATCCGCCCTTCCAGCGTCTGGGCCGAGGCCGGATGCCGGCTCCCGCCCCCGGGGATCCCCAGCAAATCCGCGAGGGACCCGTCCGATCCCATCACGGTCCCCAAAATCCCCCTCCGTCCCTCCTCGGAACGAAGCACCACGGCCCCGGCTCCGTCTCCGAAAAGGACACAGGTCGTCCGATCCGTCCAGTCCGTCACCACGCTCAGCTTCTCGGCCCCGATCACCAGGGAGGTTCGGACCGCCCCCGTCGCCACGAACTGCCGGCCCGTCTCCAGGGCATAGACAAATCCCGAACAGGCCGCCGCCAGATCGAAACAGTGGGCATTGCGCGCCTTCAGCAAATCCTGGACGAAACAGGCCGTGCTCGGGAACCCCATGTCCTGCGTAATCGTTCCGACAATGATCTGATCCAGTTCATCCGGCGCGACCCCGGCCGCCTCTAAAGCCCGGCGCCCGGCTTCCGCCGCCAGATCCGAAGTCGCCTGATCCTCCCGGGCCATCCGGCGCTCCCGGATCCCGGACCGCGTCACAATCCATTCATCGGTCGTGTCCACCATCTTTTCGAGATCGGCATTCGTCAAAATGCGTTCCGGCAGATAGGAACCGGTCCCGATCACGGAAACCGGACGGATCCGCCCCGTCAAGTCATGTCCAACGTTGCTCATGCGTTCAATCCCAATCGCTTGATCTCATCCACGATATGCCGATTCACATTGTGCCCCACCGATTCACGGGTCACGCGAATCGCGTGATAAATCGCCCGGCGGGAGGAAGACCCGTGGGTGATAATGCTGACTCCGTTAACCCCCAACAGCGGCGCGCCCCCGTACAACTCCGGGTCCATCCGCCGTTTCATATCCCGCAATCCATTCCGCAACAATAACGCGCCCAGCATCCGGATCGGGTTTCGCACCAGTTCCTGCTTCAACCAGGCCCCGATCGCATGCGCCACGCTCTCCGCCGTTTTCAACACCACATTCCCGACAAACCCGTCACAGACCACCACATCGGTTTCGCCGCGAAACAGATCGTGCCCTTCCACGTTGCCCCGGAAGTTCAACGGTGAAGCCCGTAACAATCGGAAGGCCTCGCGCGTGACATCGTTGCCCTTGATATCCTCGCCCCCGATGCTTAACAGCCCCACCACCGGACGCGCGACTCCCAGGATTTCACGGGAATACACCGAGCCCATCACCCCGAATTGGAGGAGCATGACCGGATCGCAACTCACATTCGCGCCGGCATCGATCAAAATCACCGGACGCCCCTGGGTGGGCATCACGGTCGCGATCGCCGGCCGCAAAATTCCCTCCAGAGTTCTGAGCTTCAGGGTGGAGGCCACCACCATCCCGCCGGTGTTACCCGCTGAAACGGCGCCATCGGCCTCGCCCGCCTTGACCATATCGATGATCCGGCTGATCGAGGAATCTTTTTTCTTGCGAATGGCCTGCGCGGCGCTTTCGTCCATCCCCACCACTTCGGCGGCATGCCGGATTTCAATCTTCGCCGCCGGGGGATGCCGCGCGAGTTCGCGGCGGATGGCCCCCTCATCGCCCACCAGGATAATGTGATCAATACCGGGCAACTCACGGGCCGCATCCACGCTGCCCGCAACGATCTCGGCCGGGGCGAAATCGCCGCCCATCGCATCGACGGCAATTCGCATATCAATCCGCTTGAACCGTGACCACCTGACGACCGCGATAATACCCGCACGACCGGCAGATCCGGTGGGGTTCCTGCGCCGCGCCACATTGCGGACACGGTTTGGTCCCCGTAATCGTCGCCTTTAACGCGCTCCGACGGGTCCGGGTTTTACTCTTCGACTTTTTTCTTTTTGGGACGGCCATGCGTATCCTCCCCTTCCAACTTAATATCCAATTGATTTAACTCCGTCCAGCGCTTATCCCTGGACGACACACACCGGCATCGACCCCGATTCAAGTCCCGGCCGCATTGCGGGCATAACCCGCAGCATTCCGTCGAACAAACCGGATACACCGGAAAGACGAGGATCATAGCGTCACGTATGTCCGGCGTCAAGTCCACTATCGCAAATCGGTCGGCATAGGGCTGGATCGCGTGAAAGTCCGGCTCCCGAACCTCCTGGACAAAACGCCGCACACACCGCGAGCAGGTGAATTCCGCCTGGACCGCAAGGCTCCCCCGCACAATCAGACGGCCCGAAACCGCCTGGACGTTCAACCGGTATCCGATCGGGCTGACCACCCGACTCTCGTCCGTCGCCGAAAAATCGAGAATGGCGGAAGGTTCCTCCCCTTCCAGATCCAACCCCGATTCGGGAATTTGGGCGACTTCAACAATCACAGCCGCCCCAGACATTTTCGCCGAATCGTCGACATCAGGCACGCGGGCACAAAGCCATGCAGGTCGCCCCCCCGCTCCGCCACTTCCCGAACCGTGCTGGAACTGATGTAACTATAGGCCTCTTTGGGCATCAGGAACAACGTCTCGATGCCCGGTGCCAGCTTCCGATTGGTCAACGCCATCTGAAATTCGTATTCGAAATCGGAAAAAGCCCGGATCCCCCGCACCAGCACATGGATCTTCTGCTCCTGCGCGAAATCGATCAACAGCCCATTAAACGATTTCACGACCACATTGCTCAACGTCCGGGTCGCGCGCCGCGCCATGTCCACCCGCTCGTCGACCGTAAACAGGGTCTGTTTGCGCGAATTTTCCGCCACGGCCACGATCACCCGATCAAAAATCCCGGAGGCTCTTTCCATCAGATCGTAATGGCCCAGGGTCAACGGATCAAAGGTTCCCGGATATATGGCCGAATGTCTCATCTGTGGTCTCCTTTTCCGGCTCTGCCGGTGGGTAACCCCAAAACCGCAACCGGGTTCCCCCATACCGTTTCTCCGCTTTCAATAACCAACCGCCCCCCGGCGGAACCCCCAACGGCTGATCTTCCGCTTCTTCCAAAATCACCAGGCCGCCCGGCGCCAACCAGCGTTCCGGCTTTCCCAAAACCCCAAAAATCACGCTCGTCCAGACGGTTCGACCCTCCCGCTCATAGGGCGGATCGGCAAAGATAAAATCCGCCGGCGCTCCCACTCCCGCGCGCAGGTACGCCGTCGCATCGGCCGGGACCACCTCCGCCTCCGGTGACGCCGAACCCGGGCGCAAACTCTCCAAATTCCCCTTCAAAATCCGGAGGGTGCCCGGATCCCGTTCCACCCAGGTCACCGACCGCGCCCCCCGGCTTAAGGCCTCCAAACCCACCGCCCCCGACCCGGCAAAAAGATCCAGCAACCGACACCCCGGAATTCGCGCCGCCAGGGCGTTGAATAACGCCTGCCGCACCCGGTCCTGCGTCGGACGGACCCCGCGGGCGGGAACTTCAATCCAGCGCCCACCCCACTCGCCGCCGGTAATCCGCAGGCGGTTCATGCCGGGTCCCGGCGGAACACCGCCTCGATCGCCGCCAGATCAGCCGGGGTGTTGAAGGTCATCAAATCCGTCGGTTTGGTAATCGGCATCAATTCGACCCGGCGCCCGGTCCGGAGCAGAATTTCGATCGTATCGGTCAAATACAGCTCCCCCTGGACATTGTCGGGCTTCAGTCCTTCCAGGCTCCCGGTCAAGGCCGGCCAGGTATAGAGATACAGCGATCCGTTCACCCAGGGACTCCGCGCCTCCACCTCATCCGGCGTCAATTCCATATCCTGCAACCGGATCCGGTGTCCCAATTCCCGCGCCTTGCGCAGATCCCCCTGCTCCACGTTGCCGCACACCCGACCCCGCTCATCCGTCACCATCCGGCCGGCCGATGATTCCCCTGCCTTGGGCAGGACACTCACCAGTAAATCCGGCTGAAGCGACTCGAACGTCCGCAGAAGTTGCCGGATGGCGCCCACCTGGGGAACCTTGTCACCCATGGTGATCATCACCCGTCCGGTCCACCCCTGGGCCGCCAACGCCTGAACCGCCACCTGGGCCGCATGCCCGGTCCCCCCGGTCCGGGGCTGGAAGACAAAGCTCGCGTCCGGGTGCTCCTCGGCCACCGTCCGCATCACCGGTTCAGCCAAAACGCCCACCACCACCAGGAAACGGCGAATGCCGGCCGCCCGGTACACCTCCATCGCCCGTAAAATCGCCGGCCGCCCCGCCACCGGACAACACACTTTGTTCTGCTCGGGCACCCCCATCCGCCGCCCCTTGCCCGCCGCCAAAATCACCGCAACCACGTTCGGAAACCCGTTCGGGTCCGCCGTTTCAGCGATGGATATCGATGGCTTGTCCATAGTCCTCACAATAAAAAAGCGGTCATCCGCCGGGGATGACCGCTGAATCGAACAACCCCGGATTAACCCAGGCCGCTTTTCGCCAGTCCGACGATACCGACAAAACCTTCGGGATCGCGAATCGCAATTTCGGACAGCATTTTCCGGTTCAACGAGACCTTGACTTTCGTCAACCCGTCAATCAACCGGCTGTAGCTGATGTCATTCAATTTACAGGCGGCCGACAGACGGACAATCCACAACTGCCGGTAATCGCGTTTGCGTTCCTTGCGATGCTTGGTGGCCAACCGCATCGACCGGTCCACCGCCTCGCTCGCCATCCGGATTAATTTACTGCGCGCCCCCCGAAACCCCCGGGCATTTTTCAATATCCGCGTCCGGCGACGCCGCGACGCCGGTGCATTGGTGACTCTGGGCATACCGATACCTCGTTTTTCTTAGGTTGCTAAAAGCCGTCGCATCCGGCGCAAATCCGTGGCGGGAACCGATCCACCCTTACGCATGTGCCGTTTGGTTTTCCGGGATTTGGCGCTCAACAAATGGCCGCGCCCCGGCTTCCGAAAGGATAATTTGCCGCCGGCCGAAACCTTGAACCGCTTGGCGGCCGTTTTACTTGTCTTTTTCTTTGGCATGATTCAACCTCTTATGTCGACTTCGGCGGTCCGCTCTCCGGAACGCTTTGCACGGCTTGTGAAGGGGCGGAGACTACCGTATTCGCCGCGGGCCGTCCAGCATTTTGTCGTTCCCCGGTCGCCCCCCCCCCAATCTTCACTTTTTGGGGCTTCGGCCCCAAAACCCCAAAAATGCTGTTCCCGATCAATTTCGGCGTCATTTCCGGACTTCCCAAATCCGCCACCGCCGCCAGGACGCGATTGATCACTTCAAAGCCCAATTCGCGATGCGCATTCTCGCGCCCCCGGAAATACAGGGAAATCTTGACCTTGATGTTATCCTCCAGGAATCCCCGGATGTGATTCACCTTGGTTTCGAAATCGTGATCGCCCACGTTGACGTGGAATTTGATTTCCTTGATCTCATCCGCATGCTGGCGCTTCCGGGCTTCCTTTTCCTTCTGCGTCAACTCGTACTTATACTTGCCGTAATCCATGATCTTGCAGACCGGAGGTTCGGCATTGGGCGAAATCTCAACCAGGTCGACGCCCCGAGCCCGGGCCCGGTTCAACGCCTCCTCGATCGGAATCACCCCCAACATGGCCCCGTCGCTGTCGATACACCGGACCTGCGGTACGCGTATCTTGTAATTCACCCGGATGAACTGACGATTATTAATGGAATACCTCCTTTTTCACCAGCCGCTCAGGCTCCGCTTTAAATTTGCTCCGTCCCCCGC
>CAZCDO010000157.1:0-9857 GCA_964497135.1 uncultured Verrucomicrobiota bacterium
CGATCGTCAGGTTCGAGTTCACATGGTTCCAGAGCGGCCCCCCCCCCGTTACCCGCACCGCGTTGTTAGACGATGCATTCCCGATGATCGAGCCCCCCCGACTCCAGACCTGTCCGCCATTCGTAATCACCATCTCATTCAAGGCGCTTCCCGCCACAGTCCCGACGATGATCGCTCCCGCGTTCGTCAGCAACGCTCCCCCCGTCTCCCCCATCCCATCCACCGTCACCACATTCCCCGTCGCCGTCGCGCCCCGACCGATCGTCAAAACCTGATTGTTCAGATGCCAGAACGCCCCATTCCCAGCCACCGTAACGCGGTTATACGAGGAGGTGTTTCCCACCGTGGAGGCCCCGGTACTGAACAGCTGGCCCCCCTTCACCACCAGCGCCTGGTTGTATTCCGCACCCGCGATGGTCCCCACCACTAACATCGACAGGTTGGTCACCTGCGCCCCACCCAAAACTCCCTGACCATCCACCCGCAATACGTTCGCCGTCGAGCCCGCCGAACGGCCTACCGTCAAGATCTGCCCGCCTAATTTCCACGTGGCCCCGCCCCCACTCACTTCGACGCTGTTATTGGATGATGGACCTCCGATAAAGTTTGCCGCCGCACTGACCAAGTAGCCGCCGTTGGTCACCACCAACCGGTTAAATCCGCTGCCTAAAGTTCCCACCGTAATCGCACCGGTATTCGTCGCAAAGGCACTTCCTGAAACTCCGGCCCCATCCATCCGGAATTCGTTGTATCCGTTGGTCTGTCCGACATTCAAAGCCGCGGTATTGGTAAAATAGGAGGCCGTTGCACCGCCCACCACCTCAATCCGGTTGGTTCCCCCATTCACCGATATCGCCACCACGCCATTGCTTAAAGCTCCCCCATTCGTGATCAGCAAGCGATACGCGCTGCCGCCGAAAACAATCCCCTGCGCACGGATCATGGAATCCACCGTCACCAGCGAGGTTCCCTCTACCGCATTGAAGGCGGCAAGGTTGTTCTGGGTCCACGGAGCGAGAGCACTCGTGCCGTTGGTCGTCCATTGATTGTCAAGCAGACTCCAGGTGCCATTGCCAGATTGAAACCCAGGGTCCGGAGAGAAATCCCAGTATTGGGTCGCGGCTTCCGCCGCGGAGACCCTCATAAAAATCCATATCGCTGCCAAAATTCCACGGCACCATTTAACGTCGAGCTTGTTCATCAGCGCAAAACCTCCCTATGAACTCATTCTGAACAAATCATTGTCGCCTAATGGGAACGAAAGGCGACGACACCGGCACGTGCCGCCGCCCTGTTTCAACCCTCCGAATTACGGACACAATCCACAACTTAATACGTGTTGAAGAAAGTGCCGACCGGCTTCAATGTCTTCGACGCCACTTCTGTATTGCCGTAGGCCCCCATATTGATCCGCAAGCCTTTAGGCGAGGGTTCCAGACTGAAGTCACTGGCCGGATTCCCGGCGTCAATGCAAGGACTGTCATTCGACACCACCGCGGCCCAACTCCCCCCGCTGAAATAGCCTCCGACATAGTGACCGATGCGGGACGCCTCATGATAATAGGTCGTGTCCGCAAACCGGGGATCAGCCTGAATGCAGCCATCAAAGCCATTTGTCCAGAAGCTGTCGGCCGTTTGAACGTCACTATAGGCAACCGACATCGTACCGGTCAGATCGTCGCCGTTACCCCAGAGGATCGAGTTTTGGATTGTCGCCGTACCAGCCGACTTCCAGATGCCATTGGTGGTGTTGTTGGCGATCGTGCAATTCTCCACGGTCAAAGACCCGGACGAGTAAATCCCATCTCCGTATTTGCCGGTGCCGCCGTTGGTCGCAATCAGGCAGTTCTGCAAAACAGCGGTGCCCACGTTACAAAGGCCGCCACCATTACCGATTCCTGTTGTATTGTCAGCCCGGTTACGGATCAGCACACTGCGCCGCAAGGTCAAGCTGGCTCCGGCACTCACATAGATGGCGCCACCCCAGGTCGTGCCTCCATTTTGCGATCCATTAACACAGTTGCTGAAAATGGTATCCGCGATCGTCATCGATCCTGAAGCCAGGAAGAGTCCGGCTCCGTAGTTGGCATTACCGTTAGAACCGTTATGGCCAGACGTTGCGCCAACCAAGGAGTTGGTCAACAGAACAGAACTGGCCGTCACATACATCCCAACGCCGTCACATCGATAGATGGACATGACAATATTGGTAATGATGCACCGGGACATGATCAATCCCGGAGAATTATTAATGTAAACACCCATGGCGCTAGCGCTGACCGTATCGGCAGCACGTCCATCCTGGAAAGTAATGCTGGAAATCGTGCAGTTTGTCACGCTGTTCAAACGGAAAATACGAGCCAGATCCATATAGGTAGCCGTTCGGCGCAACCGTGTCGGCCATTGTGCCGGATCGTTCGGTCCGGGCAGCACGGCATCGCTCGCGGCCTGGTATCCGCCGATCACCGTCACATTACTCTTGCCAGCCAAAGTCCAGATATCCGTCTGGTTGAACGGCGGACAGTTCGTAATGGTCTGGCCGGCCAGGTACACGATGTCGCCGGGTTCCGCGATGTCAAAGGCGGTTTGCGGATCTTTATAGGCCGTGGACCAGTTCGTTCCCGCCGTGTTGACGCCGTTCGTGGCCACATAGAGTCCAGACGCCACCGGATGGGTGTTGAAGGTTTTCACATCCGAAAGGGCCTCCCCGGCCGAATTGGACGCGATCACGCAGAACTCATAAACACTCCCCGGCGTCAATTCGGTTCCGGTCGCGGTGAAGGGCACTCCGGCAATCTGCATCCCCGCGGATACGGTTGAGGTGGAAGCCGACCCCGTAATCCAGTACGCAAACCTGCAACTGGGATTCTGGCCTCCATCGTTGGTCACCAATCCACTGAAAGTTGCTGTTCGGTGGCCGATGGCGAACGCACCGTTGTTGGTCACTCCCGGGAGCGTCGCGGTAATCGAATAGGTCATCGAGGCCACCGGGGATTCCCCGTCATACCCCATATTGATGATATCGCCGTTCGGCGCGGGCTCCTGGGTCGGCACAATGGCCGTATTACAGGCGTCGATGCAGGGACTGTTGGTCAACGAGGTCACCCAACTGCCGCCGGTGAAGTAACCGTTGGCGTAGTTGCTTCCCTTGGACTGCAGGTGGTAGTAGTTCGTGTTCGCAAACATCGGGTTGAGCGAAATACAACCCTGGACACCCATATTGTCGCCTCCCTGAATATTGCAGTAGTACACATTGTAGAGATTCGGAGTCGGCGCGCCCCCGTCGTCCGGGAAGTTCACCAGGTCGTCGCTGTGCCCCCACACAATCGAGTTGGTCATCCCGATGGTGCCGGCACTGTAATAGATTCCAATGGCATTATTATTGTCGGCCACGGTGCAGTTCATCAGCGACAAATTGCCGGAAGAGAATATTCCGTCGCAGAGATCCTGCCCATCGCGGTTATGGTCTATCAGGCAATTCTGAAGGTGCACTTTGCCGAGGTTGTGGATGCCCCCTCCGCTATAAATCCCACCATGAATGGCGCCGCCGTAATTGCGCGAAATCACGGTCTGGTAAAGCCGTCCCACCGCCGCCGCGGCCACATAAATACCGCCGCCATACCCGTCGTAATAACCCGCCCCGTTGGCCTGGTTCAGGAGGATCCGGCACCGGGCGAACGTGGTCGTCCCGCTATTCAACCGGAAGCCGCCGCCATAGCTATAGGAGTTCGCTCCCGGCGACAATTGATTATTGGACACCAGGCAGTTGGTAAACAGGGTTATGCTGGACGCCAAAAACACCCCGCCGCCGGACAGGGAGCAGGAACTGGGCGAGTTCATCCGATTCGAGATGATCGTGCAGGTGTCCACCGTCAGGTCGGTGCAACCGGACACATAAAGCCCCGCCCCACTGATGTTGGCCGTCTGATTGTAGTAACCATTATACAGGGTTACCTTCTGGAGGACGCTATTCTTCACGCCAGTGATCCGCAAGATGCACCCTTCGCCACCGGATCGGGTCAGAATGGTCGGCCAGGTCGCCGGATCATTGGCGCCGGGCAGACCCACATCGCTCGTAGCCTGGTAGCCGCCGATGATCGTCACGTTGCTGGCTCCGGACCAAGTCCACAAATAGATCTCCCCCTGCCCGACGTCCGCGGAAGATTTGAATGAATGCCCCGCGAGATAGAGCGTATCGCCCGATTCCAGCAGTTCCAACGCTTCCTGCAGATTGGTCAAGGCGGTGGACCAGTTCGTCCCCGCCGTACCATTCCCGTTGGTCGAAACATAGATTGCCGCCGATGCGGATTTGGTGCTGAACGACTTGACATCCGAAAACACCAAGCCCCCGGCATTGGTGGCATAGGCCATGAATTGATAATCGTTCCCCGGCGTCAAGCCGGTTACATACGAATCATAAATGCCCGCCTGAATTCCGGCTGAAATACTCGAGGTTACGCTATTTCCCACGATCCAATACTTGAATCCGACCTCGGGGACTTGCCCGCCATCCGAGAGTACTTCCCCATTTAAGCGCACTGATTGATGGCCCCAAGCCGTCGCGCCGTGATTGGTCACCGCCGGAGGATCGACCAGGATAGTGGCCGTCTTGGAAGCCACCTCGGTATTGCCATACGCGCCCACATTGACCTTCCCTCCGTTGGGATCCGGTTCATTGGAGTAATCACCCGTGCCCCGGTCGATCGACATGCTGTTCGAGAGCGCCACCTGCCAGCTGCCCCCACTGAAGAATCCATTCGCGTAATACCCGGTCGTCGATTGGAGATGGAAATAGGTTTCATCGGCAAAAAGCGGATTAAAACTGTAACAGCCCTGAACGCCGTTATTATCGCCATCCTCGGTATTACAATTGACGAGATTATAGACCGTCCCCGCTCCGTCGTTGGGCAGGTTCTTCAAGTCATCCGCATGGCCCCAGATGATTGAATTGGTGATCCCGATCGCGCCACCGGCATACTCAACCCCAAAGCCATTGGCCATATCGTTATTGATAATGGTGCAATTCTGAATGGTTGAATTTCCGACGGAATAGATCCCATCGCCAACCCCGGACGCGTGATCGTTCCGGGCCACGATGCTATTCACCAGCCACATCCGGCCATTATTATAGATGCCGCCGCCGGCTCCCGGCTGTGAGTTCCCGCCCGCCATCCAGTTATCGGAAATGACCGTCTTGCTGATCGTACTGGTGCTATTGGCGGCCAAATACAGACCGGCGCCATTATAGGCCGCACCCAGTCCATCATACGTCGTCAGAAAGTTCTTCTCGACCCGACAGAGGACCATATTCATAAAGCTGCCGGCGGCAACATGAATACCGCCCCCCGCCGAAGTTCCATTCGGCATGCAGGACCCGGAGTTGCGGGTGACAAGGCAGTTGGTCAACAGCACCGTACTGGAGCTAATATATAAAGCGCCGCCAGCACCGGGAGTCGCGTACCCGATATTGTTCGTGAAGACGCAGGTATCGATCACCACATTCCGGCTTCCGGTCAGCAGCATCCCGACGCCGGGCATTGCACCGGCAAGATTGCGATTCCCGTCCCGGATCGTTAATCCGCGCAACGTACTGTTCGTCATATTGGCGAAGGTGAGGACCCGCTCGTCAACGCTCATCTGCTTGAGTTGTGTCCGATAGGTCGCCGGATCGCACGGTCCGGGCAGGTTCGCATCACTCGCCGCCTGGTAACCACCCAAAATCGATAGCGCAGTCCGGCCCATTACAACCTGTCCTGTCGACAGGTTAAAGGTCTCTCCCTTCAGATAAATCGTGTCGTAATTTTGCGCCACCGCCAGGGCATCCGCAAGCGACGTAAAAGCGGTCGTCCAATTCGTTCCCGCCGAGTTGTTGCCCGTGGTGGCCACATACAGCGACGAGGCCACCCGGCGGTACACATAGCGAATATCGTTATCGGTCACTTCCAGGAACCAGTTGCCCGGGAGCAGGAATTTACTGGTATCGAGTTCAATATCATTCGTCGTCAGGGAGGATGCGGATGTGAAATCGACCAGATTTACAATCCGGGAGATGTTCGTATCAAACCCCCCGACCGTCTCACCCAACGAGTCCAGCTTGATCTTGAGTTTTCCTCCCGCAGGAACGAGATTCAGGCTGCCGCCCACCCGCACCCAATCCCAGCCCGCTCCGCAGATGCCGGCCACGTTGGTCACATTCAACTCCAAGGTCATCCCGCCATACCAGGTGGCACTGCCCAAATTCAAGGTGCTGATCGTATTGGTCGCACTCCCCGGCAATCCGGGAATCAGCGTTGAGCCGTTGGTGAATATCAGGCCGCCACTGCCCCCCGTTAACCGGATGCCCCCGGAAACCGTCACGTTGCTCTGGACCAGGATCCCCGCATTATTGGACCAAGTCCCGCCTAATAAATCCGCGGTCAGCGGTTGAATCCCATTGCCCAGCGTCAACAACGTCCCTTTCGTGCTGGTCACGTTGGATGCCGACAACAAACTCCCCTGCACCACGAGATCGTTCGTCGGATACACCGTCAGGGTTCCGACATTCACCACCGCGCCCGATTGATCAACGCGCAGCAGGTTGTCGCGATAAATCGCCGTCCCGATCGTCAGGTTCGAGCCCGCATGGTCCCAAAGGGAATCCAGAATTTGCACCGTGTTACTCGACGTCGTTGCACCGATCGTCGAGGCGCCCTGACTATACAACTGCGAACCATTCGTCACGATAAAGCCCGTGTTCGGCAAGCCCCCCAATGCCAGGGTCAAAGCGCCGCACGTCAATCGCGCCCCATCCGCAACGGTAATCAACGCATTGGACACCATTAAGGTCGAGCCGTTGCTCCACACCGAGCCCGAGCCCGTCACCCGCCCCTCCCGATAGGTTCCGATGCCGAATGTCAGGGCATTCAGATTCTGTAAGGTCCCGTTGCTAACCACAAACGAGTTGACCCCCAAAGCTCCCGCATGATCCATCCGCAAAAGCCCCCCATCCACGGTTACCGGCCCCACAAAACTGTTCGACACCGACAAAATCACCGTCGAACTTCCCGCCTTCGTCAGCGTCCCCGTCCCGCCGATGGCGCCCGCCAAAGTAACCGGCCCGGAACCGTTCCCGGCCATAAGCATATCGGTCTTCAAATTCAGCGCATTATTAATCGTGAACGGGCCGTCACCCCCCTGTTCCAGCCGCGCTCCCGCATTCCAAAACTCCAGCAGATTCCCCGCCAGCACATTCGTCGCCGCCGTGTTCCGGTTCGTCAGCGTCAACCGGTTCAACATGAAGTTCCCAAAGTAATTGTTGGTCGCCGCATACTGCGCCCCCGCCGGCGCCCCGCCAAATTCCAGCCACATCGACGGGCTATACCAGACCGGCGCGCTCCGGCTGATCCAGTTCGAACTCACTGTCCAGTTCCCGTTGCTCGGCGCGTCCCACGTCGCCGTCAACGTCCCCACCGGTGCCGCCGACCGATACGTCAAATAGACGTTCGTCCCGATATTCGTGATCGCCCACGTCCCGTACTCCGCACCCACGTAATCGTTGGTCCGTAGCGCCACCTTGCTCAAGTCAATATCCGTGCTGTTCTTCACCGTCATAATTAAGAGATTGAAGTCCAGCCCCGCCTGCGCCCCTTCCGGAACCTGGCCCTGCGACTCGATCGAAATCCGGCATATTTCTGCCCCTGTAACCAGCGCCAACTGCGTCGCCACGTTGAGCACATCCCAACCCAAGCCTGGCCCCGCATAGAGATTGGTCACATCCCACCGGTAGGTCGAGCCACCGTACCAGGTGAAGTTGCTCCCCCCGATCGTCAGAACCCCGGCGCCGTCGATCCCCGGAAGGATCGTCGCCCCGTTGGTCAACACCACCCCGGGATTTCCTCCGTTCACTACCCCTCGCCCGTAAAGCACGGCGTTGGTCTGAACCCAGATCCCGTTCGTGGACGTCGCCGTCCCCCCCAATAATCCAAAGGTCGCCGCCTGCACCCCATCCCCCACCGCAAACACCGGCAATATCGTACTCGCCAGGTTCGACACCGTCAGCGTCCCGCCCGGCAACACCAGATCATTCGTCGCCAGCACGGTCAGGGTCCCCACATTCAGCACCGCTCCCCCCTGATCGATCGTCAAGGCATTTCCAAAATTGCCCGCCGTCCCGATCGTCAGGTTCGAGTTCGAATTATTCCAGAACGCCCCCGATCCCACCACTTGCACCGCATTGTTCGACGACGTGCTTCCAATCACCGCCGCCCCCCGGCTGATCACCTGGCCGCCGTTGATAATCTGCATCTGGTTGAGCGAACTGCCCGCCAGCGACCCCACCATGATCACCCCCGCGTTATTGAGCACAGCGCCCCCCGCTACGCCCTGTCCGTCCACCGTCAGCACGTTCCCCGTCGCGCTCGCCCCGCTCCCGATCGTCAGCGCCTGGGTGCTCATATTCCACGTCGAGCCGCCGCCCAACACCGTCACCTGACAATTCGATTTGGTGCTTCCAATGATCGTCGCACCCGTGCTGAACAGTTGTCCCCCATTCGTCACGTTCAAGCCGGTATTGGGCGTGCCGCTATTCAACACGGTCAACGCCGCACAGGTCAACCGCCCACCATCCGCCACCGTGATCAGCCCGTTCGACTCTACGGTCAGCCCCAAGGTATTGCTCCAGATCGATCCCGATCCCGTCACCCGCGCTGTGCGATACGGCAACACCCCAAATGTGATCGCGGCGGTATTCAACAACGTCCCGTTGGTCACTTGGATCGAATTGTAGTTCAACGCCCCCGCGTTATCCATCCGCAACAGGCCCCCGTCCACCGTCACACCACCCACAAAAGTGTTCGACACCGATAGGATCGCCGTCGAATTCCCCACCTTCGTCAGGGATCCCGTCCCCCCGATTGCTGCCGCCAGCGTCACCACCCCCGCCCCATTCCCGCCCACGGCCCAATCATTCTTCAAGTTCAGCGGATTGTTGATCGTGAACGGCCCGTCGCCCCCCTGCTCCAACCGCGCTCCCGCATTCCAGAACTCCAGCAGGTTCCCCGCCAGGACATTCGTCGCCGCCGCATTCTGGTTCGTCAGCGTCAACCGGTTCAGCATGAAGTTTCCAAAGTAATTATTCGTCGCAGTGTACCGCGGATCCGCCGGACCCCCGCCGAATTCCAGCCACATCGCCGGACTATGCGGAATCGGCGCGCTCAGGCCGATCCAATTCGTTCCCACCGTCCAGTTCCCGTTGCTCGGCGCATTCCACGTCGCCGATAATGTCCCCACCGGATCGGCCGACCGATACGTCAAATAGACGTTCGTCCCAATATTCGTGATCGCCCACATCCCGTATTCCGCCCCCACGTAAGCGTTCGTCCGCAGTTCCACCTTGCCCGGAACGTAATCCGCCGCTGTCCGCATCGTCAGGATCAGCAGATTAAAGTCCAATCCCGCCTGCGCCCCGTCCGGCACCTGACCCTGCGATTCGACCGATATCCACAATTTCGCATCCCCGCTCAACAGCGATAACTGGTTCGCCACGTTGAGCACATCCCAGCCCAAGCCCGGCCCGGCGTACAGGTTCGTCACATCGCACCGATAGGTCGCTTCCCCGCTCACCGTCAGGTTGCTCCCCAACACCGTCAACGGTCCCGCGCCATTGATCCCCGGCAGAATCGCCGAACCATTCGTCAAAACCACACCGGCACCCGTACCGCCACTGATGCTCCCGCGCCCGTACAACACGGCATTATCCTGAATCAAAACACCGTTCGTCGTCGATGCCGCCCCGCCCAACACCCCCAACGCCGCCGCCTGCGTCCCATCCCCCACCGTCAACACCGATTCCTTTGTGCTGGTCAAATTGGAAACCGTCA
>CAZCDO010000158.1:0-9743 GCA_964497135.1 uncultured Verrucomicrobiota bacterium
GGTTCCCGCTTCGATGGTGGAGATGGGTTGCGTTGAAAACAGATAGGTGTTTAACCGGGTATCGAATTCCGGCACAACCCGGCGGATCGACTCGAGGAGCATGACGGCGTGCTCGATTTCTTCATTCCGGTTATGCAGGAGAACCGCCTTGAGCCCGGAATCATCCGTGCGATCCGCGCGCTGATGATAATAATCCACCGCTTCCAACTCTTCCTGAAGGCTGGCCAGTGCACGATGAAGGTCGCGGGCGGGAACCGAAAGGTCCGCTTCGTTGTAACCACTGCTCATATCAGGGCATCCTTTCTTTAATTACCGTTTTCACTATACGTTGGCTGGGACCAAGAATCAATCCTTTCTTGGCCGGAACCGGGAAGTGGACAGATGGCCCGAATCTGGTACGATTTGCGCAAAAGGGGAATCCCAGATGCGGGTGTTGATTGTTGAGGACGATGAGCGATTAGCCAAAACCCTGGTCAAGGGCCTGGAGGAGGCTCGCTATTCGGTGTCGACATGTCGTTCGGCGGGGGAAGCCCGGCGTCAACTCGAGGGTGGGTCGGTTGATTTGATGTTGCTGGATTTGGGACTGGCCGACGGGGAGGGGCTCGATTTACTGCGATCAATCCGCCGGGACGGGGTGCGCATTCCGATCCTGATCATTACGGCCCGCGATGCGATTCCTGACCGGGTCGAGGGATTGGACGCCGGGGCGGATGATTACCTGGTCAAACCCTTCGCGTTTGCCGAATTATTGGCGCGGATTCGGGCCCGTCTGCAACGGGCGGAACCGCAGATTTCAACCCGGATTGAAGTGGGGGATTTGGTGGTCGATATGGTGGGGAGACGGGTGATGAGGGGGGGGCGGGGGGTGGACTTGACGCCGCAAGAGTTTTCGGTTCTCCAGTATTTGGCCTTGCGGGCGGGGAAAATTGTTTCGCGGGAAATGCTTGCGCGCGATGTCTGGCAGGTCCGCTCGCGGGCGACTCCGCTGGATAATGTGATCGATGTCCACATTTCCCATCTTCGGGAAAAAAGCGATCGCGGTTTTGATCGGTTGCTGATTCAGACCGTTCGCGGAGTGGGCTTCCGGTTGGGAGGCGAGTCGTGAAAGCGCCGTTACGGTTGCAATTTTTTTACTGGTTATTGGCCCTGTTGGGGCTTTTTATTCTTCTGCAAACGATCGTTTACGGGTTGGTGGAACTCTATGGCTGGTTCCAGCGGCCCGGGGAACGGCTGAGCGATCAATTGATGGAAGTGGTGGTGGGCGTGGGCTGGAATCTGCTCCTGTTGCCGCTCTTGATGGGGGTGGCTTGGTGGATTTCCCGGCGGATGATCAATCCCATCCAAACCATGGTTCATTCCGCGCGGGATATCCTGAATGGGCGTTTTGAGGCCCGGATCCAGACCGATTCGATGCCCGACGACGAAATGCGGCACTTGGCTCTGACCCTGAATGCCGCCTTTGATAATTATCATGATGCGGTTGAGCGGCTTCGCCGTTTCAGCGGCGATGCCTCCCACCAATTGCGCACGCCCCTGGCAACGGTCCGCAGTGTCGGGGAAGTCGCCTTGTCGAGAGATCGCACTCCGGACGAATACCGGATGGCCCTCGCCCAGATTCTGGACGAAACCTCGCGGTTGACCAAAGTGATCGAGCAACTCTTGCGCTTGGCGCGATTGGACCAGCAGGATGTCCGCGCCGCCTTTCAGCCGGTGGAGCTGGAGCCGATTGTCCGGCGAGTGACCGACACGTTTCTTCCGCTTTGCCAGGAAAAGTCGATTGCCCTGCGGGTGGAAACCGTGGACGGGATATGGGTGGCCGGCAACCCGGAACTATTGATGGAGATACTCGCCAATTTGATGGACAATGCGATCCGATTCACTCCGGTTGGGGGAGAGATTCTGATTCAGTTGGAAATGGCTTCGCCGGGCCAGGCGCGGCTGACTGTGGCGGATACCGGGCCGGGTATTGCCCCGGAGTTGGCCGGCCGCATTTTTGAGCGGTTTTCAAGGGTTCCCGGGGCCGCTTTGGCGGGGACCGGACTGGGATTGGCCATTGTATTTGAAATCGCTCAAGCGCATGGGGGCCAGGCGGCACTGATACCGCGCCGGTTTCCAGGTGCGGTTTTTTGCGTCACGTTGCCCCGGTTGAACCATCCGCCATCCGAACCCGGTCGGGCGGACGGTTAACGCAGGGCGGCATCGGCATATTCGGCGAAAAAGATTTCCAACAGAGTGATGCGCCGGGGTTTAGCCGACTCATTGCGCAACAGGGCCGCGAGGAACAGGCGCCAGCCGGCATCCGGGGGTTCGCCGATTTCGCCGTCCTGGGTGTTCTCGAAAACGTCCCATTGTTTGACGAAATGGGGCCAGTGATCCTGAAAATCTTCGAGCTCGCGTTGATGCCGTTCATGAAAGGCAAAATCCTCGGCGACAAAGGTGCGATGGGTTTCAGGGTCGAGATCGGTCGGATCGCCCAGGACCTCATCGTCGGGATGGATGGGTTGGAGATCAACCGGTTCGCCGGAGGGGTCGAAAGAGTCCGGGTACCGATAGAACGGTCGGTTTTCACATTCGGCGGCGTCATGTCCGGCGTGTCCGCCCAAAAGTTTGAATGCGGTTTCAGGGGCTAGCCGCCGGAGGGGTTCGAGCGCCGACCGGATGGAGTCGTTTTCAACCGGGGGGGTCGATTCCAGGTAATCGGCCAGCCAGGAGATATAATCGGAAAAATCGAGATGAGCGGGTTTGCCGTTGGGCAGGGTGGGATATCCGTTGAGCTGGTAATCCTTAGCGGTGTTCAACGGCATCCAATCAGGCAGGGGGTCATTTGCGGGTGTCATTCTCGGTCTCCGGATGAAAGGGAATCATACCGAATTTGTGGAATAATCCAAGCGCGGATCCGATCGATTCAAAATGAACTGACCGGGGTCTGTATTTCGGTGTTGCCGCAAGGCGAAAATAATGCGATAGACCGGACATGGCAACCGTCAATCAGCTATTAACCGGGTTGCGGCGCGCGGGGGAGAGATTTTTTTGGGTACTGGTCGTGGCCCTCGTTTTTGGGGGGGCGGCGAGGGCCCAACTCCCGGCCCCATCCAATCTCGTTTTTTATACGGTTCTTCACGCGGATCTTGAATCGGTGCGTGAAACCGTGGTGGGCTTGCTCGGATCGGAGGTGCCGGTTATTCTCGATCGGGCTGGGGGACGCCTGATCGTCAATACGACTCCCGAGCGGCACGCCTTGGTCGAGCAATTACTGAAAGGGTTGGATGTCGCGTTGCTGAATGTTCGGATCGAAGTTCGGCTCAAACTCAAGGAGCACATCGGCGACCGCGGGGCGGCCATCGGCGGAAGCGGGCGCAGCCGGCCAACCGGGAGGGGACGGGTTTCCGAATTTAAGGTCAACCCCCGTGCGAATGATGATCGGACGGAGGAAGATGAGGAAATTCAACAAATTTTACTGGTCGAAAGTGGGCGCGAAGGGTCGTTACGAGTGGGTGAATCGGTTCCCTATCTGGATTGGTTGCAGGAATACGGGGTGAATCGACGGATATTCCAACAACAAATCCGGTGGCAGGAAGTGGGTGCTTTCCTCACCGTTCAGCCCCAGGTGATCGGTTCCGGTCCCCTCATTCGGCTGCGCATCACTCCCGAGTTGCGCGGACTGGTCGATCACAATCCGTTGCGGGTTAAATACTCAACCCTGACCACCGAGGTGACCGTATCTGACGGAGAGTCGGTGGATTTGGGCGGTTTGGACAAGAGTCGCGATTTTTACGGACGATTCCTGGTGGGTTTGGATCGTGAAAACAACGAACGGTCATTGGCGATTACCCTGACGCCCCATCTGGTCGGGGGGCAGTGAGTTGCGAAAGGCGGGTATGGCGACGACAACGACGGTGGATACGATACGGAATTTGGGTCGGCGGGACGGACGGGAGGCCATTCTACGGGGATGGTTGGTGGCCCGGAGGACCGGGGGCAAGGTTTGTTTTTTAACCGTCCGCGACGGGACGGGAGTCTGCCAGTGCGTGGTGGAACCCGGGGCGGTGGCGGCCTTTGCGCAGGCCCAGGATGTGCCGCCTGAAAGTTCGTTGATTGTGACCGGGACGATCCGGGCTGAGCCGCGGGCGCCGGGCGGTTACGAAATGGCCGTCACGGACCTGCAGGTTCTGCAACGGGCGGTGGATTATCCCATCACCCGCAAGGCGCACGGCATCGAATTCCTGATGGATCACCGCCATCTTTGGCTGAGAAGCGCCCGGCAGACCGCTATTTTGAAGATCCGCCACACCATCATCCGGGCCTGCCGGGAATATTTTGATCGCAACGAATTCACCCTGGTCGATACCCCGATCCTGGTGTCGGGCGCGGGAGAAGACCGCCAGTCGCTTTTTTCGGTCGACTATTTCGGGGAACCGGCCCAGTTGACCCAGACCGGCCAACTGCATCTGGAAACCGCGTGCATGGCGCTGGGAAAAGTGTATTGTTTCGGCCCCACTTTTCGTGCGGAGAAATCCAAAACCCGACGGCATTTGACCGAGTTTTGGATGATCGAGCCCGAGATCGCCTTTGCTGATGTGGACGAGGTGATGGCGGTGGCCGAGACGTTGATTTGCACCGTCGTGGCCCGGGTTTTGGAGGCGCATGCCGCCGATCTCGTTCTCTTGGGGCGCGATGTGGCGGCCTTGCGCGAAATTCGCGCGCCGTTTCCCCGCCTGACCTACCAGGACGCGATGGAGGTATTGCGCGGCCCCGAAACGCGCGAGCGATTGACCCGGGAAATCGAGAGGGATCAGGTGCTCCTGAGCGAATCCATTCGACAGGTCGATGAGTTGGAACGGCATCGCGCCGGCGAAACGCAAGTCTGGAAACAGGACCAACTGGACCAACGGATCCGCGAGATCCGGGAGACGATTCATGAAGTGGAACAGGAGTTGGCGGTCAAGCCCCAACACCTGGAACTGGCCCAAAATTTCGAATGGGGCAAAGACTTGGGCGGGAGTGACGAGACGATCCTATCCCGACGCCAGCCGCAACCGTTGTTTGTGACGGACTATCCCCGCGAAGTGAAGGCGTTTTACATGAAGGTTCATCCCGGGGATCCCCGGTTGGTGCGGAATTTCGATCTGTTGGCGCCGGAAGGATATGGAGAGATCATCGGCGGGAGCCAGCGGGAAGACGATGAATCCCTGCTTCGGGAGAGCCTGGCGGCCAAGGGGTTGAATCCGGAGGATTATGCCTGGTATCTGGATTTGCGCAAATATGGGTCCGTTCCCCACGGTGGGTTTGGATTGGGTATTGAGCGAACGGTGAGCTGGCTCTGCGGCTTGAAACATGTGCGGGAGACCATCGCCTATCCCCGCTTGATGGGTCGGTTGCGCCCATAAAGATTGTTTTGGGTGATCCACCGACTGGGCGCTTGCAATCGTCTTCCATTTTTTTTAAAGTTTCTGATATGAGCAATCGACACGAACGGGTGGTGGTCCGCAATGCCGCATTCACGGATGCGGAGGCGATTTTTAATCTGATCAAGGATCATCCCGAGGAGCTTTTGGCACGGCCGATCAGTGACATCGTACAGAATACCGACCGGTTCCTGGTGGCGGAATTGGATGGCCAGGTGGTGGGAACGGTATCGTGGTCGATCTTGCCTGAAATTGGGCGGTCCTTGCACCCGACGGTCGAAGTGAAGTCTGTGGCCATTCGCTCGGATCTTCAAAAACGAGGGATCGGAAGAACCCTGGTCCAGGCGGCGATCGAGCGGATCCGGATCCTGGCCCCAGCCCAGATCATCGTGCTGACCTTTACCCCGGATTTTTTCCGCAAACTCGGATTCCGGGAAGTTCCGAAGGAAACGCTGATGCACAAGCTCTACATGGGGTGCATCAATTGTTCCAAGTACGATTCGCCCTTTACCTGTCCCGAAGTGGCGATGGCGCTGACCCTGTAAGGGGTCAGGTGAGGAGGGTCGAAAGTGCCCCCAATCCGGTCGCCGGCTTTTATTCATCTCCAGGTGCATTCTCATTACAGCCTGCTCCAAGGCTGTTGTCGGATTCCCGATCTCATCGACGCCGCCATTTCAGCCGACATGCCGGCGGTTGCCCTGACGGATACCGATGGACTGTTTGGGGCCATCGAATTTTACAGGGCCGCCGAAGCGCGGGGGATCAAGCCGATTATCGGGTGTGAGTTGAACTGGCCGCTCTGGAGCCCCGTTTCGGGGCAGACCGCTCCGGCGGGAGGAGAGGATCGGGTCGTCCTGCTGGCGGAAACAACGCCCGGCTATCACAATTTGATCCGCTGGGTTTCGGCTGCCCATCTGGAGGCGCAGGACGGGCCTCCTGTCACGGATGACCCGATGGCGGCCGCCCATTCCAAGGGGCTGATCGCCCTGCTGGGCCAACCCGGTGGGGCCCTGGCGCGCTTATTGTTGAATGGGGATTTTGAGGGCGCCTTGCGGGTGGTGGAACAGCGCCGTGAAATGTTCGGGCCCGCGAGTCTTTTCCTGATGGTCCAGGATCATGGAACACCCCTGGAACGGCGCCTGGGCCTGGCGATGGAGCGACTCTCCGCGCAAAGTGGGGTGCCGCGGGTGGTTACCCAGGACGTGCATTATCTCGATCGGCGCCAGGCGCCCGCTCAGGATCTGATGATGTGCCTGCGGTATCACCGGACCCTGAACGATCCGCATCGGCCCCGCCTGCCGACCCCCGAGTATGATTTCAAGAATGGCGCCGCGATGGCTTCCCGGTTTCCGGGCGGGGAGGCCCTGTTGCGCCAGGCCGCGGAGATTGCGGGCCGGTGTGAATTCGATCCCGGCTTGGGCCGCCTGGAATTCGCGCGCTTTCCCTTGCCGGCCGGCCGGGATCCGCGGGTCGTCATGTGGGAAGCGTGCCGGGCGGGAATGACCGCCCGTCTGGGGGTGGCCGATCCCGATCACCCCCGCAATGAGTCTGAGCGCGCGATCGTGGCACGGTGCCGGCATGAATTGGCGATCATTGAGAAGACTCATTTCGTGAACTACTTCCTGGTGGTGGCCGACGTGGTGGGCGGCGCGCGGGCCAAAGGAATTTCCGTGGGACCCGGACGCGGGTCGGGGGTGGGTAGTCTCGTGGCCTATCTGCTCGGAATCACGGATGTCGATCCGCTGCGTTACGGTTTGCTCTTTGAGCGGTTTTTGAATCCCGGGCGGGTGGTCCCTCCGGATTTCGATATTGATTTGTGTCATCGCCGCCGGGGCGAGGTGCTCGAGTGGGTGCGTCGTCGATACGGAGTCGAACGCGTGGCGCAAATCGTGACCTTTAATTCGTTCGGCGCCCGAGCCGCACTGCGGGATGCCGCCCGGGTCCTGGAGTTGGTTCCGGCTGAAGTCGAACCGCTGATCCGCCGGGTTCCGGAGATCGACGATTCGGGAATGACTCTGGCGCGGTTGTGGGAAACGCGGGCGGATTTCCGCCAGATCTTTGGCGGGGACGCCGGCCGCCGGATTTTCGATTATGCCCGAGACCTGGAGGGGCTTCACCGGAATGCCGGAACCCATGCCTCCGGTTTGGTGCTGGCGTATGGGTCGCTGGTTGACCGGGTCCCCCTGATGCGCGATCGGGAAGGGCAGGTGATCACCCAGTACGCGATGGATTCCCTGAAGGCGCTGGGCTTGATGAAGATCGATTTGCTGGGATTGAAAACCCTGACCGTTTTGCATGACACGGCGGAAGCGGTGACGCGGACCGGCGGGATTCCCGGACTCGGAGATCTTCCCCCTCCCGAGGATGCGGCGACGTTTGCGCGGATCAGCCGGGGCGAGACGACCGGAGTCTTTCAACTCGAAAGCGAGGGAATGCGCACTCTGCTTTCTCACGCCGGGGTCGGGAGTCTCGATGAATTGGCGGTTCTGATCGCTCTCTACCGACCCGGTCCCCTGCCGTTACGCGAGGAATACCTGGCGCGCAAAGCGGGGCGGACGCCGGTGCATTACGACCATCCACTGTTGGAGCCCATTCTTCGCGATACGCTGGGGGTCTGGGTTTTTCAGGAGCAGATTCTATGGGCGGCGCATCGGTTGGCCGGCCTGACCCTGGCGGATGGCGATCTCCTGCGCCGGGCATTGGAAAACAGGGATCCCCTCGCGATCGAAAACGAACGCGACCGGTTTATTGCCGGGTGCCGCCGGACCCATCATCTGTCGTCCCCGGTGGCGGCTCGCATCTTCGATTCGTTGTCCCGGTTGGTCGGGTTTGGGTTTAACAAGGCGCACAGTGTGGCCTATGCCCTGCTGGCCTATCGGACGGCCTGGATGATCCAGCACCATCCCCAGGCCTATCTGGCGGTTTTGATGACCAGCGAACACGGACAACCCGAAAAAATCGGGGCGTTGATCCGGGAGGCGGAGCGGCTGGGGATCCGGATTTTGGGGCCGGATGTGAATTGGAGCGACGAGAATTGCCGACCGGAAGCGGGTGGAATTCGGTATGGCTTGGCGGGGATTCGGCAGGTGGGGGAGAGTTCGGCGCGGGCGATTGTGGCGGCCCGACCGGCGGGCGGTGGTTTTGTCGATTTTCCGGATTTCATTCGCCGGTTAGATCCGGGGCAGGTTCACCGCCGGTTGCTGGAAGGCTTGATCCGCAGTGGTGCGCTGGATGGGTTGGGCTGGCACCGGGCGCGCTTGATGCAGGCGATTGCGCCAGCCCTGGCATGGGTCGGTTCCCGGACGCAGGAGCAGAAGACCGGGCAGAGCACCTTTTTCGACAAGATCGGCGTTGAACCCGGCATGGAGGGATTCACCGGGCCCGATGTTCCCCCCTGGCCGGAATCCCGCCTGAGAGAGGAAGAGCGGGAAGCGTTGGGATTCGACTTGGATGTTCCGGTTGCTGCAACACGGAAATAAACAAATCCTGGGTTGATTTCCGTTACCGGTGTTGGCGCACCGGCATGGGGGATTGACCTATCCGGAACTGGCCCAGGTTGTGGAAATGAAACCTCCGGCTGTAGCCGCCGCAATTCGGTTGATGAAGCGGCGGATGGCTGGTTACAGGAACAAGGGGTTCCCAATATGCGCACGTTATGGATTACTCTTCACTATGGGGCCAAGGCCCGAGTCTGATTGGAACCGCCCGGTGCGGACCTGACTTCGCTAAAGCTACGTCAAGGCACGCCCGCATGCCGGGTGGTGTGGCACTCGTGAACTGACCTACCGGGTCAGTTCACGGGGAGCCGATTGTGCAGCTTCATATTTTATTGATTTTGCCCGAGTCAATTGGGCTTCCAGATTCCAGTCTCTCGGTTTTTCCTTTTCGTCGAACCATTTGCAGCCTTGGGCAATCCACTGCCTTAGGTAATCGTCAAACGAGACAGGTTCGGCAGTGCCCGGATTGTCATCATTTCCGAACTCAAATCCACAACAGGTGCATACCTCATAAGATGGCATGCCGTACTTGATCTCGTAAGGGGGATGGCCGTGGGAAGACCACGGAGGGTCGCCGATTCCTTTATGCGCGGGCGAGTCCAATCCGGTCCACCCACAACAAGGACAAGTAGCTTTCTTTTTTATTCATTATTTTATCATGCACAACGGTGCATTCACTTTCGGCGAGGAATGAGCCGTAAAGTGCGAGGCGTTGTTGGAGATGTTTTTCTGTATGTTTCCGCATACGAGTCGAGAAGCCGGCGAATCATGGTCTGATAAGGAGTACCATATTGGCTTGCCGCCTCCTTGAAAAAGGCAATGCTGCGACGACTTAAGCCAA
>CAZCDO010000159.1:0-3545 GCA_964497135.1 uncultured Verrucomicrobiota bacterium
ATGACCATGAACGGTTCGGGCAGGGGGTAGGTCCGGTCGCCGATGGTGACCTGGTGTTCCTGCATGGCTTCGAGCAGGGCGGACTGGACTTTGGCCGGGGCGCGGTTGATTTCATCGGCGAGCAGGAGGTTCGTGAAGACCGGTCCGAGGCGCGGGGTAAAAGACCCTTCCTTGGGATTATAGATCATCGTGCCGATCACATCCGCCGGGAGCAGATCGGGGGTGAAGGTGATCCGGTGGAATTTCAAGCCCAGGGTTTGGGCGAGGGTTTTAACGGCCGTGGTTTTGGCCAGACCCGGGACCCCTTCGAGCAGGATATGTCCGCCGGTGATGAGGGCGATCAGCATCCGGTCCAGAAGCCGTTCCTGGCCAACCATAACCTTGTTGATTTCCTGACGCAAGGTGTCGATCAAGGCGGACTGATCCCTGATTTGTTGCGGGGTTGGCGCGAGGGGGGTGGTATTCATGGGGCATCTCCTTGAAGTTCAACGGGGTTGGGGACAGTGTCCGACGCAGAAGCTGGGGGAAGGGGTTTTTGGATCAGATCCTCCAGAGAGGGCAGGAGTTGGCCGGCTGAAAAGTCATCCAGGGTGTAGGTCCAGGATCCGAGCCGCTGGTTAAACTTTTGAACCTCCCCGGTTTTTCGGGCCTGTTCGGCCTCGATCTGGGCGGGGTTGGGTGTTGAGGCGGGTGTATTTGTGGCCGTGCCTGGAGTTGCCATCGGCGGCGGAGTATAGGCCATTTCGACGCGGATATAACGGGTGGCGGAAATGGATTCCGATTGGCCCAAAAGGACGGAATAGCGGCGTCCATCAGCGGTTTCGGCGTCGATCCGGTCGGGTCGATTGAGCCCGGTTTTTTCAGCCGGCAGCGCCGGATCGGCGACCTCGGAGAAACGCAGGAAGCCGAGGCCGCTGGTGATGCGGTTGACTTTTTCGGCATCGAGGGTTTTCCCCTCAGGGAGGCCGGCGAGGGTCCATTCTGCGGTCGGTCCGGACCGGGAGATAACGAGCGGGGGCCGGTTCGATCCGGAGATGGAGAGACGGACGAGCTCCGTGGTCGGGGGGGCCATAAATTGAGGGTCCATCCATTCTTTGGCCGTCGTGGGCAAATCGGAGAGGGGATTATCGAGCAGGACGGGGGTGCCGTCCTCGAGGGCGGCATAGCGGGCTCCGACGGATTCGGCAAACATACCCATTTCCCCGGATGAATTGGGGCTGGCGGGGCGTTTCCCGAGAAGCAGTCGGGCGATGATCTGATCGCCGGGTCCTGCTAGGAGGATTTGAGTGCCGACTCCCGCAGGGGCTCCGGGCGCATTCAGCAGGAGTTCGCCTTTCTGGGTGTCTTCCAGGCGCAAAACATCTCCGATTTTGAGTTCGGTGAGCGTGCGGATGAAGCTGCGGATTTTATCGAAATCCGCCCAATAGTTATGGAGTTCAGGGAGGACCCAGCCGGATTCGGCGCGGACAACGGTGGCGGTGGCCCCAGGGCTGATGACGGTGATCCGTGTGACGGCATTGAAATCGCGGTCCGCGAAGGGTTTTTGGCCGATGCGGCTCGGGACGCCGGTATCGGTTTTTCGCGCAGCGAAATACGCCCCTGCGGCGAGCAGAAGGGCCAGGACGACGAGAATGAGCAAGGACTTGGTTTTCATTAACGATGACTCCGTAGGGTTAGGGGTTCAAGGGGTGGGCGAAGACAACCGGTTGCGGGCCCGGACGCGACGAATGAGGGGCACCGAGAGACCGACGAGCGCAACGAGAAGGGGAACCCCGGCGATATTGAGAATTTTGATCTTGAGACCGAGTCGTTCGATGCCTTCCCTCAGGCTTTTACGGACCTGGCGGAGTTCCTGCTGGGAAGCCGCCATTTGGGTGCGGAAATTGGCGATGGCCTTTTCCTGTTCGGGGCTCAGGATGAACTTCTGTTGGTCATCCTTGCTGGCCTGTAATTCTCCGAGGCGTTGCTGGAGGGTTTGGACTTTTTGCTCCAGTTCACGTTCGCGGACGCGATGTTGTTCCTGGGCCAGACGGGCCAGAGCCACGACGCGCGTGAAGGGTCGGTCGCTCTTGCCGCGACTGCGGATGCCGATGAGGTCGGTTCCGCCGGCGGCCTGATCGACCAGATTGCCGAACAGGGCGATATTGTCGTTGAACGGCTGATGGACAGTGGTTCCGAGGAAGTTCATTTCCCGCACGCAGAAGGAATTGGCGAGCCCATCGACATCGCCCACGACGACGACCAGTCCCGGGCGGGTGGGATCGTTTTTAACCAGCGCGGTTTCGGTAACGGCCGGGGCATTGGTCTCCGCGCCCTGGGGCCGGCCTTCGGGGAAGGCGGTATTGAAAACCCCACTGAGCCGAACGGCGAGAGGGAAGGACTGCTGTTCGCTCTTGAAATCGCGGCGGATGTTGTCTCCGCCAAATCCGGCCATGAGGGCGCTAACCCGCTGGGCGTTCGAAGAGGTGCGCAGCAGGACGGTGGAGGCGAGGCCTTCACGGGGTTGGACTTCGAAGACGCCGGCAAAGGGAAGGAGCAGGGAATCGAGCGAGGCCAGGGCGACTTCGTCCGAATTGAACCGCGACGGGTCCAGGCTGAGGAAGAGCGGACTCTGTTCCGGCTGGTTATCGCGTCCCCGGACGGTGGTGCCGGCGTCGATATCGGCGATGACCCGGGAGGGATCGAAGGTGATTCCCCAGGCGGCGAAGAGCCGGGGGAGGTCGGAGGAGGCGCGGGGCATCACCATGCCCTGCATACCGGCGGAGGCGCTCTCATCGGCTATACAGAGGGGATCGACGAACACCAGGAGATGTCCGCCCCGGAGGACGAATTGATCGATGGCAAAGAGGGTTTCGGGGCCGAGATCCTTGGGATGGACCACGATCAGCGTGGAAATTTCCGGATCGATGGTTATTGCGGAGGGAGGAATGGAGCGGACCGTGTAATCCTCCTTCAAGCCCTGGAACGCGAGCCAGGGCGGTTGGGAGGCGGGGCGCGGACCCCCCATCATGGGGAAGGAAGAGGCATCGGTGCCCATGACGGGAAGGGAACTGAGAACTCCGATGGCGGGGCGTTGGGGATGGGCGACCCGGGCGATCATGCGGGACAGGTTGTATTCGAGCATTTCCTCGGTGCGGGGATCGATGATCGGCATCAGTTGTTGTTCGGCGCCGGAAACGGCGACCACGCCCAGGTAGAGGGTGGGGCCCATCATGCCCAGCGGCTGGCCTTGAACACCAAACCGGCGGGCCATTTCCTCGGCATCCGAGTCGGGTTGGGGGTCGTATTTTTCGAGCGTGATCCGGCCCCGGGAAGTGCGGACATATTCCTGCAGGAGATCCTCGACCTGGCGGGTAAAGGCCTTGAAGGGGCCGGGGATTTCCGGGGCACTGGTGCTGGAGAAAAACTTCAGCACAACCGGACGATCGAGCTTGGCGACCAGATTCCGGCTGCCCGGGGAGAGGGTGAAGAGTTTTTCCTCCGTCAGGTCCCAACGGACGACCCACCGTCCGCAGAGGCTGTTGAGGGCGATGAGGAGTACGAGC
>CAZCDO010000159.1:3555-9699 GCA_964497135.1 uncultured Verrucomicrobiota bacterium
GCGAGAGCGAAGAGGCTGCCGCCGGTTTTCCAAAGGGCAAGCGAGAAACGGTTACTCATGATGGATGGACCTTCCTAGGTTAAGAGGCTTTACGGTTATTGAGAACGAGGAACGTGGCGAAGAGCATGAAGACCATGACACTCGCAAAATAGACCAGGTTCCGCAGGTCGATGACCCCGCGTTGAACCGCCTCAAAGTGGGGCATAAAGCTGAAGGCCGAAACGACGCGCACGAGACTGCCCGGCGCCCAACGGACAAACATTTCGGTGACCGGGGGGTAACCCGCGAGCAGGAGGAAGAGACAGAAGACCAGGGCGAGCACGAAGCTGATGACCTGGTTGCGGGTCATCGCGGAGGTCAATAGCCCGATCGAGAGGTAAGTTCCCGAGAGGAGGAAGCTGCCGAGGTACCCGCCGATGACCACGCCGGTATCCGGAGCGCCTAGATAATAGGTGGTGATGACCACCGGGCAGGTCAGGAGCAGGGCGACCAGCAGGAAGATCCAGGCGGCGATGAATTTGCCGAGAATCGCCTGGGTGAGGGTGACCGGAAGGGTCAGGAGCAGTTCGATGGTTCCGGATCGCCGCTCTTCGGCCCAGAGGCGCATGGCGGCGGCGGGAACGAGGATCAGGTACACCCAAGGGTGGAGCCCGAAGAACACATCTCGCAGGTCGGCTTGTCCGTTTTCGTAATATCGGCCGATGCCGAAGGTCAGGAAGGCGGTCAGCATCAGGAAGACGATGAGAAAGACATAGGCGACGGGCGAACCGAAAAAGGCATTCAGTTCGCGTCGCACGAGAGCACAAGTGGTACGCATCCAATCCATGGTAAAGTCCCTTTCTTGAAATTATTTCGATTTCCGAATTTGTTCTTCGCCCAGCGTCAATTCCCGGAACAGTTCATCGAGCCGGCCTTCGAGGACGCGGAGATCGCTGACCGGCCAGTTGCGTTGCTTGATCAGGGCCCCGACCTCGGCCACGAGCCGGGATGAGGCCTCGGCGCGAGGGATCAGGACGTAGCGGCCGTCGGTTTGGGTGACCCGTGCGGCGGCCGGGAGCGCCTGGAGTTCGGTGAGAGCGGCGGGGGTTTCCTTGAGGGTAAAGGCGACCGCGCCGTGTTGGGAACTGCGGGCCTTGAGTTCGGCGGGGGTGCCATTGGCAACGACTGTGCCGTTGGCGATGATCACCGCGCGGGTACAGATTTCCTCGACTTCCTCGAGGATATGGGTCGAGATGACGATCGCCTTGTTGGGGGACATGGCGCGGATCATCTGTCGGACGATGTGTTTCTGGTTGGGGTCGAGGCCGTCGGTCGGCTCGTCCATGATCAGCAGGGGGGGATCATGAAGGATGGCCTGGGCGAAGCAGACCCGTTGCCGGAACCCTTTGGAGAGCGTGTCGATGCTTTGCTGGGCCACTTTGTGGAGCCGGCATTGATCAATGGCGGTGGCGATCCGACGGCGGGCTTCGTCGCCGCGATACCCGCGGATGCGGGCGATGAATTCGAGGAAATGCTGGACGGTGAGATCCCCGTAAACGGGCGCGTTTTCGGGCAGATAGCCGATCTGGCGCTTGACGCCGATCGGATCGGTGGTGACATCACACCCGTTGACGGTCGCGGTTCCGCCGCTGGGCGGCAGGAAGCCGGTGATCATGCGCATGGTCGTCGATTTCCCGGCGCCATTGGGGCCGAGGAATCCGAGCACTTCGCCCCGACCCACCGTTAGCGAGATACCGCGTACGGCGTGGATCGGACCGAACCATCGGTCCAAGTTGCGGATTTCCAGCATTCGTCTCTCCTCTTCTATGTTTGGGCCGATCTGCTCCAGCGCCACCCGGCGGCGAGCCGTCAGCGAACCGGCACCTGTGTTTCATGGGGTGGTGTCAATCCCGGGAGGGGAATGATCACCGTGAGTACGCTATTCTCGAAAGTGGCTTCGATGCTCTCCGGCGCGGTGGGTGCTGCCGGGAGGCGAATTTGTTGTTCAAACCGGGATTGGCTGTGACGAGTGGACCGGATATTGGGGGAGGATTGATTGGTTCGGTCGTGACGTTCGGCGCTGATTTTGAGGACATCGCCATGAAGGGTCAGTGTGATGTCTTTTTTTTCGGTTTGGGGCAGGGTGGCGGTCAGAATGAGCTGGTCTTTTTCGGAACGCATATTGATGGCGGGTGAGATGGCCAAAACGTTCCAACCCTCGTCAAACGTGTCGGCGGGGTCGAAGGGGTGGTCGGTGATCCCCATCTGGCGGAAAAGGGATTCCATTTGAGCCAGCATTTGTTCGGGATGCTGAGGATGGACCGATTCAACCGCATTCAAGGCTGCGTTTTCATTCGCGAACATTCGGTCCATTTCAGCTTGCAATTGGCGGAGTTGCATCAGCGAGGTTTGCAGATTGACCCGATCAGGGTGCGGCATCAAACGGAAGGCGTGGGGCTGGCGAGCGGGTCGCTGAAGGCGGGTAACATAATAAGTGGTGCCGGCTGCCAAAGCGGCAACCGCCAAAAGCACCAAAGTGAACCCCGACCACTTCATCCAGCGCGATTTAATCCAGTTACTGTTCATGGCTGCTATTGAAATAGCAAAGATCGTTCCAAGTCATTAGACCACAACGTACTTTACATGTTCAAGTCTTTAAAAATGAATGTGATAAGAAAATATTGAACGATATTTATCGATACGGGTTGGTGATGTAATAATCCTGCTTGGCGACAAAATGTCGTGGTTGAAGCGACAAAATGTCGTTATTTGCGTTGCGTTAAATGAACGCTCTTCGCTCGGTTTACAGTTCATTAATTCTCATTTAATGGTAGATTGAACCAAAAGAAGTCGAAAAATGGACCGGTGGAGGCTGAAGTTCGTCAAAGTGATTTGGATGACAGCCTGCGGATTGGAGAAAACAATGACTACCCTATCGGCTGAACTGAAAGTGCAGTTACAGGAATTTCAGAGAAATGAAATCACGGAATCGATGATTTATCGACAGTTGGCCCGGCTTCAACTGCCCGGTCGGAACCGTGAAGTTTTGGAACGGATAGCCGACGAGGAACAACGCCATTATGAGCTTTGGAAACACTACACCGGCGTCGATGTGCCGCCCGACCGGTGGCGGATTGCGTTCTTTTACTGGATCAGTCGGATTCTGGGATTTACGTTTGGTGTGAAATTGATGGAGCGGGATGAAGTCCGGATCCAGAAAGTGTATAAAAACCTTCCCCTGACGGAAGAGAAGGTGCTGGCCATCATTCAGGATGAAGGCAAGCACGAAGAAGCGCTGATTGGGTTGTTGGATGAGGAGCGGCTTCGTTATGTGGGGTCAATCGTCCTGGGTTTGAATGATGCCCTGGTCGAATTAACGGGTGCGCTGGCCGGGTTGACGCTGGCGTTGCAGAACACGAAGTTGATCGCCATGACGGGATGCATCACGGGAATTGCGGCGGCTTTTTCCATGGCGGCATCGGAATACCTGTCAACCAAGACGGAGGGGAAAGGGCAGCATCCGGTCAAGGCGTCGATATATACCGGTACGACCTATATTTTTACCGTGATTCTGCTGATTCTGCCCTATCTCGTCGTGGCCAATTACTATGTGGCATTGGCCAGCACGATGACGATCGCGGTGTCGATCATCGCGGTTTTTAATTATTATATTTCAGTGGCTCGGGATCAGCCGTTCGGCCGGCGCTTTCTCGAGATGGCCGGGTTGAGCTTTGGGGTGGCGGGGTTGACCTTTGTGGTCGGTTTTGTAGTTAGAAAATTGCTGGGAGTGGAGATATAATTGCGAATTGCGAATTACGAATTACCGTAAGATAATTACGACAATTCATAATTTAATATCATGAAACGGCATGGGGGCTGACCTTGGCGCTTTTTTGAATGGAACCGATGATGCGGCATAGTTCTTCGGCATCGGCGTGGAGACTTTCAAATTGGGATGCTGTTATTTGACGAACTGGGACATGAAATCGAGATAGCCTTTTCGGCCCCCTCGCTTGGTCCATTTTTCAACCGATTTGGCGAGGCGTTTGAGGCAAAGAATCAGAGTCGCCACGTCGATGGCAGGCATTTCAACCGCAGCTTCTTTGTCGGCGCCGGGTAGTTGACTTCGCCCCAAACGCACCTCGCACATCGATTTAATGGCCTGCATCAGTTCTGTTTCCAGATCGGAAAGTCTCACCGGCTTGGGATCCCGACCCTGGATTTCAGCCGAATAGGTTTGAACGAGCGCCTCATAGGCCCGAAGGACGGCGTAGTCGGTCATCTCCGGATGGGACTGGTACGCCTGCGCAACGGCAAGTTCGAGGTTCTGCAGGACATCCGTGTATTGTTCTTCGATGCTCAAGTGATATTGGCGGGGGCGGTCTCTTTGGGGAAGAAGCGCCAGCCTGCCGCTTCGAGCAGTTTGTTGATTTTGATTCGGGCGGTCGCTTCTTTATCTGCCATAGGGTCCTCAATACCGGGAGCATAAAGGAAAGGCTGGGGGATGACAATCAATTCCCCTTTAATTTTATGTGGCGGCGGCACGAAATTATCAACCTTGATTCGGCCGGGCGGGTAAGGTAGATAGGGGGCATGCGTCATCCTTATTTGAAAGTCCTTATTGTCTGGCTGATTCCGGTGGGGGTTGCCCTTGTGCTGGCCTGGGTGTTTCGGGCCTGGCTAACCCTGCCTGCGCCTTCCTTCGAACTGCGTTTACCCGGGCAGGACGGGAAACCGGTGGGTTTAGCCGCAACCCGCATTTCCGAGTGGAAAGGGAACTTGACCCCCGGTGCGGGGAAGCCGGCGCCTTTGTCAGGATCTTGGCCCGGATTCCGCGGATCTCAACGCGATGGGGTTTCCTTGGATCCGGTTCCCTTGACGGATCATCCGGCCAATGGGAAATACCCGGTGGTGTGGTCGCGCGAGGTGGGGGAAGGGCATGCTGGGGTGGCGATTGCGCAGGGGGCGGTGTATCTGCTGGATTATGACCGAGCCGGACAGGCGGATGTGGTTCGCTGTCTCAGCTTAACCGATGGCCGGGAAATTTGGGCCTATGCCTATCCGGTTCCGATCAAGCGCAATCATGGAATGTCTCGAACCGTCCCTGCGCTGGCGGGACAATATGTGGTGACGCTCGGGCCCAAGGGACAGTTGGTTTGCCTGGATCGGGAGACCGGCGCCCTGCAATGGATGCGGGATCTGCCGGCGGTGTATGGGACAACGATTCCGCCCTGGTATGCGGGCCAATGTCCGCGGATCGACGGGGATCGGGTGATCGTGGCGCCGGCCGGCACGAATTGCCTGATGACGGCTTTGGATCTGGCGACCGGTGCGTCGATTTGGGAAACGCCCAATCTGGCGCAATGGGCGATGAGCCATGCTTCGATTCTTTTGGCCGAAGTGGAGGGGGTGCGGCAATATATCTACCCCGGGGTGGGCGGGGTGGCGGGCGTGGCCGCGGAGGATGGCGCATTGCTGTGGCGGACCGCCGACTGGAAAATCAGCATCGCCACAATTCCCACGCCGATTCAACTGGCGGATGGCCGGATTTTCCTGTCCGGCGGGTACAATGCCGGATCGGCTTTTTTACGCCTGACGCGGGAGGGCAAAAACTGGAATCCGCTTCTTGAAAAACGGTTGGCTCCGACTGTCTTTGGAACCGATCAGCAAACCCCGCTGGCCTGGCGGGGCCATATTTACGGGGTGCGTCCGGGCGGCGAACTGGTGTGCCTGGCGCCGGATGGCACGGTACGGTGGAGCAGTGGGCCGACGATTCGTTTCGGGCTGGGCCCTTATGTGTTGGCGGATGGCCGGATTTGGGCCTTGAGCGATACCGGAGTATTAAGAGTGATCCGGGCGGCGCCGGAACAATTTGAATTGCTGTTTGAGACCCGGATTCTGGAGGGGCCGGATGCCTGGGGGCCGCTTGCCGTGGCGGATGGTTTTTTAATGGCCCGCGATCTGACGAGACTGGTGTGTCTGGATGTTCGGGAATCAGGTCCGTGACGGGGAGGGGGAACGCCTTACGGCGTCCCTGGGAGCGTAGAGTAGATCAAGCTTCCAGCTTGAGGTAGTGCGAGCAGGGATGCTTGCCCTACGGCTGAATTCCTGCTATTTCCGTCTTGATTGGCACGGGGGATCAGCTTATGATTCATGACAAACGGT
>CAZCDO010000160.1:0-9605 GCA_964497135.1 uncultured Verrucomicrobiota bacterium
CATTTTCGGGCTGATACCATTGCAGTTCTTGATTCCGGATAAACCCCTGCTCAAAGGTCCAATTCCGGGGATTGGGCCGGCCGGATACATCAAATTCATCCGCCCAAACCAATTGATATCGCGCCATGGCGAATTATTCGCTTTTTTCGTCGGCCGATTTTTCGGCTTCCTTGGCTTCACGGGCCTGTTTGGCCATTTCAGCCTGCATCGCCTGCATCATGGCGGCACTGATTTTGGCCGCATCTTCAGGCGTGGAGGGATCGCCTGATTTACCGAATTCCTGTTCCCAGGAGCCCATTTGTTTTTGCATCCGGCGGGCGGTGATCTGGCTACAGGTGGACATCAGGGCCAGAAGCGCCGTAATAATACCGAACACCATCCAAGCGGTTTTGGCCGCGATTTTGTGAACCTCCACACTGGACGTCACGAGCAGGAATAGCATCCACGCCAACCCGATCAGACTCCCCACGAACGGGATGATTCCGAGAATCGCCAGAATCGGGCTGATGGCGGAGGCGTAAGCACTGCAACGATAGGCGGTTTCATAAGATTCATTGGAACCCATCAGCTTCCAGATCACGTACAGAATGGCCGCCCAAACGAAACCGAAAATGAGCACGGCAATCGGCACCAAGATGATCGAGCCCAAGGCGACCAGGGCGGAACCCACCATGCCAAAGTGAAACAAACCCAGAACCGCCCGAATCACGCCGGCAATGACCCCCATGACGACCAGAAAAATCAGGGGATCGCCAAAGCCCCCGCTCTTGGCCATTCCCCGATAGAAGTCCGCCGGCTTCGTGATGACGGCGATCGCGGAATCCAGGATGCTCTGCCACAGTTTTTTCGCTTGTGCTTCCGTTACGGGCATATTGTCCATACTGATCTCCTTTGGGGTGTTTCAACGCCTTTTGTGTGGTTAAGGTAGCGAGTTACAGGGAGCGGGTCAAGATGGGATTTGGAGGGAAACTATCCTTGAGTTCCCCAGGTTCCCCATGCTAATTTGAAAAGTGTTTTGGTGCTAAACGACAAGCCCCTACCCTGACGGAGAAGATTATGAATAACGAATGGTTTTTCGAGCCGGCTCAATTCCTCTCTTTCCGCGATCAAAAAGTATGCGCCCGGGTCCGTAAAATAAAGCGCCAGGATCTCTGCAAGCACCCCAACCCTAATTTTAAGATCCGGATCCTCGAGGATGACTCTAATTTCTTCTTCCAGTTTGCAACCCATGTCGCCGCCGGCTTGAAGCGCGCGGCGGATTCAAAACGTCCCTACGTCGTCATCCTGCCGGCACCCTGGCCCCATTACCGCTGGCTGGCGCACCTGATCAACATGATGGGCATCAACTGCCGGAACGTCCATACCTTCAACATGGATGAATGGGCCGATCAGGATGGCAATTCGGCCCCCGAGAGTTGGCCGGGCGGCTTCCAATACTGGATGCGGCGCGATTTCTTTTCCCAGATCGACCCCAAGCTGCGCATGCCCGAAAAACAGATCCATTTCCCGGGCAAACACAATATCAAGGATTACAGCCGGATGATCGAGGACCTGGGCGGCGCGGATGTCTGTTACGGAGGCATCGGCTGGTGCGGGCACATCGCTTTCTTTGAATCGCATCTCGGCCATGAGTTCGGCAACGATATCAAGGCTTATCTCCAGGCCGGCGCCCGATTGGTGGAATTGCATCCGCTCACCATTGCCCAAAGTTGTGTGTATGCGGACAACGCCGGCGCGGGGGATTGCGCCTATGTTCCGCCCAAGGCCTACACCATCGGCCCGCGCGATTTGAAAAATTCGAAACTCGTCAGTTTCTGGAATTGCGGCTATGCCGGCGGCGGATTCGCCTGGCAGAAATTCATCACCCGCCTGGCGGCGCATGGCCCCGTCACGCCGCTGGTGCCGGCCTCCATCCTGCAAATCCTGCGCAGTGAGTTGCATGTCCTGGCAAAAATTGCCGACGATTTCGATTACAACGTGCCCCTTCGCCTGGATCCCCAGCCCTGGAAAGGAGCGCATCCTTGGCCGCCCCGCGCCTGACTCGCGCACGCCTGAAGGGAAAAACCATCGACGCGCATACGCATGCGGGCGTTTCGCTGAAAGCCTACGCATTGCAGGAATACCCGTATGCGCAAACCCTGGAGGGCCTGCACAGTCAACAGCAACTCCATGGAGTCGATGTCTCCGTGGTCTTTCCGTTCACGGCCGATCTTTTTTTTGAGGCCGCCCCGCTTCTCGAGGGAACCCTGACTCCGGCGAAGTCACCCCTGTCGCCCTCGCCGTATGCCAGTGAAAACCGACTCCTTCTCCGGGAATTATATGACTACTGTCCGGAACTCGTCGGCCGGTTTCTTCCCTTCGTGAGCATCGACCCGGCGAGGTGCATCCCGGCGCAGATCCGGGCGTTGGAAGCGCTTTTCGCTGAATACCCCGTGTATGGCATCAAGGTGAACCCGGTGGGTTGTCAGTCACCCGCCCGTGAACTGCTGGGGACCGGTCAGGCCCTGCTCGATCTGGCTGAAGCGCATGAGTTACCCCTCCTTTTCCACGCCACCACCCTGCCGGGCGAGGACTATTCCCAGGCCGTCGATATTTTTAAAATCGTCGAACGCCGTCCGAACCTCCGCTTTTGCCTGGCGCACTGCCTCTTGTTCAGCCGCGAATGGCTGGCCCGGGCCCAGGCAACACCCAACGTCTGGGTCGATACCGCCGCCCTGAAAATCCAGGTGGAGTCGATCTGCGGATTGATCGGTAACCCATATCCGGCCGCCGGGTTTGTGGAGGCCGACTATTCCGACCATATCAAGGTTCTGCGGACCCTGTGCGAAATGTTCCCCGACACCCTGCTCTGGGGAACCGATTCGCCGGCCTATTCCTGGATCTGCCGACGCAAGGAAGGCGAAGGACTTTACCGGGAGTTCAGGCTCAAGGGTCAGTATGCCGATGAGATTCAGGCCTTACAGGCTCTGCCACCGGCCTTGCGCGCCCGGGTGAGCAGTGAAAACACGCTCGATTTTGTGTTTGGCGAACACTAACCCCCTTCTCCGTAACCGCAGATTGCCAGAGGGATCGATGCTGACCTATAAACCCAATGCGGGATCCGTATTGCCCCGCCTGCGCTCTTTTTACGAGCGCCGGATGTCGGATGGTTTTCTGGCGGCCTTCGCCATCCCCCATCCGACGCTCCAGGAATTCAAACGCACTCATGCCGATGGGCCCTGCGATTATCCCGACCCTTCGGAGCGCATCGCCTTCTGGGACAACTATCTGTCGGAATGGACCCCCTTGAAAGACGATTCCATCCCCAGTGCCTATCTCAGTGAATTCGACCAGGGTCTTTACGGCGGAGTCCTGGGCAGCGAGGTGCGCTTCACTTGCGATGCCAATACCGGCTGGATCTCTTCCATGGTATTCCCCTTGCTCGAATCCTGGGAGGGATTCGACCGTCTGCAATTCGCTCCGAACAACCCGTGGATCCAACGCTATGAGCAACAGATGGACCGTTTCATGGAAGGCGCGCGGGGCAAATTCGGCCTCAGTCATTTCATCCTGATCAACGGGCTTAATTTCGTCTATGAACTGGTGGGCGCCACCCAAACGTATATGGACTTATTGGATCGACCGGACCAGGTTCGCAAGGCCATGGAATTGGGCTACACCGTTAATCTCGCCATTCAACAAAGCTTCTTCGACCATGTTCCCCTGTTGGCCGGAGGCACTTGTGCCTATGGGGCCCAATGGCTGCCCGGCCGAATCATCAGTGAAAGCGTCGATCCGTTTCATTTGACGTCCGTCGAGTATTTCGAGGACTGGGGTCGCCCCCTGCTGGAGCGCACGTTTGCGCAGTTCGACGGCGGGATTACCCATCTTCACGGAAACGGGCGACATCTGTTGGAGGCCGTCTGCCGGGTGAAGGGACTCAAGGCCTTGATTTTGGGCGACGACAAAGGTTACCCGCCGGCGATCGAGGTGTTGCCCGACCTCAGGCGGCGGGCCGGCGATATGCCGCTGATTGTGGCTGTGGATTATCCCGAATTCCAGCGCCGTCTCGATGCGGGTTCATTGACCGGGGGCGTGCTATACCTGGTGCAAAACACCCCCTCCGCCGCGATCGCCAACCGGTGTAGGGATCGATTGTCATAGATAGCCCGGAACGGTGCTCAGTTGGTGAAGAAAGTGGGCGTGGGTATAGCCTGCAGTAATGCGTCGGCTTCCCGTTTCGGCCAATACCCGATATGAATCCGGATCGTTGACAATCCGGGTGAGCGCTTCGGCATATTCCTGGGCATCGTTTGGATTGCGAATCAGTATGCCGCTATCCTTTTCAACGACTTCGGCAATCCCGCCGACATCCGGCGCCACAACCAGAAGACCGGACCGCATGGCTTCGAGGATCGTATTGGGGAGCCCTTCCCAGCTTGAGGTGTGAAGAAAACACCTATACGGAACGGCGGGAATGCTATCGAAACCCACAAAGGTACCCCGGTAGTCGATGTTGGGGATTTTTCGGATGGCCTCAAGATATTCATTCCCATTCAGCACGGGTTCGCCATAAACGTGGAAAGAAATCCCGGGCCGTTTGCGGGCAATCTCGATCAACAGGTCCACCCGTTTGTCACGATCCAACCGATTGGCCCAAAGCACCGGAAGATTGGCCCGGGTGGGTCCTGAAAAACGGGGACGGGCGATGACCGGATGGCGCACCACCCTGATTTTGTCCGAAGGCATTCCGCTCACCAGGGACAATTGCCCTGCCATCCGGTGGTTATCGGTGAAGATTCCGGTCAGATAGGGGTTGAGGGCCCCGACAAAACGGGAGTAGCCAACGCCCATACCGGTCTCGGCCGGCGGAATCGCGAAGAGCGAGATAAACAGTTTCATTCGATTCGCCAGCGCCGGGGCATGGCGGCGGAGAATCTGCCAACCCAGGGCGGAAAAGAACAGGTGCAGACACCGGGCATTGGAATTGATCAGAAGAAGCGTCAGAATTCGGGCTTGTTCCTCTGGAGCCAAGCCCGAAGCCAGGTCGGCAAAGGATAGCCAGGCACACCGGCTTGGAAGACGGTGGCGCCAGCGGTGATTATGGGTTTCGGTCGTTAGGACCAGGGCCCGGTTGGACGGCACCGAAAGAACCGCCTCGATGGCATGAAGCATGATCAACTCGGACCCGCCCGGCCGCAGAGCGGCCGCCAGGAATAGGTGCGTCGGCTGGGAGGCGGCGACTTTCTGGCGACAGGCCCGGTATACGTTAGCGGGAACGGATGACTGTGCGGCGCGGACGGTGGCTTTGCTGGAAGGGGCCAAACGTAAAGCCGGATGGGCGGAAGAAAAGGAGCGCAGGGTTTCAAGGAGGCGATCGGTCTTCCACCCTGAGCCCCGAGCCTCTGCATGGCCGTGACGGCAATAATGGGCATAACCGGAGGGAAACAGTCCGGCAGCCACGGCCAATCGCACATCCTCGGAAGCCTTGAGATAAGCCTCATCATCCCAACCGGCAGGAGGGGAGAGCCCTGGTCGCCGGTTCGGAATTCGGTTCATAAAGGCCCAGACTTTGCTTAAGGTCATTCCGGCTTTTCTCAGCCAGGGATTCCGGGTCTTTGCCTTTCGGGAAAGCCAAACATGGTCAGAAAAGAAACGGCTCTGGGGCAGGGCCGTTTCCGGTCGCTGGCCAAGCCGGACCCGGTATTCCCCGGCGAAGCCGGAAGGCCGGCGGTAAACAAAGGTGTCTTCGACGATCCGATGGCGGCACCCCGCCATCACGGTCTCACAGTTCCAGTGCCACGTGACCTGCCCATATCCTGAAGGGGGCGGCAGGGAATGATACGGATGGCGGATGAACAGGTCCCGGCTGGCGAAGGCATTCGTGGTCCAGACCTCCTGGGAGACCAGATTTTCGATACAGTTGTTAAATTCGTTCATATCCGGCTGATAGGTAATCAGAAGGTCGTCTCCGTGTTCAATGACGGCATGGGGATGAAGAATGACGTTGGGCCCCTGGGTATTAGCCAGCCGCACTGCGCGGGTCAGCCATTCGGGGGAACCCATATCGGTTCCGTCCATGATCGCCACCCACCGTCCCGCCGCCGCCGCGATACCGGCATTGCGGACCGCACCTTCGTTATCCAATTCGGTTTCCAAAATCCGGGCTTCCGGCCACAGTTGGGAAAGAGAGGCCAGCACGCTTTGGGTTCGGGGCCCGACATGATCGGCGACGACGATCAGTTCGGTGTTCAGATGATTCCGCCGGGCATCCGCACATATACCGGCCAGTGCCCGAAGCGTCTGGTTGAGATGGTGCCCCTCCAAGTGGACCGAAAGAATGCAGGAAACATCCGGCCGATCTCCCGCGGAGGAGGCCTTACGGGGGCGGCGGAAGGGCGGGAGCCCGGTGCTGGTCCTGACTCGGGATCCGCCCGGGGATCCGTCGAAAAGATCGCAAAGTCCTTCGCCGAAAGCCCGGAAGCGGCCAGACTCGGGCGGTTCCGTACAGGAATAAAGGGTCATTTCCGTGCCGTTAAAATACCGGGTCAACCGTCTGGCCGTTGCGGAATTCCGGCACAGGGCCATGGCATAATGGCCATTCGCCAGGGATAGGGCCTGCCAACCGGCCAGGGTCTCATCCATATCGTCAAAACAGATTCGAAGGGTACGGGTTGGACTGGCGGCCAGGGATCGGCCAAAGGCCCCGATCAGCCGGTCAAAGAATCCGCTGTCCATGTTCACCGTCAGGTCGGGCCGGGTTTGCATCAGGAAACGAACGATCAGGTCATATCGCAGCCTTTCCGATAAGCGAGCAAAGGCCGGGTCGTTTCCGAGATGGATATGGCTGAGGCGCGGCCGGACTCCATCCTCCGGAAGAATCGTGGCGGATGCCCGGTGTGAGGCGCACGGGTCAGATCTTTCTCCAGCGCCATCCGGGGACAGGGAGACGATCAGGATATCGGGGGGCGATGGGTCTTTCTCCCGGTGGGCGGCCAGGAAGGCATCGAGGATCCCCAGGGTGTCGGACGCGAGGTGATCGGTGAACACCATCATCACCCGACGGCCATTGTCGATCATCCCCATCAACTTTAAATAGAGGTATCCAACCGCCGGATAAGAGGGCGGGGTTTCAAGAGGAAGGGAGGGGAGCCTCTGGTGGAGATCGTAGATTTCGAAATCGAGTTCACAGGCCCGGATGACGCTTTGCTTCAACCAGCGAGGAGCCTTGGTCCAGCGCTCAATGGGTCCGGTTACGGAGTCGAGGCTACCGGCCAATAAGAGAGCGGACGGGGAACGGGCATCACGCGTGTAGGCTTCAAGGGTGACCTTATCCAACAGGCGGGTCGGGTGGTAGGTCACGCCGGGAACCATTCCCAAACTCAGGTGGCTGGCTTGCCGTCGATAAAAATATACGGTCTCGGGGATAATAACATGCCGGATGCCGTTGACAATCGACTCACAGGTCCAAAACCAGTCCTCGGCAGCCAACCCATTTTCATGATCATTGGGTGTCAGAGGATAGTGTTGATAGAGGGGGGTGGGAAGGATGAGATCGGCGGCATATTGCCAGGAGGAAATCAGATAGAGAGGATGAAACAATGAACTCGCGGAAGGCAGGTGCAATCGTCCACACAGTTCATTGCCAAAAGAGAGCCGGACCTGGGTATGGCCCACGGCGCGATCGTCCTTTAATTCCTCAAGAAACCGCACTCCCTTCCACAGCCAGTCGCGGTCGAACAGATCGTCGCCATCCAAAGTGGCCGTATACTTCGTGTCGATTCGGGCCATTCCATAATTGCGGGCATCGCCCAGGTTGCCGCACTCGATCTCCTCGATGTCCACTGGCCCGGCGAAACGATGGACCTGCTCTCGAGTGACCGGGTCACCGCGGTCGATGACGACCAGGATCCGGCAAAAGACCCCTTTTCGCGCCGCTTCCTGCACGGCCAGGGTAATACTGCGCAAGGCGGGATATACCAGATGCCGTTCGCCATGAAAGTTGGCCAGCACTGTCAGGATCGGCTGAATAGGTAGCTCCCTGGGCGTTGGAATCGATGGCGAAGAAAGTGCCAGAATAGATCCCCAAAAACAAGGCGCAATGTGCCAGAACGATTCTTACGGATTCTGAATGAACTATCGTTGGGTGTCACGTTCGCGCCGCAAACAGAGCCTCGACGTTCTTAATGGGGGTGCCTTTGATGATGGCGTTGGAGGCGCCCTGAAAATACGCCGTGCCGCCGGATTCCTCAACCAGTCGCCGGGCCTCATCCTTGACCCAGGCCAACGGTTGGCGCGCGAGCTGGCTGACGGACATATTTCCCCAGACCACCAGCCTGGGGAATCGGGCACGCAGTTTCCCGAGCGTCATCGTGCAGTCACGATCGGCCTCCCCATAGCCGGGACAGGCCGCCTCGCCGAATAGCAGATCGGCCATGGGCCACATATTGCCGTCCGTCCGGAAGATGTAATGCCCCCCGATCCGGGCCATTTCCGCCATCGCCCATTTCAACGGCGGGAGCAGGGCTGCGCGAAAATGGGCGGGCGAGTAGAAGGGTCCGTCGTTGCCCGCCATATCGCCACCAGCCACCAGCACGTTGGGGTAACCCAGCCGGGCAAGAGCCAGACTGTCCGCCACAGCGTGCCGGGCTTGGAGCCAAATACTGCGTTGAACGAGGTCCGGGTTTGTTGCGACGAGCATCAATGCCTCGGGATTGTGATAATTCACACCGATCCCGCCGGCGTTATAGACCAGAAAGAACTCCTGACCAAACCGCCCGTGCAACATCCGGTGTTCCAGCGACACCTCGACGGCATTGCATGAACTGCGGGCCTCATCGTCCTCCCAGTGTTCAATTTGCCGGCGAAAAGTGGTTTCGTAATCGGTTCCCGCCGGACTCTGAGCAGGCTCCGAAATCAGGCCGAAATCGCCGGTGTCGGGAGTGTGCCGGAAGATTTCGTGGGCGCCATCCGGGTCACCAAAGAGGAAGGTGAAGGGATCGAGTTGCCGGGTCGGCCGTCGACATTCGCGCCACGGCATGCGAAAGACTTCGATTCCGAGCGCACGACACAGGTCGGCAAGATCCACGAGAAGCTGGTGTTCGAACTCGGTGTGGGCCGCCTCGCCCTTCATCCACGCCAGGGCCTCGGCATAGTGGAGGGAACCGGTGCCGGCATGGGCCGGACGCCCCAGAATGGCCGAGGCCACGTCACACGCCATTCCGGGGCAGTAAGCGGGGAGATGGTCGACGGGTTGGCCGGCAAGCGCAGCCTGACAACGTTCAATATTGTTCATGATCTGACCGATGAGAAATTGCTTTTCGGGCGGTCCGGGCACACGCCCAGGGATGCCGTTCAGGAAGAAGCCCTTTCAGGGTCAAAAGCGAATCAGGACGGGTTGCCGGTTTTCCCTACAGCAACCCGCCCCGTTCAAATTCAGGCTTTTTCCTGGCCTTCGTTGTAATAAATGTACAAGCCATCCTTGCCGGGAGCCACGATATCCAGCCGGCCGGTCTTGCGCAGGTCGGCCACGGCAAAATGGATGCCACACCCTTTGCCCTCGCCGATCGGCCCGTAATCGATCACCTGCTTGGCAAAGGCATCCCCGGTCCATTTGAAATAATAGA
>CAZCDO010000161.1:0-9391 GCA_964497135.1 uncultured Verrucomicrobiota bacterium
GCACCTCCCTCCCCCCGGCGAGGGGGAGGGCTGGGGAGAGGGGGATCCGCCCAAACGAGGTCCGAGTTTCCAAAGTTCCCCCTCACCCTACCCTCCCCCTCGCCGGGGGGAGGGAAAAACTCGCATAACATGCGGAATTTGCTGGGGAAGGCAGGCCGAGCCCGCCAAGGTCCGGGTCGCCGCGAAGAGCCGCCCCGCAACGAGCCGGGGTTTCGCGCCGACCGCTTGCCATTACACTCGGCTGTCTTCTTCACCGGCGAAAATGTGGGAGGTGCGCTCCGTCGCGCCGATGTATCCCGCTTCGGGAGCGCTCGTCGCGAGGCCTTTCCTCTCCCTTCGCGGCTTTGCGATCTCTGCGTGAAATTCCCTTTCTTACCGGCAAAACGACAATAACCCATAGAAATGCAGAAAGAGCCTACAAAACCGGGGTACGCCATTTGGCTCTCCGCGCTGATTTTTCCCGGCGTTGGGCAATTTTTCCAAAACCGCCGGCTGGCCGGAAGCCTGTTTGTTCTGGGATTTAGCGTGGCCCTCGGGGTGGCGGGCCGTGTTATTTTTCAGGTGATGCGGAATTATTATGCGCTGGGCTTTCAATTCAATGACCCCGCGCCGGAGGATCCCGTCCCTTTGTCCCGGCTCATCGGGGCGCTATTGGCTAGCCTGCTGATTTACGTGGCGAATCTCATCGACGTGGCCCTGGCCGCCCGGATGCAGGCCAGAGGGCGGTGATGACTTTCCTGAAAAGGCTTCCGCCCACGACCGGCCTCGGGCGCATCTGCGTTTTGGTGCCGTGATCGCGTGAATCCAAGTAAGTCGGGCATTCCTGCCCGACTCCGGGAGGAGCAGGGGCGTGTCAGGCAAGAATGCCTGACCTACTTGGGAGCCGGTTGCGAAGTGCACGGAGTCGCCTTGCGCCCCCCGGTCGTGGCGCATTCATTTCCGGCTTGTCCTAATCCCCCCGCATTAGGTAGTATTCCCCCGGTTTTATTTCTTCGATTGCCCGATGGTGTAACGGTAGCACAACAGACTCTGAATCTGTTTGTCTAGGTTCAAATCCTAGTCGGGCAACCATCAATTCATCAGAAATCCCCAATTTCCAGCGGTTTTACCCCTTGAATGACAACCGCTTGTGCAAACAACCCCCGCCTGCGTCAACTCGGTGTCATTGATTGGCAATGATTGTCATTGCCTGTCATTAAACCCTCTCGTGGTACAGTCGTGGTACAATTTCACTCGGCCAATGCGGCGGGCGTAGGGGGGAATTTTCCCAAACGAATTGGAACGGGCAATGGCGTTACGAATGAGCCACAACGTCAACCCTCCCCTTCCGAGTGACCCGTCGGGGCACGAGGTAGTGGTGGAGGGCTTGGGTGGAGCTTCTCATCTTGCTTGGTTGTCTTATTTCTGCGTTCAGGGATGAGCGCAAGGAAGGCGAGTACGGCGATGCAGCACAAGAGGACTGGATAGTGCGTAAACGTCATATACTTGTTCATATCGCTGACACCTTTACTCCATGCAGCGTGCAGAAGCTCTTGTTCCGTCGGGAGTCTGCCAGAGAGTGCCCAAGTAATGTAGAGTTGTTCTCTGATCAACTCCCTTGAAGGGTGCACATTACGGTAGGCAATCCATGATTGCATCCACCACCAGCCGCAAAAGATCACAATGACAACGATCAGAAAAGTCCGTAGTCCGCTCCGCATTTCGACTTTCATTTCTTTCTGGCCCCAACTATCTAATCTGATAACTGGTTATTTGCGGAGATTATCCGGCCTGCCAAGGCCGGTAAATACACCCGCCTCGCTGTGAATAGTGCGGATTTGGCGACCACCCGTCAAGCAGTAGTTGTCCGCAAAACCTGGCCGCCCACGATGCCCCACGTGCCGTTCAGCCGATGGCCCTGCCCGTTTATCCTGATGCCGCCGAGAAACCCCTTGGTGGGCGAACGGGCGGGGTTGCCGTTTGCGGCTCTTGCGTCTGCCGCAGGATGGCGTATGATCGTCGTATGCCCTTGTCGGGGACTTCTCCAAGCCGACAGGGATGTGCGTCATAGCAGTAGGCTGGAATCCAATAAAATGAAACTAGCCGGGTCAGTTCAACTTCGTGTCGTGTGCGACAAAACGCCTGATCTGTCCGAGATCATTGTGGAACTCCACATTCAGTCCGGCACGAAGAATTCCTACTGTATTGTTTTTCCAAAGACAGACACCCGTGGACTGGCTGTACTATCCAGATCAGACATCGTCGAACAGTTCGAAGACACTTGGGAATCCGGACTGATGGACTACAATGGTGACCTAAACACGGCAATCCCCCGAAATCCCTCACCAAAAGGCCTGAAAATAAATCCGAATTTTACTGGATCAGGACACCGGTGCGGATCATCTTTGGATCACTTGGGGAAGCGTTCCTAGAAAAGAATCTTTCAACATTCACATGGGGGCTGATAACCACACCTTAACGCATCACAAAATGCTCGAACCTGTTTTTCCGGAAGGCGCTTCGAAATATGTATCTTAGAATCCTTCCATGATGCGTCATGCCACAAAAGAATGAAAGTTCGGCGTTCATACACATGCACGAGCGTGGGGCACCCCTCTTCGTCGGCGTTCTCGATTGCTCTCGTGAGTTCTTCGACGTTGCCTTTGGTGGCCCAGATATGGTCACCAGCAGGCAGCCACAGTTTGCGTTGGAGGAATGGTGCCCGACATCGTCGGATGATGTTCCTGACCTCGCTATGTCCGGGATGCCCCGACATGTAAAGGATCGCATTAGGAGGAAGCAGTGTCGGAAGAGCACGAAGATACGGCAAGAAATCTACATGCTCCGTCGTCTGCCACCATAATCCCTGGCTGTAAGCACTCATAATTTGAGCAATCCTTAGATTAGAACAGTATTTTCCAGATAGTCGTACCCCAAGTGGAACTCCCTGGACCTCCCCAATCAAGTGGCACGCCCGGCTCCGTTATGATGCCTTGGAGGTGTGCCGTTTCTTCTCCAACAAGGTGATGCCCTTGGAAATGCACCTCTATTCGCATGCCTGTAACCGCCTCGGCCGTGCCGAAGATGACGGCGTTAATAGACCACATCTCCGTTCTTAACCCCTGTCAGATTTTCCAGGAAACCCGAATCAAAGGTCTTCCCGTCGAAGGTGAATATTAACCCCCGCATGTCCTGAACATAGGTTTCGTCTGCGGGGGGGGCGATCATCAGGTACACGTCCCGGTTATCCAGGTAGGCACCGATTAAATCGTCTGGGCTGGATATCTCTTGGCCTGGAAGGATATTGATTGCAAGCGTGAAGGCAGACATGATTCCGACGGCAGTTCGTTTCATGGGCACCCCCTTATTGATCGAGGTTTACACGCATCTAGTGGGATTATCAACTTATTTCGACACCTATTTGGATGACTGCATTCCATATTTGGCATTAATTACTGCCCGACATATTACCAGTGACCTTTAAGGGCATTTTTCGAGATCAATCCCGCCCCGGACGGCCAATCCACTGCTTCCATAACACATTGATATCACACGGCTTGCTTGACTTTTCACTTTACCGTGATAAGATCGACGCATACGAGGAGCAACAGGAGAGGAGACGGCGATGTCCAAGCAAAAGGCAGAAATCTCGGCGGCGGCGGTTCTCGAAGTGGTAAAGGGCGGGGCGATGTCCCTCACGGCGGTGTCCAATGCGTTGGGTCTGGGCAAAGGCTCGGTTTCGGGATCGGTTTCCAAGCGTTTGAAACAGTTGGTGCCGAACATCGCCGAGATGCTGGCGGCGAACAAGGTCGGCAAGAAGTCCGCCGACAAGGCGAAGCCTGCGGCCCCGCAGGACGAGGGCGAGCGGCTCTGCCCGTTCCGTTCCACCTCGAAGTACGCCGCCGTCTGGCTCTCACTCTACCGGCACCGCAAGACTGGCATTACCCGCAAGGCCCTCATCGAGGAGGTCACCTCCGCCAGCAAAAATTTTGCCGACCCGAAGACGGCGAATTTCGCAGTGACCGTCGTCGCCTCGCCGACCGAGGACGGCAAGTCCCACCGCTCGGCGAGGGCATAGGCTTGGCTGGGGAATCGCCGTTGGATCTCTGGGTTAACCCCACGGCCTGAATCCTTCTCGACACGCCAACGCTCCGGATGTTTAATGAGGCTGTGGATGGTCGGCGAGACCTTGAATCGTTACTGGAACGCCGTCTCGTGCGGTGAAGGATTCGACAAAAGGAGCGAAAACACATGCAAGGCGAACTCCGTGACAGCTTGGAGAATTTATATCCCGACTCAACGATCGGCACTCACTCCGTCCAACGCCTGAACCTGGACGTTGCGCGTGGGGGAACCGCCTCAGCCCACATTCTTCTGAAGGGGCTGCGAGTCGGCGGCGACGTGCGTTTCGCCGCGGTGGGAACCGGTCTTCCTTTTGACCATGCGGTCTGGACACGGCTGGTCGATGTGCCGGTTGAGGAAAACACCGGTCTTATCGGTTTCTCGGAAAAGAGCTTGGGCGGCGCGCCCAGCAACGCGCCCAACCCGTTCGTGGTTCGAGCGGCTCCATTCCGCGCCTATGATGCCATGGCTCCCGCCCGGCAGGCCATCGCCGTCGATACTGATACGGTTGCACTGCGCGTGGACATCCCCATTCCACTCGATTGCCGTCCGCGTCTCTATCCGGGCACGGTGAAACTCACGCACGATCAATCCTGTTTGGAACTGCAACTCTCCATCCAGGTGTACAAGGCCCGCATTCCCCCGGTCGGGGCCGCGTCGTTGCCCGTGACCAACTGGTTCAGCTACGAAAACATTGCCACTCGCCATGGACTCCGCCCCTGGAGCGAGCCCTACTGGCAAATGCTGCGCCGCTATGCCGACCTCATGGCGCACGGTCGTCAGAATACTTTCTGGATTCCGCTTCCGTCCATTTTTGTGGAAAAAGGGCCGCGTGTGACGCTCAATCCCGGACGTCTCGAGCGGCTTGTCCGCCTCTTCACGGCCGCCGGCCTCTGGAATATTGAGGGAGGTCATCTTGCCGTTCGGACCGGCGGGCAATGGACAGCACCGACCTTCGACGTTGCCTTTGGCAAACAACTCGCCAACTCGCCGGCCGGCCATGCCATTCTCGTGCAACTCTGCCGGCAGCTCCTGGTCGAAATCGAGAAACACGGTTGGCGCTCGCGCTGGCTCCAGCATGTCACCGATGAACCCATTTCCGCCAACGCGATCGATTACCGGATTCTCGTGGGCATGGTGCACAAGTATCTGCCCGGCATTCCCATCCTCGACGCCACTCAGGATCCGAAACTGGTCGGTTCCGTGGATATCTGGTGTCCGCAGGTCCAGGAATATCAGCACGATCGGGTTGAGTATGAAAGCCAGCGCGCACTCGGCGACAAAGTCTGGTACTACACCTGCTGCTTCCCCGGAGGCCCATGGCTCAATCGCCTGCTCGATCAGGAACTGCTGCGTCCGGCGCTTCTGGGCTGGGGTGGGGCATTGTTCAATCTCGATGGATTTCTCCATTGGGGCCTCAACCATTACCGCGAGGATCAGGACCCGTTCACTCAAAGCGTGCTTCCCAACCATGGCGGTGGCGTCAACACGTTGCCGCCTGGCGACACCCATATCGTATATCCCGGCAAGGACGGTCCCTGGTCCAGCCTCCGCCTGGAAGCCCACCGGGAGGGCTTTGAGGATTATGAACTGCTGCAGTTGCTCAAGGCGCGGGACCCCAAGAAGGCCTCGGTTGTTCTGGCCAAGGCTATCCGCGGCTTTGACCGTTACGTCAAGACCGTCCGGAAGTTCCGTCCGGCGCGCAAAGCATTGCTGGAAGCCCTGACATGACCTCGATAACCGCAATCCAACGATCGAAATCCGCTCTTTTCAGGATCGGATTTTCTCCCGTTTGTAGTAGCGCCGCGTGAGGCGCGTTTTTCGTATGGCTGATCAATTCGGCATCGCTCAGGTCTTCTCGTTCAGGAACATACACCAGAACGTGAAAATGGTTACTGAGGACGGAATAGGTGAGAATCCGGACACCGCAGAAGGCTTCGGTCTTGCGCATCAGGGCGCAAAAGACCTCCTTTTCACGATCCTGCAGGATAAACCGCCGTTCGATGACCCGCGAGATACAATGATAAAAGCCCGGCCCTTCCGACTTAATCCGTGGTAAACGCATAGAGGGAGCAGGTCGGATAATTGAAAGGAATACATGACAATCGAGCAGGGAATGCTGATCTGCGGATTGGTGTGTGTGATTCCTGCATTGTGGTAACGGAACTCGCGCGTTTAGTAGAGAAAACACAATGAATTGGAATCGCATACTTTCAAGCTTACTGGCTTTGGGCTACCTGTGCGGAGCCTATTTCGCCGGGGATGCTGAGACGGCCCTCAAAGTTGCATTGGGCCTGATTTTCCCCTTGGCTTGCATCTGGTATGGCGACGAACTGGGGAGTTATGTCGGCGTCATGCGGGGGCAGGCTATCACGGCCCAGACTCCCGGTTGCCTCGTGCGGTTCGGCGGGTGGCTGCTCCTGTTGCTTCCATTGGGCATTGGAGCCTTCGTGATAATCAAAGCGAAATGACGGAGGGAATGACCGGAGGGCATTTTCCGGGGACTGGATAACCGGCAAAGCCGTGCCGGTTAATCATTGTTCGAATCGAGAAGAACTGATGATGGAATCATACTCTATAGCCGATGCTCCCGGTGAAATCCTGCTGTATCTCGGCTTCATGGGCCTTTTTCATGCGGTCATCGTTATCGCGGGGCTGTTGCTTGCGTTGCCGCTGCTCCTCGGCAGGAAGAGGCGATATCTCGTCTTTGTGCGAGGCTTCTATGTCTTCAACGCTCTCCTATTGGTTGTCAGTGCAATGCTGAACGCATTGTGGAGTTGCACAATCTGGGGGAGTCTTTACTTCAGTACCGACTACGTCGTTGATTTCAGTCCATTCTGGCCCATCACGCAGCACTTGATTGATATGCCCTTCGGCGACATAACGGGCCGAATATTCCATGGGCTCAGCATCCGTCATGTGCAAGCGGTCTGGTTTGCCTTTGCGTTCGCTGCTTGGACGACAGCGGTCTTCTTGTACTCACGCTTCAGGCGATTCTGGACGAACGGAGCCTAGAACAAGAGGGTTCATGCGATGTGCTGCCCGCGACTGACCCTCAGCGTTCGACATAAGAAATAATAATATGGAACCATTGGCATTCAGAATAATTAAGAGGAAAAGTGTCGAACAAGCGTTGCAGGCTGCCCTCCACAAGGGGTCGGGGTCCCTGAACCGAAACGGTGGCAATGAAGTGATGAACGGAAAACGAACAGCCCTCATCTGCGTCGCGGCCTATCGGTTCTTCCAGTAGTCTGGATCGCGGTGCTGGTGCATGACCGCCATGATGACTACCTCATCGGGTCGTTCCCGGAAGAGGACGCCAAACGGAAATGTCTTGGTGAGGCAACGGCGGACGTCAAGTTCAACGACGGCGTAAAGTTGGGAATTGAGCACCATACGATTGACCGCGTCCTGCACCGACATCAAGAACCGCCTGCCCAACTCAGGCTGCTGAGATTCATAATACGCGGCCGCCTCGATCATCTCGGCTTCTGCGTCGGGATGGAATCTGACAATCTTCATGCGAGGGATGCGTACGCCTTGGAGAACACGTCATCGGCATCGCGCAGCTTGACCGCACCGCGGTCCACTTCAGCGCAACGTCTTCGGACTTCCTTCCTCCACTTGGCCGACAACGGGGGAGAGCCTGGGGCGTCAAGGCTCTCAATCAGTTTCTCGGCGACAAACGCCCGTAGGGGAGCAGGAAGACCAAGCGCTTCCACCACGACTTTTTCGGCTGTAGTGCTCATGTGCTAATAATACCCCCTGCTATCCTCGACATCAATCTGTTTGTTCCGTTTGGCCGATGGCAAGATGGTGACCGCCTACTATTGTGGTGGAACCGCCTATCACGCCCGGTATCACATGGGGTGTGTAGTGTGGGAGTTGAAGGAACTCTTTTAAGCGTTGTTAGCAGGCGCTATCTTCCCGTCATTACAAAAAGACTTGTAATGCGGAAAAATAAATGCAATATTTGCACAGTTATTCGGTATTTATCCGAACATGAAGACAAAACTAACAGATCAATTGCGAAATATTGACTGTGTCCCCCTCACCGGGGCTACCTTGGCCGGGCTTTTGGCGGATTATGATTCACCCAAGGACAAGGTGTCCTACCTAGTGAAACAGGGGGATCTGCTGCGCCTGAAGCGGGGACTTTACTGTGTGTCCTCAACCATTACCGGGCAGCGGTTTTCCAGTGAATTGATTGCGAATCATCTCTACGGCCCTTCTTATGTTTCACTCGAAACAGCTTTGGCGTTTTATAATCTGATTCCTGAACGAATGGAGGCCACCCAGTCGGTTGTCGTCAAGCGCGCAAAGATGTTTCAGACCCCGTTGGGACGATTTACGTACCAGACGGTGCCGGACGGTTATTATTCCGTGGGGATCCGCCAGGAGCAGGTCGGCACCCGGTTTGCGTTTATGATCGCGACACCGGAAAAGGCCTTGTGTGATCTACTTCTCTTGCGCTCACGCCTGCGCATCACATCCGAAAAAGCGATGCGCGCATTTATGGAAAACCACATGCGCGTGGATTTGTCGGAGATCAAAGATCCCAATTTAGAAATCATCGACGCCTGTCTGGAAACGCATCACAAAGCCACTGAACTCCGGTGTCTTAGAAAGGTTTTGGAACATGACGGTGGTTCCCTTCCTCAAGGATAAGGCGATGCTGGATATCTGGAGCCAGGCCTATTTCAACGAAGTTGCCGGACAGATGGTTCTTTCGGCATAATTATTTGTGGTGGGCTTAATCCATGATATCTGCCTGACGCCCAGCCTTCACGGCTGTACCGTCAGCTTCATGGACATTGATCCTGAACGGCTGAGGGTCTCTCATGCGTTGTGCTCGTGTGAACTCCGAAATGAAACCGGCTTGAAATAGCCGGTTTGAAACGGGATGTTGATCTTCCGATTTTCTCACGCAAAGCCGCTGAGTGCGCCAAGCTCCCGATCGTCGTGCGACGAGCCTGCCCCCCAGCGGGCAGGTGCCTCGCACGCCGGCTTGCACCTTCCTGATACCTCACAAACAAACCGGAGAGCCGGCCGCGTGACGCACGATCCCGTTTCGGGAGCGCTCGTCGCGCGGCCATCTTTTCTGTCTCGATCCTTCGCGAACTCGGCGCCTCGGCGTGAGAAAATTCCAGATAGCTTGGAGGAATCCGATCCAGCCAGTTTCCCGCCGGTCGTTCTCAACCCGTTTTTGACTGGCGCTCACAAAAAATCAGGACCGGCCTGACCGGGGAGCCGATGATTCCCATCGTTGAATCCGTTTCGCAGGACATTC
>CAZCDO010000162.1:0-9384 GCA_964497135.1 uncultured Verrucomicrobiota bacterium
CATCTGTGCTCCGGGTATTCACCGTCGGATTGGGCTGTCGCGGTTGGGCTTGCGTTTTGTCCCCGGTTTGGCGAAAATAGTCCCGTTTTTTGAGAACGCCCGAAGCGGGATGAAAAAGGAACACTTGCGATGACAACGGAACTACGCAAAGGTATTTATTGGGTGGGCCATGTGGATTGGTCGATCCGGGATTTTCACGGCTATCTGACCGATCGGGGGTCGACCTACAACTCCTATCTGATCGTGGACGAAAAGATCGCCCTGATCGATACGGTCAAGGCGCCCTATTCAGGGCATTTGCTGGAGATGATTTCGGAAATCGTCGATCCGGCCCGGATCGATTATGTCGTCTGCAATCATGCCGAGCCCGATCATGCCGGGGGGATAACGGATATTTTGAAGGCTTGTCCCCGGGCTGAACTGGTCTGTAATGCCAAATGCCTGGATACCCTGCGGCGATATCAAGGCGGAACGGATTGGAAAATCAAGCCGGTCTCCGACGGCCAGACCCTGTCGCTGGGCCGCAATACCCTGCAGTTCATCGATACGCCGATGGCCCACTGGCCGGAATCGATGTTCACCTATGTGGCGGAGGAGAAGCTCCTGTTTTCCATGGATGTTTTTGGCCAGCACTATGCCACGGTTCACCGGTTTGACGACCAGGACGATCTGTCGACGGTCATGGCGGAAGCCCGGACGTATTACGCCAACATCATCATGCTCTACGGGAAACAGGTGACGAAGGTCCTGGATCGGGCGGCGGGGCTTCCGATCGAGATGATCGCGCCCAGTCATGGGTTGATCTGGCGAAACCACGTCGGGGGGATCATTCAGGCTTATCGGGACTGGTCGGTTTGCAAGCCCCTGGCCAAGGTGGTGGTCCTTTACGATTCGATGTGGGGAAGTACGGAGGCCATGGCACTGGCGATTGTGGATGGTGCGGCCTTGCCGGGGGTGACGGTCAAGCTGTTGAAAGCCCGGACGGATCATATCACCGTGCAGGCGACCGAGGTGCTGGATGCCGCCTGCCTGGCGGTGGGCACGCCGACCCTGAACATGGGGATGATGCCGGAAGTCGCGGCGGGGTTGATCTATCTCAAGGGCTTGCGACCGATCGGAAAGATCGGGTTCGCGTTTGGGTCCTACGGCTGGGGCAAGAATGGGGCGCAAGAGGTGGCAGACCTGCTCAAGCAAATGAAGGTTGACCCGGTGCGGGACCCTTTGTTATCGAATTATGCGCCGGATGCGGGGGTGTTGGCGGAATGCCGGGCGGCCGGCCGGATGCTGGGGGAACGGGCCTTGGCGATGGCTACGACCGCGGGATGAAGTGAGCGATATGGACGAGAGAACAAACGAGATAACGGCCGACGATCTGATCGAGCTTGAATTTCTGGAGCGATTGTTCCGGCGGCTTCCGCAGGACATCCTCCTGATCAAGGCGCTGGCCGATTTTTATACCCGGGTGGGCCGGTATGAGGATGGCCTGCGATTGGACCAGCAATTGGGGCAGTTGTGCCCGGGCGATGCCCTGGTTTGGTATAATCTGGGGTGCAGTCTGGCCCTGTTGAGAAAGCCCAACGAAGCGTTTGAAGCCCTGCAACAAGCCATCGCCTTGGGGTATGACAATATCGAGTGGATGCGACGGGACGAGGATTTGCGTTCGATCCGGAACGATGTCCGGTTCCGGTCCCTGTTGAAGCAAATTCCGTCCAAACCGGAATAAGAGGAGGAGGGATGGCCTTGCGCGAATTAATTTTAAAAAACCGGACCTTCCGCCGTTTTCATCAGGATGTGCCGATGGATGAGGCCACTCTGAAGGAACTTGTGGATCTGGGGCGGTTATCGGCGTCCGGCGGCAATCTTCAGCCCTTGAAATACCTGATTTCAGCGACCCCGGAGCGCAATGCCTTGATTTTTCCGCATCTCGCCTGGGCCGCCTACCTGAAAGGGTGGGGCGGGCCGGTGGAAGGGGAGCGGCCGGCCGCCTACATCCTGATTCTGGGCGACACGACGATCAGTAAATCGAGCGGAGTGGATCACGGTATCGCGGCGCAAAGTATTTTGTTGGGCGCCGCCGAATTGGGCTTCGGTGGGTGCATGATCGGATCGGTTCAACGCGAGCCGTTGCGCCGGGCGTTGAACCTGCCGGAGCGTTACGAAATACTATTGGTTTTGGCGTTGGGCAAGCCGGTTGAGACCGTGGTTTTGGAGACGGTCAAAGACGACGATATTCGGTATTGGCGGGATGAGCACGGGATCCATCATGTGCCCAAACGATCCTTAAAGGATGTTTTGGTCACGATTTAAGGGCGGGAATAATGATCGAATTTGCCTGTCATCAATGTAAAACCCGGCTGAAGGTCAAAGCTTCCGCGGCCGGACAGACGGTTGCCTGTCCGCGGTGTCAGACGTCGTTGACGATTCCTGGCGACAAACCGGCTCCGCCGGCCCCGATCAAGCCTTCGATCCGGCATCCGCTGGGCGATCCGCCGCCGGGTGAAGCTGGCGATCCAGCCCAACGGGTGGTGGAGTTGACGGCTCAGAATCGGGAATTGCAGGAGAAACTTCGCCGGAAGGAAACCGAACTCGAATTGGCGCGGTTGAAGATTGCGGATCTGGCCAAATCCGGTTCCGTTGAGCCAAAGCCCGCTCTGGCACCGGCGAGCCCGGTCCTGACCCCGGCCGTTTCCAGTGTGGAGCCGCCCACCCCGGTGGCGGCCCTGCCGGAGCCCGTCCGGGCGGGTTCGAGTTGGGGAATTCGGGTGAGCCTGGTTGTATTGGTGGCGATCATCGCCCTGCTGATTGGGTATTCGATGCGCCGGTCGCGATCGGTGCCAGCCCCCGCGCCGACCGAACCGAGTGCGGTGGTTCCCGCGGAGCCGACCGTGTCTCCTCCGTCGTCCACGACGGTTGATCCGAGCCCCGTGCCCCCGCCATCGGTGGCGCCGATTCCGGTTGCCCCGGAGCCGGCTCCGATACGGGTCCGGGAACCTGAACCGCCCAAATCCGAGCCGGTCGAAAAAACGGCGGAGACGATTCCCGCCACGCCGACGAATGAACCGGCTGCCGTGGCTTTGCCCGTTCCGCCTGAGCCGCCCAAGGGTTCCGGGGATTCCCCATGAATTTGAGGACCTGGATTTACATCGCCGGGAAACTCACCCAGCCGGTCAATCTGAAAGGATTCTTCCGGTTTATGGGCCGCGTGAACAACCGGTTTTCACTGATCGCCATTCTGGCCTTTAATGCGCCCACCCGGGTCCGAATCCGATTTAAAGGACACCGCTTTACCTTCGAGGACGTGACCCTCGAAAATTTGTCCAGCCTGTACGAGGTTTTCGGCAAAGAGGTGTATCGGATGGATGTCAGCGCCCAAACGATCCTGGATCTGGGCGCCTATCAGGGCTATTACTCTTTGTACGCCTATGCCCAGTATCCGAATGCCATCATCTATGCCTTCGAGCCCCTGCCGAAAAATTTTCAGGCGCTGCAAAGAAATATGGCCGGCAATCAGCTCGATGAAAATCGGATCAAACCCTGCGCGGCAGCCGTCAGCGATCGCGTCGGCACCATCCCGTTTTACGTTACGGCCAGCGCCCAAATGGGAAATTCAGCGGTGTATAAGGGACCCGACTCGATAACCGTTCCGACCCTCACGATCCAGGAAATCATGAACCGGAATCGCCTCGAAAAAATCGACATCCTGAAGATCGATATCGAGGGTTCGGAATATGGGGTTTTTAGGGGGCTGCCGGATGCCGTGCTGGATCGGATCGATCATATCGTGGCCGAAATGCATTCGGTGGAAGGCGAAAACATATCGGATCTGGTCTGCCGGCTTGAAGAGAAAGGGCTCGCCCTGAAATCCCAGGACGATATCGGGCGCGAGTTTTTGTTTTCACGGAACCGGTGAGGGATCTCCTCCCGGTGGTGTGATTTTAGGGAGAGTCATCGCATGATCGCAAATTCCCAGACTGTTTCGCCCGCCACTATGGCGATTGCCGCGTCCGATATCATTAATAGCGCCACGCCCCTCGAATGCGGGTTGCTGGGGGTCCACCCGCGCCTGTTGTGTATCCGGCATCCGTTCGGGCTCTTGCGCGAACGACTCGGGTTTGAACCCTGGAAGACGGCGTTTGAACTCCAGCAACGCGACGGGGAATCGCTATTGACCGTCACGCTTCCCGACGTTCTCATGGGGACGCCTTATTCCGTCTTCGATGTTCGCGGCATCGGGGGGCATCTGATCAGTCTGGCGTTTCTCTACCGCCTGACCGAAGAGCCGAAATACAAGGCCCGTATCGATTATCTGATGCAACGGCTGTCCGATGAGAAAGACTGGGGCGACTCGTTGATATACGGCCACTGGGCGCAGGGTTTTGCCCTTGCCCTCGACTGGCTGTGGCACGATTTCGATGAAGCTTCGCGCCGTCGCCATGTCGAAACGCTGTATCAGCGCACGCGCCACGTCTTTGAAAAATGGGCGACGTATCGCGCCGGTGAACCGTTCGGCTACACGTGGAATATCTCCGCGGTCGTCTTGGGCGGAATCACCGCCACCGCCGCCTGCCTCTATGGCGAGCGGCCCGAGGTCGGCCCCTTGGCCAATATGGCCTGGGAGAAGATGCGCTGTCAAAGTCAGGCCCTCGGGCCCGATGGGGTGTCGCCGGAAGGCATCATGTACGGCGGGTATTATGCCAGCTATCTTACGGTGAATTTTCTTCTGGCGGAGGAGCTGTTTGGATTTGACCTGTACGGTACGACCCCCTGGTTTTCGCGGTACGCGCTGTCGTTGCACGCGCAATCCCTTCCCCGCGCCACGTGGAAGGCGGATGACGCCTTTTTTATGCAGGGCGATGCCCACGGCAATGTTTTTGGGCTCGAATCGGTTCTGCGGGTCATTGCCACTGCGGCGAAGGACGGGACCGCGCAGTGGCTGGCGGATGAGTTGCTGAACAGCGGTTTCATCGGTATGGGGCCTTTTTCCCTGCTGCTCTACGATCCGGAAGTCAAGGCCGTTGCGCCCCTCGACCGACCGCCTTTTGACCTGATGGAAGATTATGGCATCGTGGTCATGCGCGGCGACTGGAGCGGATCCGAATCGGCCTGCGCCTTCAAATGCGGCCCGAATGTCGGGCACCATGCGGCCCGACTTTACGGGCATCCGCTCGGCGGCGGGCACATGCAACCGAACAATGGGGAAGTCCAGATCTTCTCGCAGGGAGAATGGATCCTCACGCATCCGGGGTATGTCTACAAAAATACGGCCTTTCATAACACGCTGCTCATCAATGAGGTCGGACAATATGGCGAGAAATCGGAGTGGTTCGAAGATCTGCCCTACCGTCAGCGCCGCCGGTATCCCTTCCTGGAACAGGTTGAGCATCATGGGGCGTGGGATTATGGGGTCGCGAACTTGACCCTGGCCTATCCGGAGGAACTGGGATTGCGCCAACTCCGGCGGCATTTGATCTATATCCGCCCGAATGCGTGGATCGTCGTCGATTCCGTGGAAAGCGAAAAGCCCCTCACGCCCACGCTGTTGTTCCATACCGGTTTCCCGGTTCAGCCCGCGGGTGCGAACACGTTTGTCGGAAGCGGCCGGAAAGCCGGGAGTCGTATCCGTTTCCATGCGCCCGGCGTAATCACGGCGACGACGGAGCTTCAAGCCCGTATTCATTCGGGAGGGGAGGTGCACGGCACCATGCCGCTTCTGCGGATGGCGCCGGTCGAACCGGCGAGCCGTCATCTTTGCATCACCTGCATCGAGGCGTTTGATGTGAAATTCGGTGCGACGGAAGATCTCCAGATTGAACGGTCGGAGGCGCAGGACTCGGTGTGCATCCGTGAAACGAAATCCCGGTTGGCGGTGACGATTTTTCCCTTTCTCAAGAAAGCGCCGGTTGAGGGATGATGTCTAGTACCTCAACCATCGGACCCGCGAAGTCTCTCTCTAAAGCGGGACTTCGCAGGACAGGCAACGTGAAGAACGGCCTGCCCTCCCCAGTGACTTCCGAATGTTTTGCACGAGAAGCAAGTTTTTCCCTCCCCCCGGCGAGGGGGAGGGTAGGGTGAGGGGGATCGTTGGAAACCCGGGCATCGTTTGGGCGGTTCCCCCTCTCCCCGGCCCTCCCCCTCGCCGGGGGGAGGGAGGTGCCAAGCGTCACCGACAATATCCAGAAATAGATACAAATTTCACTCTGGTTTAACTCGATCTGAATCTGGCGCACTCTACCGCGAGACATCCCTTGGTTTTCGATCGCTTTGAAATGGCCCTAAATCTGTTACCCCACAGCATTTACAGTAAGAGCCGATCAATCGATGTCGGCCCGCCCTGTGGCGAGCGTCTGGAGAGGGAGATCCTCGGATGCCGGGCGCAGAGGCCGGCCTGCAACAACGGGGAATTGGATTGTGGGCGAAGCCCGCGTTGGGTATGTTTGAGGAATTAGCAGGGATTTGATGTCGGCCTTTAAAAGGATGGATTTATTTATGAAAAAAAGATTCGCTGTGTGTCTGGGTTCGGTTGTGTTGGCGTTGGTGGTGGGGCTGGCGGGAAGGGTTTTTGCGGCGGACAATCAAGCCTGGCCCCCGCCGCTGAAAGGGGCCAAGCACGGTACGGTCAAGATCCGGAGCGACCTGTTTTTGAAAGTGCCGGCGGCGGTTGAGGCCAGCCGGGCCAAGCCCGGTTTTGCCGACTTCGTCGTGGCCCAGGAAGCGCCCACGGTGGATCTGGCGTATCATGGGGACTTGCCGAACCGGGCCCTGAATGGAACGGGATGGTCATCCTGGGGCGATATTTGCGTGGCCACCAATGGCCGGGTCTATGTGGGACTGGGCGATCATGGGGATGATGCCGGCGGCAAATCGCATGCCTATCTGTATGAGTGGGACCCGGTCCGCCGGGTGTTGAAGCAGATCGTCGATCTCAACACCATCGTGCCCCGCAAGCAAGGCGAGTCAACCTGGGCGAAAGTCCATGCCCGGATTGATGAAGGAGCCGACGGCGGGATTTATTTCAGCGGGACCCTGAACGATGGGAACCAGGCGAACAAGCCCCAATATAAATGGTCCGACGCCGTGACGGGCGGACAATTATATCGGTACGATCCCCGGACGGAAAAAGCATCCCTGGTGGGCTCCTTCCCCCCCGCCCGTTGCTCGGCGACCAGTCTCATCGATCGCAAGCGTAATCTCTGGTGGTGCAATCTGGAGACCGGCTCGAATGCCCTTTGCGCCATCGATCTCGCCACGGGGAAGAGGGTGTATAAGGCGCCGGATGGATCGATGGGATTCAATCGCAATTTTTCACTGGCCCAGGATGGTTCGATTTTTTTCAACGGGCCCGGTGGTGCGCTTTGGAAGGTTGACACCCAGACCAATCTGGTCCAGACGCGCTCAACCGTACCCAATAAAGGGATGCGGTCTTCAACGGCGGAATCCAAAGACGGCTTTATTTACGGGGTTTCCATGTCGCCCGGCGTTCTATTCCGGTATTCTCCGGCCAAGGATGAAATGGTTGCGCTGGGACCGGATTTTGGCGCGGGCGATTACAGCACGGTCTGCGTATTGTCGCCGGATGAACGGTACCTGTATTTTATGCCCGGAGCCCATGGGGGCGCCCCTTCGCTGGGGACACCCATTATTCAATATGCGATCGCGACGGGACAGCGGAAAGTCATCGCCTTTCTGCGGGAGGCGTTCGAGACGAAATACGGCTATGTACCCGGGGGAACCTATGGGGTCAAATTGAGCGCCGATGGATCCACGCTGTATGCGAATCTAAATGGACATGCTGCGGATCGCGTCCGTCCCAAAGGCATGCCGGGGGCCGGTTTCGGGTTGACGGCATTTGTGGCGGTCCATATTCCGGAATCGGAGCGGTAGGGTTTTGGAAAGTTGAGTAAGTGAGTCAACACCCAAGCTCCAAAGTCATCTGGATCGGATTGTTTTCACGCGGAGTCGCCCTGCTCCGCCCGAATGGCTTCTCAGGGCGGGCAACGCGAAGAACGGCCTGCCCTCCCCAGTGACTTCCGAATGTATTGCACGAGAAGCAAGTTTTCCCTCCCCCCGGCGAGGGGGAGGGTAGGGTGAGGGGGATCGTTGGAAACCCGGGCATCGTTTGGGCGGTTCCCCCTCTCCCCGGCCCTCCCCCTCGCCGGGGGGAGGGAGGTGCAAATAGTCACCAACAATATCGGAAACAGACACAAAACGCCCCTGCACCCGTCTCGAGTATCGTGGCTGTTTGATCCGCCGTCCGCCGGCAGTGGAGTCGCTGAGTAGCCATTCGGGCGAAGAAGGGCCGTCTCATCCCCCCTGAAGCCTGCGGGATGAATGGATCTCATCCTTGGCGTGCGATTTCTCGGAATTGCCATCAACCGAGCAGGTCGCTGATGCGATGCACGGGGGAATGGTATCCCGCTTTAATCATGGCCGATAAAAGGGCATCCGCCCGGTCGGGTGAAAGGGTTCCGTCGCGGCAACTGGCTTTCAAAATGCCAACGGTCCCGGTGAAGCGCAGGTTTCGCTCCGAGCAACACTTTCGGGCAACCCGGTCGTCCGTGACCACGATTCCGCCCCGTTCTTTGGCGCAGGCAATGCAGGCGGCCTCGCCCGGTGCCATTGTTCGCAATAGTTCACGGTAACGTTGACGTTCAATCCCGGTCAGAGGGCTGGCCAGTCTGAATTTGCCGGACTGGAGTGCAACTTCAATTTCCGCCAACGCCGGGTACCCGGCCACCAGGCCGTCGAGCACCTCGTCCAGAACCGCCGAAGTGAGGTGTAATCGACGACCATAGCGGGAAACGAGTAAGGGGATCGAGCCGGCGAGGGCGAAATTACTGAGTGTAACGGTGTCGAAATACAGCGCGCCTTTGGAGTCAGGCATGGGACGCATCCTCGTCCTGGTAGGCGGCCATGGGCGCGATATCGTGTTCTGTCAGCCAGCCTCGCATTTCCAGAACGTGCATTCCCATTGCCTTGGCGAGTTTGCCGAGACTGATAAATCCTCCTTGAAAGGCGGACAGCGCTTGGCGCTGTGCCAGCGGTAAATCATCGAGGGCCATTTGATAACAGGCTGAGATTGCTTCGCGGACCAGTTGGCCTTTGCTCTTTTCGCGGGCATAGGCCAATTTTTTCAGCTTTTCATCCGTCGCGCGGTTCAGCTTGATGTGCAGAGTGGCGTCCTGGGTCATGTTGTCCTCCGGAACGGGCTATAATGGATCGTTCTGTGGTGATATGTACCAGAAGTTGGCCATATGGGCAATAAAAAAACACGCTCGTGTCTGGGGGGGTGTAAGACAAATTTCTTCGGCAACGCCGAAGAAGTGAGAACGCCGATTATTCTCACGCAAAGCCGCCAAGGTCGCCGAGGTCCTGATCGCCGCGCGA